>NZ_JBPXMD010000011.1:0-297027 GCF_051918855.1 Streptosporangium sp. H16
GAGGCGTCACAGCCCGGTATATCGCCTGGCATGGCCTATCGCAGCAGATGTACAAATCCGAGGTTAAACAACAAGCTCAGCGAACTTAGGCGAAAGATCGGTTGTAAGAGACCGCCTGTGATGCCCTTGCTCCAGGATAAGCGGCAGGAGGCGCCCGACTTCGGCACCTGCAAGGTCACGCATGTTGCAATACTGTGCTCTTCATTTCACTCTGTTCTCAGCCGTCGCGCCAGACTCAGAAATGTTTGCTGGGGCCTCACATACTTGCTACTGTTTGTCGCAACAAGGAGTTGGACGAGAATGACTGACGTGCGTGAAGCCATTGCCAAATCGGTGGATTTCGAGAAGTCCGAGCGGCTTGTGATACGCCGGTTGGAGTCATTGCAAAATCCGGCCGACCTAGTGAACTTTGTGCACAAATATACTGTATTCAATGGATGCTTCGCGGGTGGAGTTGCAGGACTAGCGGGCAGAATTCACATGATGGACTCCGTGTTCAGACACTCGGGCACGGCGATCAGTGCTTGTTCTGGTGTGGCTAGTGTAATAGCGTCGCATGTCTTCTTCGCTGCCGAGGACGAATACTCCGACCGGGATACCGAGGCCAGGATAACTCATCGGCAGTTGGGGCAGACCTTCCTCCTTGGCGTCCTTGACTACTTCGAGGTGGACCACACTGGATTCGACCAGATGTTTCCGCTGGACGCCGACTTCGGTCAACTCCTCGCGGATATCAGAGCCGCCTACCTGCTGCCCTGTTCTGCAGTCACCGAACATGACATCTTCGCAGCAATGGGCTTTCATATCGGAGCCGAGCTCTTGGCCGATAGAGAGTTCAATATAATCGATAAGTTCTTACATCTCCACTATCCCGGCCTCACCGCTTATCTAGAGGCGTATACGACGCCACAGAACCCGATTCCGGCATACCAGTGGGTAAGCCTTCACACCTTTGTCGAGGAGGAGCATCTAGAGCATGCCTACCTGGCGGCGGAAGTAGCGTTCGCCCACTATGCAGGAGACCTTTCAGAAGAGGCAATAATGGCCCGAACCATCCAAGGTTTTCGCAGTTTCCTGGATGTTCAGGCGGCATTTTATCACAATTCTGAAATGAAACCGACTGACACCCTCTGACCGCTATGAAACGCGGTTCGCTTTGATGTGGATCGTAGTCGGATGGTGCGGCCCGATCGTTCGCTCGAAGATTTGCACCGCCCTGTCCAGCAAGGGGAGAGCGGTTTTCACCTCTCCTTCGCTCAGCAGCACTCGAGCGATATTATTAAGAGTGATTGCGGTTTCGATGTGAAGCGACCCAAGGACTTTTTCGCGAATTTGCAGGGCACGGTGGAAGAGTTCTTTTGCTTCTTCCAACCGCCCCTGACCCTTTAGGATCAGGCCGAGGTTGTTAAGGCTGGTGGCGGTATATGGGTGATCGAAACCTAGCGCTCGCTCGTAGATGGACAGTGCGCGCTCGCACAGAGGCTGGGCAGAAGAGAACTCTCCCTGGTCGTACAGCAGGCGTCCCAAGTTGTTCAGGCCGGTACCGGTATAGGGATGCTCAGGGCCCAGTACGCGCTCGTATATGCTGAGTGCCCGCTCGAACAGGGGGCGAGCGGCGGCGAGTTCTTCTTGGAACTGGAGCAGGCTCGCGAGGTTTCCCAAACTTTGACCGGTGCGTCGATGGTTGGGGCCGAGAATGCGTTCGCGGATGTCTAGAGCCCTTTCGCAAAGGGGTCTCGCAGCTGTGAATTCGCCGAGGTCTTGGAGCAGATTGGCCAGGTTGTTGAGGCTGGTGGCGGTATCCGGATGGTCGGAGCCCAGAACTCGTTCCCGTATGTCCAGGGCCCGCTCATACAGCGGACGGGCCGCGGCGAACTGGCCGAGGTCTTGGAGCAGACTGGCCAGGTTGTTGAGGCTGGTGGCGGTATCTCGGTGGTCGGAGCCCAGAACTCGTTCCCGTATGTCCAGAGCCCGCTCATACAGCGGACGGGCCGCGGCGAACTCTCCTCGATCTCGCAGAAGCAGGCCGAGATTATTTAGGCTTTCAGCTGTTAATGGATCTTCACTACCTAGAATTCCTTCGCGCAATTCAAGGGCGCGCTCGAAGAGATTTTTCGCCTGGTCCATCTGTGCTTGAGCCTGCCGAAGACGTCCTAGGTTGTTCAGGCTGGTGGCGGTGTCCGGATGGTTGGCTCCCAGGACGCGCTGACGAATGTTGAGCGCCCTTTCGCACAGGGTCTGCGCACCCTCAAGATCACCGCTGTCCTGAAGCAGCACTGCCAGGTTGTTGAGGCTGATCGCGGTATCCGGATGGTCCCGGCCGAGGGTCTGCTCGCGTACCTTAAGTGCTCGTTCGTGTAAGGGCTTTGCGGCTTCGTATTCGGCACGTGCCCAAAAATATGTGGCAATGCGGTTGAGAAGTTCACTGCTGTAGATGGGCCAGAGACCAGCCTTGAGCGACAAGTCCACCGCGCTCAGAACGTGCGGCGCGAGTTCGTGGCAAATGCCCCAGTTCACGGGCTCCTTGGCCGCGGCCGGCACAGTGATTATCAGCGTGTCCAACGCACGCTCCGTCCAGACACTTTGAGTACCGTTAACTTCCACCGAGTAGCGAACGACCTCTTGCACCAGTCGGTGAATACTCAATCGATCAACCTGTCGAGTGACCAGTGAATACCGACGTAGAACCGCGATTGCACGGTTGGCTTTGAGGTCATCGCTCAAGGCGTTGTTCAAGACCTCGCCGAGCTTGTCAGCCCTGGCCCCTGTTCGGAGCAGGTGGATAGGTATCTCATCGGGCCCTAGGAACGCACACAGCCGCATTAGGTCGGCTGCCGCTGGTGAGCGTTGTTCTACTCGTTGGAATGCGACCTGCCAAGTGCGCGCTACAGGTTCCGGGTGATCTTCTGGGGTTCCCTCTTGCAGGAGTTCGGAGGACGCCTGCGCAAGTAGCCTGAGGTAGCCGGCCAGTTGCTCCCCTGTCTCGTCCAGATAGGCGCTGGCCTGTTCGAGCGCTAATGGCAGACAGCCGAGCCGGTCGCATAGGGCCTCTGCGGAGATGACATCGCTCTGCCCAGTACGGGCCAGTAGAAAGCGGGTGGCGACATCAATCGGCAACGGCCCCAATTCCAACCGCACGGCCCATATGGGGACCCGTGTGGTGACCAGGATGTGCCCGCGAAGGCCAGGGGGGAGCAGTCGATTAACGGCCTCAAATGCCGGTTCATCAAGATTGTCGATCACAAGCAACCAGTGCTGATGGTTGCTCAGCCATGAGACGACCGCTTCGATAATCAGCTCTTGGTAGATCAGCTCCCGCTCTGGGAGGTTCAGTCGCCACGCCAGGCTGGCCAGATCTCCGGTGAGCGTGCTTGCCCTGTCGCCTCTCAGCCAGAAAGTGCCGTTGTGATAGTCGGCCCTGTTCCGTTGAATATATTGGACAGCCAGCTGCGTCTTTCCGACGCCGCCGAGCCCGAACGTCGCCACGCGGCCGTGCTGGAGTAGTGCCTGTCGGAGTTTGGTCAACTCCTCTTGGCGGCCGGTGAAATAGACGATTGGGTCGGGTGGGACTCCGGTCCTGGGCTCGGGCGGACTAAGGCGTGTCACCGGTGCGTTCTCTGTAGATGCCACGTTGATCGTGATGTTATGGGCAGCCACTCGATCGAGATCGACGAGAGATCGCGGAGGGAGGTCGGTGGCATCGGCTTGGGCAGCTGCGGATGCGCGTTCCGTGGCAGCCGCCCTCAGGGTTTTGGGTCAGCCCCCCAGCCGTGTTGAATATCAGAGATAGATATTCCGCCTTTGGTCTGGACGTCCTGTGCCCGCACGCCACCGACTACTCGCGCGATCGTGATGAACTCCGCGCGAATAGCATTAAGGTCGACCCCTAGGGAAGCCGCAGACTGCGGGTCTTCCCTCTCCACCGTTTCGACCAGTGACCTAGCAGACTCCAGTAGTTCGGCGTCCTCAAGGGCGCCGCGTTCCACTAGATCCGCCGAAAGGGATTCCCGTTCTGTTGCTGAACCGGCGTTCTCTTCCAACGGCCGAAGATCCAAGGTTGGATATCTGGAGGTCAGGAGATTGCGGATTGCATTGTACGCGTCGCGAACAGCCTGCGTCGCGCCTTCTTTGAGCCCAGCTCCTGCGCCGAGGATGATTGCTGCAGTAAGCGGATCCATGTGCACCGTTCCAGTCTCACGGGAAGTTTGGATCTTGAGGCGTACTCCATCTAGAACGCTACCCTAGACCTTGATCGTAGAAACGCATTGCAACGGATAATCGCAGACGTCCGACGCTAGCCGGACAAAAAGGGGGAGACGAGAACGGCCCTTAACCGGCGTATGCGCTAGCCAAGGGCCGTTTCTACTGCTCACCACGGCTCCGGCATCCGAACCTGGCTATGAGCCGCGGATTTACAACGGACCGCCGATTTTCACTGTATGGCGCCCTGAAGTGCACAGACGCGCATCTGCCAGCTCTAGCGATTTAGATCATTCCACGCATATTGCGTTTTGCCGTCCCACTCGGGGGTTCTTATCAAGATCGACCAGGCGCTCGTCGGCCGGCTCGATTCAATCCCTTGTGCATCCCCGTTGCATGTCGGTCGCTTCAGCCACCTCCCGGCGACGGGCTGGGGGTGGCCCGTCCTGGCCAAGTCCAAGCCGTGGACGAACAAGAAGTGGACCGACAGTGGTGAGGCTCACGACGATCGGGGCCTGAAGCACCGGGCCGAGGACGAAGGCCGTCCCGTGCCGGTCCCGCCCGAGCTGGTGGCCATCCTGCGCGAGCACATCGAGGAGTTCGGCATCCATGAAGACGGCCGACTGTTCCGGACCTCGCGCGGCGGAGTGATCTCCATCGGGACCTACTGCGAAGTGTGGAAGGCGGCGCGAGCCTTCGCGTTGACTCCCGAACAGCAGGTCTCACCCCTGGCGGCCCGGCCGTACGATCTGCGGCACGCGGCGGTGTCCCTGTGGCTCAATGCCGGGGTGGCGGCCCCTGACGTGGCGGAGCGGGCGGGGCACGGGGTGGACGTGCTGCTCAAGGTCTACGCCAAGTGCATCGACGGTGGCACGGAGATCGCCAATCGCAGGATCGACGATGCATTGGCCGCATGATCGATCACACGTGGAAGAGGCTCCGGAGTCCCCGGGGCCTCTTCTCTTTTTCCCGGCGCGACCTGCGCGGATGCGACCAACATCATTCCGCGTATATTCCGCGAACACCGACTCAGAGCCGCTCAGAGCGGCATACGGCTGCACACCCCGGAAACGATCAACGGCGCCTCACCGAGGCCAAGTGCCTGGTCAGACGCCGTTTCTGATGCTCAGCGGAGAGCGTGGGATTCGAACCCACGAGACCGGTCACCCGGCCTAGCGGTTTTCAAGACCGCCGCCATCGTCCACTAGGCGAGCTCTCCTGGCGACACGTCCGGAGAACGTGTCAGATTGCACCCTAGTCTCTCATTGACCCGGGCGTGCCCGGACCCGGCGGGCGCCTCGTCCCCGATTCGGGGACGAGGCGCCCGCCCGGTGTGAGTCAGGGCTGGGGACCCGCGAAACCGTCGCCGACCGAGGCGGCCAGGCGGAGGTAGGACTCGCGGGTGCCGGGCTGGAGCCTTTCCAAGTCGATCTCCGCGCCCTCCTCAAGGTGCGGGTCGTAGGGGACGCGGATGACGGCGCGGCAGCGGGCCGCGAAGTGGGCTTCCAGGCGGTCGAGGTCGACGGTCGACTTCGAGCGCGGACGGACGCTGCACAGCACCACGGTCGCGGAGCGGACGAGCTCCTCGTAGTGGTGGGCCTCCAGCCAGTCGAGGGTCGCCGAGGCGGCGCGGGCGCCGTCCACGGAGGGAGAGCTGACCAGGACGAGCTGGTCGGCCAGGCCGAGCACGCCGGACATGGCCGAGTGGAGCAGGCCGGTGCCGCAGTCGGTGATGCAGATCGAGTAGAAGTTCTCCAGCACCTGGGAGACCGACTGGTAGTCGGCCGCGCTGAAGGCCTCGGACACCGACGGGTCACGGTCGGAGGCGAGGATCTCCAGGCGCGACGGGGCCTGGGAGGTGAAGGCCCGGATGTCGACGTACCTCTTGATCTGCTGCCGCTCGTTGAGCAGGTCGCGGACGGTCGCGGAGGTTTCGAGCTCGACCTTGTCCGACAGGGTGCCCCGGTCGGGGTTGGCGTCGACCGCGATGACCCGGTCGCCGCGTACCTGGGCCAGCGTGGCACCGAGGCCGACCGTGGTCGTGGTCTTGCCGACACCACCCTTGAGGCTGAGTACGGCGACGCGGTGGTGGCCGGTGGCCACCGGAGTGCGTGCGCGGCCGACCAGCTCCCTGCGACGACGGACCTCCGGGGACTCGCCGGGCTTGATCAGCCCGGCCGACGCCTTGTAGACCAGCTTCCGCCAGCCACCGGCGGGCGCGTTGCGACGGCCCCTCAGCAGCGACTCCGGGTCCAGGCTGTCGGCGGACTGCCGGGGAGCCGTGCCCGGAGGCTGCTGCTGCCTGGCCGGTGCGCCGAAGGCGGGTGCCGGGGTCGTCTGGCGGCGGCGTGCCTGATACGGCTCCCGCACCGGTTCGGCCGCGTCCCGTCCCGGCGCGAAGGGGCTCTCCCGTTCCACGCGCTCCTGGGACGAGTCCCGCTCGGGGGCGGGGGGCGCGTCCCGTCCCGGCGCGAAGGCCGTGGGGCCGGAGAACGCGGCGAACCCGGAAGAACCGGAAGAAGACGGAGCCGAGCTGGAACGCTCCGTGCCGAAGGAGCCACGGGAGCCGGGGGCGGTGTCCGTACCGAAGGAGCCCGCAGAGGACTCCGGGCCGAACGCACCCGAGGTCGCGGGACGCTCCGGCGCCGCGGCCGGTTCCGGCCGGTCGGTGCCGAAGGACTCGGGAGCCCGGAACGAGTCGGCGGGCTCCGGCTTGGGCTCGGAACCGGACGCGGGGACGGGTGCCGGAACGGGTTCGAAGCGATCCGAGTCGGGTTCGAAGCGCTCGGGCGCCTGCCTGGGCGGCTCCTTCACCACCGACGTCACCGTGGACTCGAAGGACTCGAAGGGTTCGAAGATCGTACGGTCACGGTCGTGCTCGGCACCGGCGGCGGGGAAGCGGTCGGCCTCCGCGGCACCTGACGAGAACCGGTCGCCACCGTCGGACGCACCGGACGTGCCGGTCCCGGACCCACCGGATCCGGTCGTGCCGGACGCCGACCGGTCGGCCTCGGCGGTTCCGGCGGTTCCGGCGGTTCCGGCGGTTCCGGCGGAGAAGTCTCCGCCGGTCGAGGAGCCGGTGGAGGAGAAGTCCTTGCCGCCCGAGGTGGAGCGCGTGCCGCCGCTCCCGAAGGAGAAGCGGTCGGAGTCGGTACCGCCGAACTCCGTGCCGCCGAAGGTGAACCGCTCGGTGTCCGAGGACGACGGCTTGGGCGGCTCCGGGTCGGAGGGCTCGGCCGAGGCGGAGGCAGGAGCGGGAGACGTGAAGGGTTCGGCCGGCTCCGCCTGGCGCCGAGGTTGCTCGAACAACCCGCGGGACGGCTCCTGGGCGGGCGCCGCGAACGGGGTGCGAAGGTGCGGCTCGGTGAAGTCGGCGACGCCGTGGTCGCCGGTGTCGCCCTCCTCCTGGCGCGGCAGCGGCTTGAGCGGCGCGAGGAAGCCGTCGTTGTCCTGCTTGCCGGATACCGGAGCGGGCACGGTGAAGGAACTCACCGTGTCGGAGGCCTCCATCCACTCGGCCGCGTCGGCGTCCTCCACCGGCGGGTCGGCGACCGGGTGAGCCGAGTCGACGGCCGCGCGGAACAGCGGCGAGGACGTCGTGTCCGGCTCGGTCGGGACCAGACTCCAGGGGTCCTTCGGGTACGGCGAGACGACGGCGTCGTCCACCGCGCCGGCCTTCACCGCCAGGGCGGGCGCCTCCTCCTCCTGCTCCTTGATGGCGTCGAGCCATGCGAGCTGTTCCTCGAGAGATTCCTCACGATCGTGTCTTGCCACCGTGTTCCCCCTCGGGATGGGCATAAAAGGGCAGCAAACACATAGCAGGTTAACGCCCTGTGTTCCTGTCAACGCGAGCAACCACCAAGTTGGGGCTCAGCGGATACCTTTGCTCACATGCGCGCCATCGTGATCGATAAACCAGGTGGACCGGAAGTGCTGACGTGGCGGGAGGTTCCCGATCCGCTGCCCGAACGCGGCGAAGTCATCATCGACGTGGCCGCCTCCGCGGTCAACAGGGCCGACGCGCTGCAGCGTCAGGGGCTCTACGACCCGCCCCCCGGCGCCTCGCCGTACCCGGGCATGGAGTGTTCCGGCGTGGTCGAGGCGGTGGGTCCGGACGTCGAGGGGTTCGCGCCGGGTGACCGGGTGTGCGCGCTGCTCAGCGGTGGCGGTTACGCGGAGAAGGTCGCCGTTCCCTGGCAGCAGGTCATGCGGGTGCCGGAGGGCGTCGACCTGGTCGAGGCCGCCGGGCTGCCCGAGGTGGCCTGCACGGTCTGGTCCAACGTCTTCATGACCGCGCGCCTGCGGAAGGGCGAGACCCTCCTCGTGCACGGCGGCGCGAGCGGGATCGGCACGATGGCCGTACAGCTGGCGAAGGCGTTCGGCTCGCGCGTGGTCGTCACCGCCGGGTCCCCCGAGAAGATCGACCGCTGCCTGGAGCTGGGCGCCGACGAGGGGATCGACTACCGGCGGGAGGACTTCTCGGAGAAGGTCAAGGCCGACGTGGTCCTCGACATCATGGGCGGCAAATACCTTCCGGGGAACATCAGGGTTCTCAAGACGGGGGGCCGGCTGGTCGTGATCGGCCTGCAGGGTGGCGCGAAGGGCGAGCTGAACCTGGGAGCCCTGCTCGCGAAGCGGGCCTCGGTGTACGGCACCACGCTGCGTTCCCGGCCCGTCGACGAGAAGGGGGCGATCGTGCGCGGGGTCGTGGACAACGTCTGGCCCCTGCTCGACGCCGGGGCCATCCGGCCCGTGGTGCACGCCCGGGTGCCGATGAGCGACGCGGCCGAGGCCCACCGCATCCTGGAGTCCGGAGAACACATCGGGAAAATCCTGCTAGTAAGTTGAGGCTATGAACGCTGAGGAGAGCACTCCGCACATCGTGGTCGTGGGTCCCCAGGGCTCCCAGGGCGAGGAGGAGGGTGAGAGCCGGTCGATCGCCGACCTCGTCGAGCAGCCCGCCAAGGTGATGCGCATCGGCAGCATGATCCGCCAGCTCCTCGAGGAGGTCCGGGCGGCTCCGCTGGACGAGGCCAGCCGCAAGCGGCTCAAGGAGATCCACGAGAGTTCCATCAAGGAGCTCGAAGACGGTCTGGCACCGGAACTGGTCGAGGAGCTGGAACGGCTCTCATTGCCGTTCACCGAGGACGTCAACGGCACCCCGCCCAGCGAGGCGGAGCTCCGGGTCGCCCACGCGCAGTTGGTCGGCTGGCTCGAAGGACTGTTCCACGGCATACAGACCACGTTGTTCGCCCAGCAGATGGCGGCTCGCGCCCAGCTGGAGAACATGCGCAGGGCTCTGCCCGGCGGCATGTCCCTCCAGCAGCAGGAGGGCCCCCCTGGCGGCAACGCGGGTCCCTACCTGTGAGGCCCCCGCACGATCTGTAAGGCCCCCGCGCTGTAAGACCCCCGCACGACACACCCACCGGCCCGCCGAGGGGCGCGGTGAAGGCTCACGAGCCGGGCGGAGAGTCCGGCGGACGCCGCCGGCTCCCCGATCGCGAAACTTTCACCGGGCTTTCTGAGAGCTCGCGGAGCCCGTCACGATCTGTAGAGCTCCTCAAGAACCCCGGCGACCCCGTCGTCGTTGTTGGCCGCGGTCACGTGATCGACCGCGGCCAGCACCTCCGGGTGGGCGTTGGCGACGGCGTACGAGACGCCGGCCCACCGGAGCATCGGAAGGTCGTTGGGCATGTCGCCGAAGGCGATCACCTCTTCGGCCACGATGCCGAGCGTCATGGCCAGGTGGGACAGCGCCGATGCCTTCGTCACGCCGTGCGCGCTCATCTCGATCAGTGCCCGGCCGCTGGAATGGGTGGGGGTGACCAGGTCGCCGACCAGCCCGTAAACCGCCGCGTGGAGGATGTCGGGGTCCATTCTGGGATGTAGTGCCAGAAGTTTGGCGCAGGGCCGCGAGGTGAGCGTGTCCGTTCCGACGCGGCGTCCGCCGACCGCCTTGCTGTCCCATCCTCCGAGACGGAAGTCCGATTCGTGAGCGAATCCACCCTCGTATTCCACAGAGAACGCGAGGTCGGGAACCTTTTCGCGGAGACGCCTCACCACCTCTTCAAGCACGTCCGGGTGGATGAGGTGGGATTTGACGATCTGCTCACTGTGCAGGTCGTAGACGAGGGCTCCGTTGGCGCATATGGCCAGCCCTCGATGGCGCACGGCTCCCGCGACCATGTGCATCCAGCGAGGTGGCCTGCCGGTCACGAAGACCAGTGTGGCCCCGGCGTTCTCCACAAGCGCAAAAGCGGCGGCCGTACGGGGGGAGACGGTGCCGTCCGAGCGCAGAGCGGTGCCGTCGAGGTCGGTGGCGACCAGCCTGGGGCTTTGCATAACACGTCCCAGTGTGCACTGTGATGGTCGGCGTGTCGGCCCCAGGGATCCGGTCCGAGGAATCTTCCTCATGGCGGGAACACGCATGCGCCG
Source organism: Streptosporangium sp. H16 (assembly GCF_051918855.1). Lineage (NCBI taxonomy): Bacteria > Bacillati > Actinomycetota > Actinomycetes > Streptosporangiales > Streptosporangiaceae > Streptosporangium > Streptosporangium sp. H16. Next base: position 10,636 of record NZ_JBPXMD010000011.1, read on the forward strand.
GATAGTGTTAGATGTGATGGCGTTGTATTAGCTGAATCCCGTTGTGAAAACCAGTTTGACTGAGCCACCCCGGGGCCCGCTGTACGACACATGGGGTTCATGAGGTGTGAATCCCAAAGTTTCAAATCCTGAGGGAGAGCTTTAATGGCTCAGGGAACCGTCAAGTGGTTCAACGCTGAAAAGGGCTTCGGCTTCATCGCACCGGACGGCGGTGCACCGGACGTGTTCGTGCACTTCTCCGAGATCCAGGGCAACGGCTACCGTAGCCTCGAAGACGGCCAGCGGGTCGAGTTCGAGATCACCCAGGGCCAGAAGGGCCCGCAGGCCTCGCAGGTCCGCGCCGTCTGACGCATAGACCTCTTGGTTGAACCGGAAGGCGGGGTTCGCTTCTAGCGAACCCCGCCTTCTACCTTTCACCGGTAGACCAGACCCGAGAGCCGCCAGGCGAGTCGCCGGCGGAAGGCCGGGCTGAGCGCCAGGAGTCGCAGGATCAGGTTCCTGAGCGGTCGCAGATGCCTGTTCATGTTGGCCAGCCCGGAGAGCCGCCCGGCGAAGGTGACGACCTGAAGGGCGATGGGGCGACGGGCGGCGGCATAGCGGTCCAGTGCCTCCTCCGCGCCCTTGAGAGCGATCGTGAGGGCTTCGGCCAGGGCGACGGCGTCCTGGATTCCGGTGTTCATCCCCTGCCCTCCCGCGGGACTGTGGACGTGCGCGGCGTCACCGGCGAGCAGGACCCGCCCGGCGCGGAACGTACGGGCCACGCGATGGTGGATGCGAAAGCGGGATCCCCAGAGGACCTCGCCGACCACGGCACGCTCCTTCCGGGAGCCCCGGGCGTCCAGCAGTCCCTGGACGAAGGCCACGTCGGGGGTGGGTGGCGCCTCGTCCACGGTGGAGACGATCCTGTGGGTGCCGTCGGGCAGCGGCGCGACCACGACCAGCCCGGCGGGCGAGAAGTAGAGGACGACCTCGTCGCGGGGCACGCCGCCGGTGAGGCGCACGTCGGCCAGGCTGAACGACTCCGCGTACCGCCCGCCCTCGAACGCGACTCCCACCTGCTCGCGGACCGTGCTGTGCATGCCGTCGGCGCCGACGAGGTACTTCGCGGTGACGACCGCGCCCCCGGAGAGGCGCGCGGTCACTCCCTCGTCGTCCTGGGTGAGGCTTTCCAGGGTGTACGGCCTGGCGACACGTCCGCCCAGTTCGGCGAGGCGCTCCAGCAGCACCCGCTCGGTCACCGCCTGGGAGACCATCAGCGTGTACGGGTAGCGGGTCGGTAGCCGGTCGAAGCCGACGGGCACCAGGATCCTGTCGCGGTCCCTGATGGTGAACCGCCGGGCGTGGATGCCCAGGGCCGCCAGACGCGCGGAGACTCCGAGATTCTCGAGGACCTCCAGCGTCCTGGCGTGCACGACGGCGGCTCGCGAGGTGTTGTCACCGGCCGCCTGGTCGTCGACGACGGTCACGTCGAATCCCTGTCCGGCGAGGTGGACGGCGGCGGTGAGGCCGGTCGGGCCCGCGCCGACGACGAGAACGTCCGTGGTCGTGGGAAGCGTGGGGAGCATTTCGTCCTCCTTGAGAATGCCAACGCTTGTTGGTCAACGCTCGTTGGCATAACTGTGCATCTCCGCCCTGGCGATGTCAACAGTTGTTGGCCTACAGTTGTTGGCATGCGAAGAACCTCGGAGGACACCAAGGCCGCGATCCTGACCGCGGCACGCGAGCGCTTCGCGGCGGACGGTTACGAGCGGGCCACCATCCGGGCCATAGCCTCGGACGCGGGCATCGACCCGTCCATGGTCATGCGCTACTACGGCAACAAGGACAGGCTCTTCGCCGCCGCGGCCGACATCGACCTGAGGCTTCCGGATCTGTCGGCGGTTCCCCGGGAGGAGGTGGGCAGGACGCTCGTCGCCCACTTCCTCGACCGCTGGGAGGACGACGAGGGCATGATGATCCTGCTCCGTACCGGGGTCACCAACGAGGGCGCCGCCGAGCGCATGCGCGAGATCTTCGCCGCCCAGCTCGGCCCCCTCGTCGCCCGCCTCAGCGCCGACCCCGCCCAGGCCGCGCTACGGGCCGGGCTCACCGCCACCCAGGTCCTCGGCATGGCCCTGTGCCGCTACGTCCTGCGGCTGCCGCCCGTGGTGGCCATGCCCCGGGAGGAGATCGTCGACTGGCTCGGCCCCACGATCCAGCGCTACCTCGCCGAGTGAGCGAAACGGCGAGGCGAGCGGAACAGGCGAGGCCGACGGGACAGGCAGGACGAGCGGGAGGATCCACCGGAGGGCATGCCCCGGAAGGCCCCGCCGCGCGGCGGGGCCCTCACTACGAGCACTACGGGCTCGCGTGCCTCGCCGCGAGCGGCGCGAACCTATTTGACGGGCTCGAGCACGTCGAGACCGACGTACGGGCGCAGGGCCTTGGGGAGCACGACGGATCCGTCGGCCTGCTGGTGGTTCTCCAGGATCGCGACGATCCAGCGGGTGGTGGCCAGCGTGCCGTTCAGGGTGGCCACGTGCTGGGGCTTGCCGCCGGAGTCGCGGAAGCGGACGCCGAGGCGGCGGGCCTGGAAGTCGGTGCAGTTGGAGGTCGAGGTGAGCTCGCGGTAACGGCCCTGGCTGGGCACCCACGCCTCGCAGTCGAACTTCCTCGCGGCCGAGGACCCCAGGTCTCCGGCCGCGGTGTCGATCACCCGGTAGGGCAGCTCGACCTTGGCCAGCATCTCCTTCTCCCAGTCGAGCAGGCGCAGGTGCTCTGCGTGCGCCTCCTCGGGGCGCACGTAGGAGAACATCTCGACCTTGTCGAACTGGTGGACCCGGATGATGCCACGCGTGTCCTTGCCGTACGAGCCCGCCTCGCGGCGGAAGCACGAGGACCATCCCGCGTAGCGGTACGGGAGCGCGGAGCCGTCCAGGATCTCGTCGCCGTGGTAGGCCGCCATCGGCACCTCGCTCGTGCCGACCAGGAACAGGTCGTCGTCGGGCAGGTGGTAGACCTCGCTGGCGTGGGCGCCGAGGAAACCGGTGCCCTTCATCGACTCCGGCTTGACCAGCACGGGCGTGATCATCGGGATGAAGCCCGCCTCGATCGCCTGCTGCATGGCCATGTTGAGCAGCCCGAGCTGCAACCGCGCGCCGACGCCTTTCAGGAAGAAGAACCGCGAGCCCGAGACCTTCGCGCCGCGCTCCATGTCGATCGCGCCGAGCAGCTCGCCCAGCGCCAGATGGTCCTTGGGCTCGAAGTCGAAGGACGGCTTCTCGCCGATCTCCTCCAGCACGACGTAGTCGTCCTCGCCGCCGGCGGGAGCCCCCTCCTCCACGAGGTTGGACACCGTGTAGAGCAGCTCGTCGAGCTCGGCGCCGAGCCTCTCCGCCTCGGCCTCGGCGGACTTGACCTGCGAGGAGAGGTCTTTCGCCCGCTCCAGCAGGGTGGCCTTCTCCTCCCCTGAGGCACGGGAGACAGACTTGCCGACGGTTTTCTGCTCGGCGCGGAGCGTCTCGAAGCGGCTCAGCGCGCCGCGCCGCCGCTCGTCGAGGTCGAGCAGCGTGTCGACGACAGAGTCGTCCTCACCGCGGGCACGCTGCGACGCCCGTAGCCGGTCGGGATCCTCACGAAGGGTACGCAGGTCAATCACAGCCACAAGGCTACCGATGTACGGCTCGCGCCCGCGCCCGGATTGACCGGCCCGCCCCCCGCGGTGGCGGTGACGAGCCGGCCGCGGCATCCGTTTCCCGCCCGCCGGGACGCCTTAGGCGGGCGCACACCGGCACCGTCCCTGGACCGGGTGCCGGCTCTACGGCCGGGCGGCGATCAGACCTGACCGGTGCGGACCCTGCCGAGCCAGCCGGCGGCCTCGGCGAAGTCATCGTCGTTCGTACCGCGCTTGATCTGCGGGAAGAGACCGTCGGCGCGCGGGTAGCTGCCCAGGAAGCGCACCTTGGCGGAGATGCGGTGCAGACCCGAGATCGCCTCTCCGACGCGGGCGTCGGCGGCGTGGCCCTCGAATTCGAAGTGGAAGAAATAGCGGCCTATGCCGTCGCCGGTGGGCCGCGACTCGATGCGGGAGAGGTTGACGCCGCGGACGGAGAACTCGGTCAGCATCTCCTGCAACGCGCCCGGGTGGTCGTCGGCGAGGAAGACGACCAGTGAGGTGCGGTCGGCACCCGTCGGCTCGGGCAGCGGGCCGGGACGCGACACCTGGACGAACCGGGTGACGGTGTCGGTGCGGTCGCCGATCCCGGCCGCGAGCTCGACCAGGCCGTAGTGCTCACCGGCGATGCGCGCGGCGATGGCCGCGTCGTACGGCGAGCCGGGAAGCGCGACCTCCTGCGCCGCGGCGGCGGTCGACGGGGCGGCGACCACCACGGCGTCGGGCAGCTCGCGGGCGATGAAGTTGCGGCACTGGGTGATGGCCGCCGGGTGGGAGAAGACCCTCTTGATGTGGCCGATCTCGGTGCCGGGACGCGCCAGGAGCGAGAACTCGACGGGGAGCAGCAGCTCGGCGGTGATGAGCAGCGACTCACCCCGGGCGAGCTCGTCAAGGGTCGTGGTGATGGCGCCTTCGAGCGAGTTCTCCATCGGGACGACGGCTCCGTCGGCCTCGCCTCGCCGGACGGCCTCCAGGGCCGCGGTGACGTTCGGGCTCGGCAGGCGCTCGGCCTCGGGCGCCAGGATGCGCAGGGCTTCCTCGGTGAAGGTCCCCTCCGGTCCCAGGTAAGCGAGTTTCGACATGTCCCCAGGTTATCCGGCGACTGTCGGAAAATGTGCGCAGGATTACCTACTGACGCGGCCGATTCCGACATGGTCACTCGAAGTCGTTCCACGTCAGAGGCCGTCTCCTGTCGATCATCCCCTCGACGGCCGCGTGCGGGGGCCGTCAGGAGAGCGTCCGGAACGCCTCTCTCCGCCTGGGCAGCCATACCCCCAGCAACCAGACCAGGGCCAGCGCGCCCAGACCGAACCCGTTCTGTACGATCTTGCCCAGCACGGGGCTGAGCACCGGGATCTCCGCGGCCTTGATCGTCACTCCCCACCAGGGGATCGGCAGCACGTAGTAGAGCCAGACCCCCGCGGCCACCCGGAGCCTGACCGGGTCGCGCCCGTCACCGGCCAGCGCGCCGAGCACCACGACCACCCAGGCCAGATGATGGATCCAGGCGACCGGCGACAGCAGTACGGCCATCAGCCCGACCAGGGCGACCCCCGCCACGAGGTGCCCGTCGAGCAGGGCCCTGCGGGCGTGGCGGAAGCCGTACCAGGCGACCACCGCGACCAGCGCCACCCAGAGCAGGCTCGTCAGCACGTCGGGCAGGTAGAGGCGGATGAGCATGCCGCGCATCGACTGGTTGGTGGTCGCGGCGTTGGCACCGAGCCGCTCGGGATCGAGCAGCGCGCGGAACCAGAAGTCGGCGGCGTCCGCCGGGATCACCAGGAACGGCAGCAGGGTCAGCAGCGCCGCGGTGAGCGCGGCCACGAAAAAGGTGCCGCGCTGCTCCCGCCTCGCGCCGGGCCCGAAACCGGCGATGAGAAGGTAGATCAGGAAGACGCCCGGGGTGAGCTTGACCGCGGTGGCCAGGCCGATCAGCATGCCGCGCGGCCACACCGGGCGCCGGGCCACGCAGTCGGCCAGGCAGAGCGCGACGAGCAGGATGTCCACCTGGCCGAAGCGGACCTGGTCCCTGATCGGCATCAGGTAGGTGCACGCGATCATCAGTGCGGCGAACAGCAGCGGCGTCCACAGGCGGCCCGCCCCGCCCTCGCCGCCCTCGCCGAACCTGGCGAGCCCGCCCAGCCGGGCGCGTACGCCCTCGAACGTCCCCGTTATGCGCGCCGCGTCTCCGGCGGGCACACCGGAGGCGGCGCCCGGCCCCGCGACGGCCGCACCGCGAACGGCCGCATCGGGAACGGCCTTCGGGCCTCCGAGCACGGCGCGGAAGGAGAGCAGGACGGTGACCGCCAGCGTCAGGAAGATCAACGCGGTCCACGCCCACTGCGCCGCCGTCCAGGACATCACCGCCAGCGGCGTGGCCAGCAGCGCCGCCACCGGCGGGTAGGTGAAGGGCAGCAGCTGCGGCGCGGGAGTGATGAACCCGTAAACGGGCCGGCCCTCCAGGATCGCCGCTCCGCCGGTACGGTAAACATCGAGGTCGACCAGGCGCTGGTCGTCCACGTTGCCCAGCCAGTGGAGCACCAGCGGGGCCACCGCGGCGGCGACGAGCAGCAACGCGGGCAGCCACGACAGCCATGACAGCCACGTCGGGGGGCGCCGCCCGGTCGTGGTCACCTCGCCAGTCCTCACGAGCAGGCAGGTTACCGTGGGGCCGGGAGAACGGCCGCCCGGCGGATACGGACAGGGGGAACCGGATGGCTTCGGCACACCGCGGCCACGGGACCGCGCGCCCGGCCACCGACGGGACCGTGACGCGACCGCCGCTCCACCGGGTCGCCAGGACCGCTCCGGCCGCCGCGTCCCTGCTGCTGGCCGTGCTCTGCGTCCTCCTCGGCGTCCCGGGCGCCTCGAAGTCCTTCGCCGCCTCCGGCGCTTCTGGAACTTCAGGCGCCCCGGGCGCTCTGGGCGCCTTCGGTGCCGGTACGACGGGCGCCTCGGCAAAGGCGCTTCCCGAGAAGGTGGTGATCGTCGGGATACCGGGCCTGGAGTGGAGTGACCTGGACCGGGAGCGGACCCCGAACCTGTGGAGGCTGGTGGGCGAGGGCGGTTCCGCGTCCATGTCCACCCGGGCGGTCCCGCCGCCCGATCGGGGGATCACCTGCCCGGTGGCGGGCTGGCTGACGGTCTCGGCCGGTCAGCGCGCGGGCGCGCCCGGTGCGGGCTGCGAGCCCCCGCGCCCGCCGGAGCCGGCTCCCGGCGGCGGGGCGAGCGTGCCCGGCTGGGCCGAGCTGTCCGCTTTCAACGCCACCACCTCCTACCGGCCGGTTCTCGGGCAGTTGGGCGAGCTCGCGACCGGCGCGGGCCTGAAGGTGGCCGCCGTCGGGCCGGGAGCCGCCCTCGCCGCCGCCAACAAGTCAGGGAAAATCGGGAAATACGCGGCGAGCATTGAGCAACTGGGCGACCTGTCCCCGTACGGCCTGATCGTGGTCGAGGCCGACGACCTCACCAGGGCCTGGACCGGCGCCGGCCGCACCCCGGCCGGCACCGCGGACGGGATGACCGGCCAGGCCAGGCGGGAGGCCGTGGCCGGGGCCGACCGCGTGGTGGGCGCGGTCCTCGACCGCCTGCCCCCGTCACGCGGGACCCCGTCGCCGGGGACGGGGACCACGGTCCTGGTCGGGGGCCTGGCCGACACCTCGGTGGTGCCCCACCTGCACGTGGCGATCGCCCGGGGCCCGTCCCCCGACGGGGGAACGTACGCGCGCGGCTACCTCACCGCCACCTCCACCCGCCAGGACGGCCTGGTCACGAACACCGACCTGACCGCCACCGCGATCGGCCTGCTGAACATGAAGATCCCCAACGGGGTCGTGGGACGCCCCTGGCTGGGCGACGTGCCGAGCGGGGAGCCGGTCGCGGCGACGGCCGGGAAGCTCGCCGACGACGACCTGGCGAGCCAGGTGCTGCGCGAGGTGAGGGGACCGTTCTTCGCGGTGTTCGTGGCGGTCCAGATCCTGTTCTACCTGCTGGCCGCCGCCGCGATCCGCCGGGGCTGGGGCGGCTCCCGCGCCTTGACGGCCGTCCGGGTCGTCGCCGTGGTCAGCGGGGCGATCGCGGTCTCCACCTTCCTGGCGCAGCTGGTCCCCTGGTGGAGCCTGCCCGCGCCGATGTTCTGGGTGATCGTGACCATCCTCGGCTTCGCCTGCGCGGTCGCCGGGGTGGCGCTCGCCGGCCCGTGGCGGGCGCACCCGCTCGGCCCGCTGACGGTGGTCGCCGCCGTCACCTCGGTGGCGCTGCTGGCCGACGTGATGAACGGCTCGACGCTGCAGGTGAACGCGGTCACCGGCTACGAGCCGGTCACCGGCGGACGCTTCTACGGCTTCAGCAACATCGCCTTCGCCGTCTACTCCGCCGGCACGATCCTGGCCCTCGCCGGGATCGCCCAGTGGCTGATTTCGCGCGGCCGGCGCTCGCTCGCGCTCACGGTGTGCGCGGCGTACGGGGGGCTGGCGGTGTTCGCCGACGGCTGGCCCGCGTGGGGTGCCGACTTCGGCGGGGTCCCGGCCTTCCTGGTCGGGGTCGCGGTCTTCCTGATCCTGCTGTCCGGCGGGCGGGTCTCGCCGGTCAGGCTGGTCCTGGCCGGCCTCGCGGGCGGCCTGCTGATCGGCGCCATAGCGGTGGCCGACTGGCTGCGGCCCGCCGGACAGCGCACCCACCTGGGCGCCTTCGTGCAGCAGGTGCTGGACGGGGAGGCCTGGACCGTGGTCGGCCGCAAGTTCGGCGCGATGATCGGGGTCACGGTCGGCAACTGGTCGCTGTCGCTGCTCACGCTGGTCGCGCTGGCGTTCCTGTTCCTGGTGCTCGACCGCCCGTCGCGGTGGGGCGCGTCGGCCCTGGGCCGGGCCTACGCGCTCGCGCCCGCGCTGCGCGCCGGGCTGATCGGGGCGCTGGCCTGCGCGCTGATCGGGTTCCTGATGAACGACTCGGGCATCGCGATCCCGGCCATGGCCCTCACGGTCGCGGTGCCGCTGACGCTGGCCGCCTGCGTGCGCGCCGTCCGGCTCTCGCCGCCCACCACGCCAGGGCAGCCGTCAGTGCCAGCAGCGTCCACGGCACCACCGTCTCCCTGAGCAGCGTCTTCGTCCAGAGCAGGTCGTCGGGCCGCAGCGCCTCCCTGGCCGGAAGGTAGCCCAGCGACAGCACGACGACCCTGGCCACCATGAACGCCTCCAGCGCGGGCCAGGACGCCAGGGCCAGCAGCGCGAAGGCCAGCCCGTCGTACCAGGGCAGCGCGTACGGCGCGGCGAACAGCCAGGCGACCACCATCGCGGCGGCGACGGCGGGCGCGGTACCGGCGGGCTGTGACCCGGCCGACCCGGCCGACCCCGGCGCCCGCAGCACCAGCCAGGCCAGGCAGGCCATCAGGAGCAGGGATCCGATCTGGATCCAGGCCGAGTACGCGCCCGGCCCGAAGAGCGACTGCAGCCCCACCTTGACGAGCTGCCAGGGCGTGGCGAGGGAGACCTTCCTGCTGGCGGCGCTCACCTGGTCGAGCACGTGCGGCCCGGCGACGGCGTAGATCGCCACCACGGTGGCCGTCGCGGTCCCCGCCACCACGGCGAGCCTGCCCGGCGAGCGGCGCAGCTCCCACGCCGGTCCGAGGGCGACGAGCCCGGCGTTGAGCTTGACCCCGATGCCCACCCCGAGCAGCAGCCCCGAGGCGGCGCCGCGAACCGTGAGCGCGGCGACCATGCAGGCGATGGCGAGGGTGTCGACGTGCATCCCGGCGGCCAGGTGGTAGATCATCAGCGGGTTGACCGTCCACAGCAGCGCCGCCCGCCGCTGGAGGTCGGCGTTACCCCTGGCGAAACGGTGCAGCAGCAGCGCCGTGCCGATGAACGCCGCCGCGTTGACGACGGCCATCGCGAAGACCGTCAGCCTGACCGAGTCGCCGCCCACGAAACTCGCCAGCGCCTGCACCGCGGTGGCGACCGGGCCGTAGACGCTGGTCACACCGGCCCACTCCTCCACCGCGCCGGTGACCGGGTCGCCGGGGAGTGCGGCGGGGGTGATCGCGTACGGGTCCTGGCCGAGCGTGACCAGGCGGCCGTACGCGGCGTAGTTGAGGTGGTCGGCCGAGCCGGAGGGCGGCAGGAAGGCGAGCAGGCCCGCCACCGCGCAACCGGCGTAGAGCAGCCGGCGCGGGTCGGGCCGCCACCGGGACCTGAGCGCGGCGGCGAGGCCGAGCCCGCCCAGCACGATCGCGACGGCGCCCAGGGCGATGGCCAGATGGGCGCCGGGGTGGGCCTCCAGCGAGTACGGAGGCTGCCAGGAGGGCCCTGGCAACCTCGGGACCATGGCCGAGGGGCCCAGCAGCCCGATCAGGACCGTGGTCGCCACCGAGAGCCCCACGGCTCCGAACGCGGCCACGTCGAGCCCGCGCGGCGTATCGCCGGCGGGACTCCGCCTCTCGTCGACGACCGACGCATCCCGAGTCACCCGCAAATTCCAGCACACCCGGCACGGTGCCCGGTGCAGTGCCCGCTGCGGGGCCCGGGGTGACACCGGTGAACCGGGTGGTGCCGCGGGGCCCGGCCGGCGGTCCGGACCAGCCGGTCGGGGTCAGCGGCGTGCCAGGAGGGCGCGGGCGACGTCGCGGAACTGCCTGGCCCGGTGGATCTGGGCCTTCCAGTCGGTGCCGGTGGCCCGGTGTGCCATCTCGACCGGGACCTCGCGCACGCGAAAGCCCTTCCTGAGCAGGTCGATCGTGAGACCTGTCTCCACGCCGAAACCGCGCGCCAGCGGGCGGGCGGCTTCGAAGGCCGCCCGGGTCAGGCAACGCTGCCCGTTGAGCGGCTGGGCGGGCGTCCAGCCGGTGGCGCGCTCGACTCCCTCGCGCGCGAGCCTCACGACGAACCCGTGGCCGCCGAGCTTCACGCGGGTGACGAAGACGGCGATCGTCATGTCGGCCTCGCCCGCCGCGACCGGCTCGATCAGCGGCACGGCCGTACGGGCGGTCTCGCCCAGGTCTGCGTCGAGGAACAGCAGGTGCCGGGGCTCCTCGCCGTCGAGCAGGCGTACGGCGTGGGCACCGCTCTCCATGGCGGCGGCCTTCCCCCGGTTGTGGCTGTGCCGCACGACCCGGGCCCCGGCGGCCTTGGCCACCCGCCCCGTCTGGTCGACGGAGCCGTCGTCGACGACCACGACGAGATCGACGCCGGGCAGCGCCAGGACCGCGGCCACGGTGGCCCCGATCCTGTCGCCCTCATCCTTGGCGGGAATGATCGCCGCCGTGCCGGTCATCGAACACCTCCAGTGTGGAGACCCCGGGCATCAGCCGTGGGGAGGACGTCATCCTTGGGAGTCGGAGGTCAGCAGCTTCTCCGGCAGCGTCTCGTGCACGACGAAGACGGAGTCGAGGCCGGTGACCTGCAAGATCTTGCGTACGGCCGGCCGGGGCGCCGCCACCTCCAGCGTGCCACCCCGCTCGCGCAGTCGCTTGAGCGCGGAGAGCAGCACGTTCATGCCGGTGGAGTCACAGAACTCCACGGCGGACATGTCGAGGACGACAAGCATGGTCTGGCTCTGCCCAAGCAACCGAGTGAACTCGGCCTGCAGGCGAGGCGCGGTGTATAGGTCGATTTCGCCAACGATGGTCACGACGGTGTGCCCGGCATGAGATCGAGTTGAGACTTTTAGCTCCACAGCGGGCACACTAGCGGCGCGAGAGCCGCTGGTCACGTTCTCTTGAACAACCCGAGTCGTCCGCCCTTTGTCCCCCGTTTCCGCCTCACGGAAACCCTGAGTGCGCGAAGCTTGACACTAAGCAACACCGGCTTGGCCGGAAAGGGGAGGAGACCCGGCGCCTCCCGATCGTCGCTGCGCTACGTCAGTGGCGGCCGTTGAGTTACAAGAAACGGGCTCGAACGCACCCATGAACACCGACCTACCTGAGGATCTCCAGCGACAGCGGCTTCGGGAGCACCTGGAATCCATGATCACTCGCACCGACAAGGCCACCTCGTGGCGCGACGCGGCGAGCTCACTGCGAAGCCTGGTGAACCACGAGGGATACGTCCCGATCAGAACCCGCCTGTCGACCGAGGACCTCGACTTCCTCGAGGGAGCGCGCGAAGAGCTCCTCGACTTCGCCACGCTCGGCGTCAGGCTGCTCGACCTGCACCAGCCGCGCGACGCGGGCGGCATCACCAGCGACGCCGCGCATCCGATCCTGCGCTGCCGCAGCTGCATGTGGCGCTGGCCGTGCCCGACGTTCCGGGCGATGGTGGAGTCTCTCGGCACCACCAGGAGGCTGACCTCCTGCCAGCACGTCGAACCCGACACCGAGGGCGGCGAGTGCGCGCAGATGACCCTCATGGTCTCCGTGAGGCCCGAGGGCCCGCAGGGCACCACGAGCCACGTCACGCCCGCGCCGACCGCCAACGGCACCGCCGCCGGCAACACCGGTTCCAACGGCACCGCCGCGAGCTGACCGCCCACCGCCCACCCGCCCCGCGTTCCGCGCTCACCGGCGTACGTCCGGACCGGACCCGGCAGGACCGGAGCGGCCGGGCCGCTCAGGCGGAGAGCGGCAGGCGGATCTCGAAGCGGCAGCCGGGGCCGGAGTTGACGACGCCGATCGCCCCCTCGTGGGCCTCGACGATGCCGCGCGCGATCGCCAGGCCGAGACCCGCCCCGGCGCCGTCGGCGCTGGGGGTACGGGCCGTCTCGCCACGGAAGGCGACGTCGAAGACGCGGGGCAGGTCGTCGGCCGGGATGCCGCCGCAGCCGTCGGCGACGGACAGGCAGGCGGTGTCGTCCTCGACCGAGGCGCGGACCACGACCGTGCCGTCGCCCGGAGTGTGCCTGATCGCGTTGACCACCAGGTTGCGCAGCGCCCGGGAGAGCTGGGCCGCGTCGGCCTGGACGGGGACCACCGGGCCGACCTCGCCGGCCAGTCTCACCCTCTTGCCCCTGGCCAGCTCCTCCACCCCGGCCAGCGCGTCGGCGACCAGGTCGCCGAGGCCGATCCGGTCGCGCGACAGGCGCAGCGTCCCCGCGTGGATCCTGGACAGCTCGAACAGGTCGTCGACCATGCCCGACAGCCGGTCCACCTCCAGGCGGATCTGCCGGTGGTAGCGGCCGACGGTCTCCGGGTCGGCGACCACCCCGTCCTCCAGGGCCTCGGCCATGGCCCGCATGCCCGCCAGCGGGGTGCGCAGGTCATGGCTGACCCAGGCGACGAGTTCGCGGCGGGCGCTCTCCAGGGCGCGCTCGCGCTCATTGGCGAGGCGCAGCCGCCGGTAGGCCTGGTCCAGGCTTCCGGCGATCGTGCCGAGCTCGGCGGGCAGCCCCTCGGGAGGCGTGAACTCCCCCGAGGCCGGTACGGCGTGCACGGCGTCGACGAGCCTGCGGCTGGCCGCCACGACCCGGCGCGAGAGCACCGTCGCGACGCCCAGCCCGACCAGACCGCCCACGACGACGACGCTGAGCACGATGTCCCTCGACGTCCCCTCGATGATCATTTTCAGGGTGAGGGCCACCATGCCGCCGACCGTCGCCACGACGGTCACCACGACGACCACCGCGAGCATCACGCCGATCGACCGCTCGCGCAGCAGCCACATCGTGCCCAGCCCGGCCAGCGCCACCGGCAGGCCGAGCCCGGCGGTGACGGCGACGATCAGCAGGATCTCCGGGATCACGACTCCGCCAGCGGTTCGTAGCGGTAGCCGACGCCCCACACGGTGACGATGCGCCGGGGGTCGGTCGGGTCGGGCTCGATCTTCTCGCGGAGGCGGCGGACGTGGACGGTCACCGTGGACGAGTCACCGAAGGACCAGCCCCAGACCTGGTCGAGCAGGGCGGAACGGCTGAAGGCCTGGCGGGGGTTGCGCATCAGGTGGGCGAGGAGGTCGAACTCGCGGGCGGTCAGCATGATCTCGTCACCGCGGAGCCGCACCTCGTGGGCACCGACGTCGACAGCCAGCTCGCCGTCCCTGAGCACGCCGGTACCGGCCGGCAGGGAGGACCCGCGCGCCCGCCGCAGTACGGACTGCACGCGCAGCGCCAGCTCCCGGGGGCTGAAGGGCTTCGTGACGTAGTCGTCGGCGCCGGTCTCCAGGCCGACGACCCTGTCCAGCTCGTCGCCGAGCGCGGTCAACATGATCACCGGAACCGGCCACCGCTCCCTGAGCTTCTTGCAGACCTGGAGGCCGTCCATCTTGGGGAGCATCAGGTCGAGCACCATCAGGTCGGGCGGATTGGCCAGCGCGCGTCTGAGCGCCTCGGCGCCGTCTCCGACGCACTCGACCACGTGACCGTCGCGTTCCAGGTAGCGGGCCACGACCTCGGCCACCATCGAATCGTCGTCGACCACCAGAATCCGCGCACTCATGGCCCCCACGGTAGGCCCGCGAGGGGACGATCCCTAAGCCGTGTCACCGGTCCGTAAGCACTCGATCGTTATGACCATCGTTACGATCAAGGCGCCCGCCGTCGCCCCGCCCGGCGTACGGTGGATCGCATGAGTCGTATCGTGCTGGGGGTTCTGGGCGTCCTGCTCGCGCTCTACGTGGTGTTCGGGTTCGTGCTGCCCGCCCTCTTCGGGCTGCTGAAGTTCGCGCTCGTCCTGGCGGTGGTGGCCTTCGTGGTCGTCGCGCTGGTCACCGCGGTGGCCAAGTTCAAGAAGTGAACCTGCTGCTCGCCGTCCAGACCCTGGCGGTCTGGATGTTCGACGGCGGCGGTGTCCTGACGGCCGCCGCCGTGGTCGGGCTGGGCGTGCTCCTGCTCGCCTGGGCTCTGCGCCCGGCGCCCGTCACCTCGGGTACGGAGTCACGGTCGCCGATGTCCCGGCGCGACCGGGCCAGACGGACGATGTTCGTCCGGCAGCGCGACCCAGACGCGGCCGGGAGATCCCGGCCCAGAGCACCCTCCGCGGGCCCGGCGCCCGCGTAATCCTCCGCGACCTCTCGCGATCCTCGCGTGCCCCGCGCGCACGTGACCGGCATGCCCCGCACGCGCGTGATCACCGTGTACACACGTGATCACCGTGCCCCGGAGGCACCCGGCCGCCGTGCGCCGCGCGTACGCGTCCAGGAAAGACCCCGCGGTTCGCGGGCGCCTTCTGTGCCGTCTCCACTCCGCTCAGAAGGGCCCTTTCATGTTCGACCCCGTCATCGCGTTCACCGCCGGCCTCATCGCCGCGCTCGCCGAGCCGCTGGGCTCCACCGCTCCGGCGATCGTCGTGTTCACCGTCCTCGTCCGGCTGCTGCTGCTCCCGCTCAGTGTCATGCAGGCCAGGGGCGAGCGGGCCAGGGTACGCCTCGCCCCGGAGCTCCAGAGGCTCAAGAAGCGCCACGGCCGCAACCCCGAGCGGCTCCAGCGGGAACTGGCCGCCCTCTACGCCAGGGAGAAGACCTCGCCGCTGGCCGGGTGCCTGCCGTCCGTGGCGCAGATGCCGTTCCTCATGGTGACGTACCAGGTGTTCATCTCCTCGACGATCGCCGGGCAGGCCAACGCGCTCCTGACCCACGGGCTCTTCGGGGTGCCGCTCGGTCAGCAGTTCGCGGGCACGGTGGCCGGATTCGGGCTGATCAGCGGCCCGACCCTGGTCTTCGCCGGGCTCTTCCTGCTGCTCGTCGCCGTGGCGTGGATCACGTCCCGCCGGATGCGGCGCACGATGAGCGAGGACGTGCAGCCCGCGGCGCTGCGCCGGATACTGCCCCTGCTGCCGTACGGGACCGTCCTGGTCGCCGCGGTGCTGCCGCTCGCGGCGGGGGTCTATCTCCTCGTCACGACGGCCTGGACGGCCGGAGAGAAGGCCGTGCTGCACCGCCCGGCGCTCGCCGGGGGCTGAGGGCGGGGCGGCACTCGGGAATCCGGATACCGGGCACCGGATACCGAGGACCGAGGACCGAGGACCGAGGACCGAGGAAGAATCGCGTCCCGCCGATCGGCGGGAGGGGTAGTCGGCGCCGGAAAGCCTTCACACCTGGTAAGGACGCCATTCCGCGGGAAAACTTTCACACCTGGTAAGGGCGTCATCCCGCGGGAAAGCCTTCACGCCTGATAAGGGCGTCATCCCGCGAGAAAGCCTTCACGCCTGATAACGACGTCGCCCCACCGGAGAGGTACCCGGTCCCGTCCCGCTTCACGACATTTGAAGCGGGACGAAACCCGGAAAGAGGGTTATCCGCATTCCCTGAGAGCGGGTTCGGGAGTGGAAACGTGGCCGTTACCTACCGTGTCGACCGCCGTGACCACCGCCCATACCGTGGTGATGTCCCCCTCGTGCCTGACGCCCCAATTGGAGGCCAGATACTCGACGATTCCTAGGCCTCGCCCTCCCAGGGAGGAGAGCGTCGGGCGTCCCGCCCGCGGTTCGGTGGCCGCGCCACCGTCACTCACAGCGACCTCGACATGCTCTTCGGTCCAGCGCCATGACACTCTGATCTGTCCTGACGGCAACGGGTGGGCGTGACGCAGCGCGTTGCTCAGCAGTTCGCTGACCACGAGCACCGCGTCGTCGATAGCGGTCTCGTACACACCTCGTTCCTGCAGGTCAGAGCAGAGGCGCTGGCGTGCGACAGCGACGCTGGACGGTGCATACGGCAACAGAACGACGCTCGACGCACTCACCTCCCCGTATGCCTGTTCCCCCCTGAGGAACTCACCCCAGTACGACCGAAATGCCCCGTTAGATAGTCGTGGAAACCGGGCGTCAATTACAGCTTGTGCACATTCGACAATAGATCAGCGCATCCGTTACCGACTCGTTACTGGTTCGGCGTGTCGATCAGGTAAGGGCGCCCGGCGTGTCGGCGATACGAAGGGCCAGCCTCATCCGGGTGCCGCCGGAGGGACGCGGATGCGCCGAGACCTCCCCGCCCTGCGCCCGCGCGAGGCTCCGCACGATGTAGAGGCCGAGGCCGACCCCGCCGAACCTGCGGCGGTCGCCGCTGTCGGCCTGGACGAAGCGCTCGAAGACGCGCTCCCTGCTGGCATGGGCGATACCGACGCCCTCGTCGTCCACCACCAGCACCACCCGGTCGCCGTCCACCCAGGCCTCGACCCTGATCAGGCCACCGTCCGGCGAGTACTTGAAGGCGTTCTCCAGCAGCTGGGCCAGCAGGATGTCGGTGGCCAGCGCGTCACCGGAGACCGGGGGCAGATCGTCGGGGACGTCGACCTCGACCCGGTGCAGGTCCGACAGGATCGGCAGACCCAGCGTGGCGGCCCGGACCAGCTCGGCCAGGTCGAAGCTCTCGATCCTGAGCGTGAGCTCGCCGGCGCCCGCGCGCGAGCCCAGCAGCAGGTGGTCCATGAGCTGGCCCAGCGAGCGGGCCCGCTCGGCGATGGTGTGCACGGCGGCACGTCGCTCGGCCTCGGCCATGCTGTCCCAGCGACTGTCGAGCGTGCTGGCGAAACCGCGGACCACGGTGATCGGCGTGCGGAGCTCGTGGCTGGTGGTGGCGAGGAAGAGGTCCTTGGCCTCCTCCAGCTCCTTCGCGCGGGTGACGTCGCGGAAGTCGACCACGATCTCGCCCGTCTCCACGATCTCCGCGCAGAGCACGTCCAGCCAGGTGCCCGAGGGCAGCTGGATGCTGAGCTTGTCCCCCGGGCCCGGCAGTTGAAAGGGCGGCGGCCCGCCGATCACCTCGGCCGCGTGGAAGCCGGTCAGCTCGCTGGCGGCCGGGTTCCACTGGACCACCCGGCCCGTGTCGTCGAGGACCGCGATGCCGTCGGCGCTGGCGTCGAACACCGCCCGCTCGTGGGCGCGCTGCCGCACGGCCTCCTGGTAGGCCATGGCGTTTCCCACGGCGATGCCCGCGTGACCCGCGAGGAGCTCCAGCAGCTCCAGCTCCAGGTGGCCCGCCTTGCGCTTGGCGAACAGCGCGTACAGCGCGCCGTACGACCGCCCGCCCATGGCCGCGAGGCCGAGCGCGATGGTGTGCAGGCCGGGCAGCCGCGACCAGATCAACCGGTCCAGCCGGTCCTGGTCGCCGGTCTCCAGCAGGACGGTCCTGCCCTCGCGCAGCAGTTTGCCGACCAGGCTGGTGCGGAGGTCGGCGGTCGAGTCGCGCAGCGAGTCGGGAAGGTTGTGGCAGGCCACGAGGCGGAGCCGGTCGCCCTCGATCATCACGAACCCGCCCGCGTCGGCTCCGGTCAGGTCGGCGAGGCTCGCCGCGATCCGGTCGAGCACGGCGGGCAGCTCCAGCTCGGCGTTGATGTCGGCGACCACGTCGGTGAGCCTGCGGACGAGCTGCGCCCGGCGGGCGTTGCGGTCGTTGGCGGTCTCGTCGTCCTGGGCCAGGTGGTAGACGCTCACGTAGCCGAGGAGGGCGCCGTCCGGCGCGGACAGCGCGGCGGTGTCGACCCGCACGTCGAGCAGGCTGCCGTCGCGGCGGAACCGCTTGGTCCTCAGCGAGACCTGGCCGCCGGTGCGGACCTTCTCCAGGACCGCGTTGTGCTCGGCCGTCAGCTCCTCGGGGACCACCGGCACCCGGCGGCCGACCATCTCGTCGGCCGACCAGCCGAACAGGCGCTCGGCGGCGGGATTCCAGGCGAGGACCGTCTGCTCGCGATCGATGGCGACGATCGCGTTGGGCGCCGCGGCGACGACCTCACGGCCGATGCCCCCGTCACTGTCGGCCCTGTAGTCCACCACACACCCATAGTGCCGTCTCAACCGGTCTGATCTTGGCACTTTCGTCCCGCACGTGTTGCCACTGGCCGGGCGATCCGTCCGATACTCTGCGGTCACCACACACCTGGATACGAAAGGGTGGGGCCATGTCATCCGGCGACATCGATGCATTGCTACGGGTGACCTCGCCCGACTACGTCGGCACGAGCCATCCCGACATCGCGTTCGGCACGCTCGACGGCCCGCTGGGGCGTCTGACCCTCGCCGTGACGAGCAGGGGTGTGGTGGCCTGCAGCTACGAGGACGAGAACGTCGTCTTCGAGCGGATCAGCAGGGAGGTCGGCACGTTCATCGGGCCGGACGCCCGGCGGCTCGACCCGGTGCGCCGGGAGCTGGACGCCTACTTCTCCGCCAGGCTCCGCGCCTTCACGACGCCGGTCGACCTGCGCCTGGCCACCCAGTTCTCCAGGACCGTGCTGCAGATGATGCTCGCGGTGCCGTACGGGACGGTGACGACCTACCTCGAGATCGCCGAGCGGATCGGCAGGCCGCGCGCGCTGCGGGCGGTCGGCAACGCGCTGGGCAGCAACCCGGTGTGCGTCATCGTGCCGTGCCACCGGGTGGTCGAGAGCGAGGCCGTCCTCGGCGGATACGCCGGAGGCTCGGCCGCCAAGGAACGACTGCTGCGCATCGAGTCCGCCGCCGTGCTCCGCGGGCCCGGCGGCGGCGCGTAGCCCGCCTTCCCCAGGACCCCCGGGACTCCCAGTGCCCCCTGGGACCGCCCACGACCGCCTCCACGACCCGAAACCGCCGGAGCCGTACGGCGGCGCGGTCAGGAGCGGCGCCGGAGCGCGCCGAGCCCCAGGGTGACGAGACCCGCGACGAGGAACGCGCCGACGGACGCGCTCATCCACGGCTGCGGGACGAAGCCGAGCGCGTCGCGGGCACCGTTCCAGAACGAGGTCCACCACGCGACCTCCGGGGCGGCCGGCAGCGCGGCGAGCATCCACCAGGTCACGAAGCCCAGCACCCACGGGAGCACCATGAGCGGGCGCGAGGGCGCGGTCTCCGAGGTGTCCCAGCGCCTGGCGCCGCCGAGCAGGAAGTAGTCCGCGGCGAGCACCGCGAACATCGGCACGAAGACCGCCCCGATGAGGCCGAGGAAGCCGGTGTAGGTCTCGGCGTTGACGAAGATCGCGAGCAGGGTGACCAGCACGCCGATGGCCACGGAGATGATCCGGCGGTCCAGCCTGGGCAGCAGGTTCTGCAGCGACATCGCGGTGGAGTAGACGTTCACGAACGACTGGTCGGTCTCGCGCAGCACCAGGATGCCGAAGAACAGCGGGCCGAGTGCCGCGGCCACGAAGGGGTCCCAGACCTGGTTCGGGTCGTTGCCGACCAGCGCGAGCGCCGCGATGCCGAGGACCAGGCAGGCCACCTGGGCGATCGTGTAACCGCCGACGACCCCGGTGAAGGCGGCCCTGCCGGAGCGGGAGAAGCGGGCGAAGTCCGCCGCGACCGGTACCCACGAGACCGACAGCGCGATCACGTAGTCGACCGACGGTGCGAACGCCTCCCAGGATCCGCCGCCGATCGCCGGTCCCCGCTGGAACAGGGCGACCATGAACCAGATCATCGAGATCACCACGCCGGCGGTGACGTACCTGCGGAGCAGGCGGACCGCTCCCAGCGGCCGGATGGTCAGCGCGGTGGTGATCACCCCCGCGACGACCACCCAGACCGCGTAGGGCACCTCGACGCCGAAGGATCCGGCGATGGCCTGGGCGCCCTGGGCGATGACCCACAGCTCGAAGGCTCCCCAGCCCAGCATCTGGACGATGTTCAGCACAGTCGGCAGGTAGGAGAGCCTCGCCCCGAACAGCCCGCGCAGCAGGACCATCGCCGGAGCGCCGGTCCGCTGCCCGGGAATCGCGGCCAGGCCGACCATCGCGGTACCGATGACGCTGCCCACGACGGCGGCCAGGATCGCGGCCATGAAGCTCAGCGGCCGGTCGCCGAGCGGATTGATCAGCGCGATCGCGCCGGAGAACCCGAGCAGGCTGACACCCAGGTTGGCCCAGAGCGCACCCTGGTCGAGCACGCCGAGGGCCTTGGGAGGAGCCTCGCCGAGCGTGAGGGGCGCCTCGGCCGCCCCGGAGTCCCCGGAATCGCCGGAACCCTTGGAATCGACGGCGGCAGACGTCATCACGCACACTCCCTACGCCGGCATTACCCGGACAGGTTCATGCGGTCGGCGGCGCGTCGGAGGTCGATGAGACCCTCTGCGTGTTCCGCCCTCTCAGCCCGGTTACGCCCGAGCTCCCGCGGTAGACATTCGCCCTGATTATGCCATTCATTCCTTTCTTGGCAAGAGTCTCGGCGGAGGCTCCCCCCTCACGTCTCGGCGAGGGCTCCCCCTCGCACGGTTCAGGCGGCTCAGGCGGCTCAGGCGACGAAGGGGTCCTGGCCGCTCTCGGCGATCATCGGACGCCCCGCGCCGTCCCAGGACCGCATGCCGCCGCCGACGTTGATCGCGTCCCAGCCGACGTGGTTGAGCCAGGCGGTGGCGTTCGCGGAACGGCCGCCGACCCGGCAGATCACGTAGACGGGCGCGCCCTTGGGCACCTCGTCGACCCGGGACTGCAGCTCACCCAGGGGGATGTGGACGGCGCCGGGCGCGTGCCCGGCACGCCACTCGTCGTTCTCGCGCACGTCGAGCAGGAACGCGTCATCCGGCACGGCCTGCGCCTCGACCTCAGGAACACTCATACGCCCATTGTTCCAACTCCTCCACCGGATGGGGCGCAAAGCCACGTGGATGCCCTCATCCGGACCTTCGATTTCCCCTGATAGCAGGCCAATTCGGTACGTCCAGCCCTACCAGATCACCCGACCCGCGGCGGCAGCCGGGCGAACGGGCGGACGGGCGGACGGGGTCAGGGCACGTCCCAGAAGGCGAGTTCGTGAGCCATTCCCTCGGCGAACAGCTGTCCGGCCCTGCCCGGGTCCGGCGCCGCCTCGTCGATCATCACCGCGATGCGCCCGGTCAGCTCGGCGAAGGCCGGGTGGGCGTAGGTGTCGACCCAGGCGCGGTAGCGGGGTTCGGCAGGCGGATTCTCCGCCAGGGCGCGGCCGAGCGTGGAGTAACCCCACATGCAGGGGTATAGCGCGGCCAGGCCGTCGGCGTAGACGGCCGCGGAGTCGAGCAGGAAGGAGGTGTACGCCGCGCAGGCCGGGCCCTTCCTCGCCCCGCCGAGGTCGGCGCCGAACTCGGCCGACAGCGACCGGTGCAGGCTCAGCTCCTCGTGGAAGGTGACGTGCGCCAGGTCCACCAGGTCGCCCAGATGCCCGTCCGGGGCCTGCCAGGCGAGTCTCGAGAAGACGCGGACGTAGTCGAGCAGGAACAGGTAATCCTGCTCCAGCCACGACCGGAACACCGGCTCGGGCAGATCTCCCCGCGCGATGCCCGCCACCGTCGGATGGGCGAGCTGCGCCTCGACGAGCGGGCGGCCGATGACGTGGAGTTCCTCAGAAACGCTCATGGGTCGGAGATTGTGTCAGGTCAGGGCGGCGGCGCCGAAGGAGACGCTGAAGCGCTTGCACCAGATGGTGACGGACTTCAGGCTGTCGAGGTCGGCCCCGGCGGGAATGGCGTAGTTGGCGTTGCCCTTGTTGCCCTTCAGGTCGCCGAGTTCGAGGTGCTTGCCGTCGTCCAGGTTGAACCATCCCGCGTTGCCCTTCTTGACGGGCTGGTCACTGAGCCAGACCCGCAGGTCCGGGCCGTCGGAGGTGTTCAGGTCCTCGATTCGCAGGACCCGGCTCCCGTCGGACAGCTCCAGTACCCTCGCCCTGCCCTCGGTCTCGTGCTCGTGGGAGATGAACGTGCCCGTGGCGATGACCTTCGGCTCCTGATCCTGGGCGGTCTCGGTGGCCCTGGCGGGCTCGGCCGGCTCGGCCGGCTCGCCCTGCCCGGTGGCCTCCGGCCCGGGGGACGCGGCCGCGACGGGCAGCGCCTCGTTCACCTCGACGGTGGTGAACAGGCGCCATGGCTGGAACAGGTACAGCGCGACACCGAGCGCGACGGCGCCCAGCGCCAGGACACCCCACGTGACGGGGTGCCGGAGCAGCCTCTTGACCCTCATCTGGACTCCCATCGCATACCTCCGGCGTGGAGACCCCTGGCCTCCGGTTACGGCGAGGAAGTCGAGACGTCCCTCCGGCCTCGGTGCCGAGGCTATCCGCGATACCGCCCTAGATCGATTACGGAGTGCTTACGGCCGCGAAGCGCCCGCGACGTAGTGTCGGACGATGACGACGATCGCTGAGGAAGTGCTCCTGCTCGCGTACGACGAGGAGCAGGGCAGACAACTCATCGGCTCCTCGGAGCTGGACGCCGCGCTCGGCGGCGCGTTGCTGGCGGAACTGGCCGTCGGCGGCCGGATCGACCTCGCGGACAAGAAGGTCGCCGTTCTCGACGCGACCCCGGTCGGGGACGAGGAGCTCGACACGGCGCTGGCCAGGATCGCGGCGGAGTCCAGGGCGCGCAAGCCCGAGTGGTGGGTGCAGAGGCTCCACTCCGGCAAGCTTCGCGCCCGCCTGCTGGCGCGCCTGGCGGAGCGGGGCGTGCTGGACGAGGAGCGGCGCAAGGTCCTGGGGATCTTCCCGAGCACCCGCTACCCCGAGCGCGACCCCGGCGTCGAGCTGGCGATCCGCGAGCGGGTCCAGAGCGTGCTGTCCGGCGCCACCCCCGACGAGCGGGCCGCGGTGCTGATCGCGATCCTGCACGCGGCCAAGATCGACCGTAAGGCGTTCCCCGGCGCGAGCAAGGAACGGATCAAGGAGATCACCGAGGGCGAGTGGGCCGGCAAGGCGGTCTCCCAGACCATCGCCGCCGTCAATGCCGCCGTCATGGCGGCCGTGATAGCGGGGGTCGTCGTCAGCGCCGGCAGCTGAGGTCCGCCGGCCCTCGCCGGGCGGGCACTGTCACGAAGGTGCTCCGCCCGGCGAGGACGTCCTATCCCGTGCCCGCCCCGCCTCCGCGTCGTCTCCGCGTCATCTCCGTGTCGCTTCGGGGAGACGACCGGGGGCGGGAGGGCCGGAGGAAAGTGCCGTGGACGGGAACCGCCGGGCAGGCGCCCCGGCCCTGGGGCCGGGGCGGGACGTCACTTGCCGAGGGCGTCTTCGGGCACGGGCTTGTCCTGGGCCAGGGCCTCGAACATGCGCAGGGCCTTCTCCCGGTCCCACTTCACGACGGACTGGCCGTCGATGGTGGGCAGGGAGCCGATGGGCACGACCGTGGTGACCGGGTTGCCGCCCATGGCGAGGCCGAGGGAGAGCAGGTCGAAGGCGCCGGTCTCCTCGCCGACGGACACCGAGTCGGCCGCGCTCAGCGCGAGCGGGACGGATGTGAAGGGGTTGATCAGGACGCCGGGGCTGGCCGCCTTCTTCACCACCGCGGAGAAGAACTGGCGCTGGCGCTGGGTCCTGTCGAGGTCGGGGATCGCGCCGGTGGCGCGGGTGCGGACGTAGCCGAGGGCCGTCCCCCCGTCCATCGTCTGCAGGCCCTTCTTCAGGTTGATCCCGGCCTTGGGGTCCTTGATCGCCTGCTTGACGTTGATCTCGACCCCGCCGATGGCGTCCACGATCCCCACGAAGCCGCCGAAGCCGATCTCCATGTAGTGGTCGAGACGCAGCCCGGTGACCTGCTCCACGGTCTTGGGAAGCAGTTGCTGGCCGCCCTGGAAGGCATAGGCGGCGTTGAGCTTGTTGCTGCCGTGACCGTCGATCGGCACGTACGAGTCGCGCGGGAGGCTGACCAGGGTCGGGCGGCCGTCGCCTTCGGGGATGTGCAGCAGCATCATCGTGTCGGTCCTGCGGCCCACGGCCTTGCCCGTGGCGAGCTTCCTGCGCTGGGCCGCGGTCAGGCCGGCGCGGCTGTCGGAGCCGACCAGCAGCCAGTTGGTGCCGGGGGTGTCGGCGGGACGGCCCTCGTAGTCGGTGAGCGCCTCGATCTTGGTCAGCCGCGAGTTGATCACGAAATATCCGCCGACGGCCAGGACGAGCAGCACGACGACCAGCCCGGCGAGGATCCGCACGATGAGCCTGCCGGGACGCTTCGGCCGCCAGCCGGGCATGCGCGACGCGCTCCCGCCTCCTCGGCCGCCGGAGTCCCCGGGCGGGGCCGGGGGCGCGTTCAGCGGCTTGACCGGGCCGGAACCCGACCTGGCCTTGCCGTACACCCGCCCGCCCCGGGGCGGCGGCACCTCGCGCGACGTCTCCTCCCGCACGGGTGCCTCCCGCCGCGAGGAGGCCGACTGCCGGACGGGCGTCCCCGGACCGCCAGGCGAGGGGTAGGCGGGCTGCCCGGCCGCTCTCGGCGGCACGGGCCCCGGCGTGGGCGATCGCAGCGCGCGAGTGCGATCGTCGTCTTCGGGCCTGTCAGCCACGTCTTGTCCCGCCACTTCTTGATCTCATGGTGAAAACGTCATTATCGACGCTACGTCGTGGCTGGGGCGCCTGCCGCCAGGCGCCCAAGGTTTCCCTGTGTAAAAGTACTCAGACAGGTTGTTAGCGACCAGCAATGCGATCGTCGGCCGATCCGGAAACATCAGCCCCCACCCGGATCGTTACGGTAGAGGACTACCTCTGCTCGAAAGGATGATCGTGTCCACTCCGGACCCGTGGAATACCTGCCCGTGCGAACGCACGGGCACCACTGAACCGACCGGGAGAGCCGCCCGGTGAACACGGCTCTGGGCCTGCTGGCCATCCTCCTGCTCACCCTCGCCACCGGCTATTTCGTCGCCCAGGAGTTCGCCTTCGTCGCGGCGGACCGCGGCGTGCTGCGCGAGCAGGCCGACTCCGGCGACGCGGCCGCGGCACGGGCGCTGGAGGTGACGGGACGCCTGTCGTTCATGCTGTCGGGGGCGCAACTCGGCATCACCGTGACCGCCCTGCTCGTCGGCTTCATCTCGGAACCCGCCATCGCCACCGTCATCCGCCCCTGGCTGGAGACCGCGGGAGTGCCGCGCGGGGCCGTGCCCGGCATCGCCGTGGCGCTGGCCGTCGCGGTGGCCACCGTCATCCAGATGGTCTTCGGTGAGCTGGCCCCCAAGAACCTGGGCATCGCCCGTCCCGAGCCGGTGGCGAAGTTCCTCGCCCGCTCGACGATGATCTACCTGCGGATCGCCGGGCCGGTCATCCGCCTGTTCGACTCCGCCGCCACCGGCCTGCTGCGCCGGGTCGGCGTGGAGCCGGTGGAGGAGATCGAGCACGGCGCCAGCCCCGAGGAGCTGTCCCGGATCATCTCCGAGTCCGCCACCGCGGGTGACCTGCCGCCGAGGTTGTCGGAGCTGCTGGGCCGCGCCCTGGAGTTCGGCGACCGCACCGCCGAGGACGTCATGGTGCCGCGTCCCCGCGTGGTGCTGCTGAGGGACGACCGGCCGATCTCCGACCTGATCGACGCCGTCCGCAGGCACGGCCACTCCCGCTATCCGGTGCTCTGCAACCAGAACGGCGACGACGTCGTCGGCGTCACCGGCGTCCGCGAGCTGCTCAGGTCGGGACTGGCCGACGGCACGCTGGAAAAGATCACCCGCCCCGCGCTCCTGGTGCCCACCTCCTCGCCGCTGCCCCTCGTACTGGAGCGCATGCGCACCGCCCACGACGACCTGGCGTGCGTCATCGACGAGTACGGCGGCCTGGCCGGCGTGGTCACCATAGAGGACCTCGCGGAGGAGCTCGTCGGCGAGCTCATCGACGAGAACGACCCGGAGCCCGCCGGGGTCGTCGCGGGCGACGAGGGCACCTGGGACCTACCGGGCACGCTCCGGCTGGACGAGATCGAGCGGGCCATCGGCCTGCAACTCCCCGAGAGCGACGACTACGACACCGTCGCGGGCCTCGTGCTCGCCACCCTCGGCCGGATGAGCGAGCCCGGCGACCAGGTGACCGTCACGCTCACGTCGCGCAACGACCCCTTGGAGAACGACAGCGCCGACGAGAGGGAGGCGGCGCTCACCGTGCTCTCGGTGCACCGCAGGGTCCCCGAGTGGGTGCGGCTGTCGCTCACCGCGTCGCAGGACGCCGATCCCGGGGACGCCCCGGAGGCGAGAACCGGGAAAGAGGACCGACCGGCGATGACCGCGCCGTGGATGATCGAGCGTGGCCCCGAGACGCCCATGATCGAGCGGAGCGAGGCGAGGCGGCGATGAGCACCACCTCCGCCCTGCTGCTCGGCGTGGCCCTGCTGATCGGCAACGCCTTCTTCGTCGCCGCCGAGTTCGCGGTGATCTCGGCCCGCAGGCACCGCCTGGAGGAGCTCGCGAGCCGGGGAGGCCGGTTGACCCGGCTCGCCGCCCGCGCCGCCGTGCGCGGCGGCAGGGAGCTCTCCCTGATGCTGGCCGGAGCCCAGCTGGGCATCACGCTGTGCTCGCTCGGCCTGGGCATGGTGACCGAACCGGCCATCGAACACCTGCTGGAGCCGGTTTTCGGCGCGGTCGGCCTGCCCGAGTCGCTGCGGGTCCCCGTCTCGCTCGTGATCGCGCTGGCGTTCGTCACCTTCCTGCACATGGTGATCGGCGAGATGGCTCCCAAGTCGTGGGCGCTGACCCACCCGGAGATGGCGGCGATGGGCCTGGCCCTGCCGTTCCGCGGCTTCACCTGGGTCGTCCGGCCGGTGCTCGCCGCGCTCAACGGGCTGACGAACGGGATCCTGAGACTGTTCGGGGTGCATCCCAAGGACGAGCTGGCCACCACCAGGACCCCGGTCCAGCTGGCGATGCTGGTCGGCGAGTCGGGCCGGATGGGCTTGCTCGACCGCGACGAGCACGACCTGCTCACCCGGGCCCTGCGGGTCCACCAGCAGCCGGTGGAGCGGCTGATGCTGCCGCTGGAGAAGACCACCTCGGTGCCCGCCGACGCGACGAGCGAGCGGATGCGCCAGGTCGCCGCGCGCGACGGGCACCTGCGCATGCTGGTCACCTCCGGCAGGCCGGGCGACGTCCTGGGCGTGGTGCACGTCAGGGACATCCTCGTCCGGCCGGAGGCGAGCCCCGCCGAGCTCGCCCGCCCGGTGCCGCGCCTGGCCAAGGAGACCACGATCCCCGACGCGGTCTCCACGCTCCAGGACGCCCACGCGCACCTGGGCCTGGTCACCGACGGCGGTGGCGAGGTGGTCGGCATGGTGAGCCTCACGGACCTGCTCGGCGAGATCCTGGACGTACGGATGCCCGCGGCTCGCTAACGGTCCTCGCCGCTCCCGGCGTCCGCGGGAGCGGCGAGACCGGGGAAAGAGCAGCGGGAGCGGCGAAATACCGGCCAGACCGGTGAAGGCCCGCTCAGACCGGTGAGAGCCCCACCGGGCCGGCGAGAGACCGGCCAGATCGATCACGGAACCGGTGGGAGGACGACACGGGCCGGGGAAAGATTATTTTCCGGCCCGTGTTCTCTGTAAGCGTAATCAGACACCGGCGAATCACTGCAAGTCATCCGAAAGTGATCAGCAAGCGTGACCGGGTAGAACCGATGGGCATGTCGTAGCGGTCCAAAAACCACAAGACCCATGCGTAACCCCTGAGACTTCTCTATAACGGAGCGAGCGACTACCTTGATCGATGATCGACTCGGCCCGCCACGAGACCTTACGGATGGCTCAGATGGATACGCGGTTCGCCAGGAAACGACAAAACCCCGGTTGCGATGCTCGCATGACCGGGGTGATGATCTTGTGGGCGAGGAGGGATTTGAACCCTCACGTCCTTTCGGACACACGGACCTGAACCGTGCGCGTCTGCCGTTCCGCCACCCGCCCTTGTTGGGTGCGGTCGAAACATTAGCACGGATCGGCCCGTACCCATGAACCCGGATACGATCCTCCTAGATGCGAAAGCGGAGCAGCTGGGTGCGAGAGAGCGAGGAACGAGCCAACGAGCCCCCAAGCGGCCGCGACCACATAGACGGAGGAGGGGAGGTACCCGGTGGGAGTCCTTCAGCGTTTCGAGCGGAGGCTCGAAGGTTTGGTTGAAGGGGCCTTTGCACGGGCGTTCAAATCTGACCTTCAGCCGGTAGAGGTCGCCAGTGCGGTCCAACGGGAGATGGACGAGCGGGCGGCGATCGTCGCCCAGGGACGCACTCTCGTGCCCAACGACTTCGTGGTCGAACTGTCCACGACCGACAACGAGCGGTTGGAGGTCTACTCCGACAGCATCAGCCACGAGCTGGCCAACCTCGCCAGGGAGTACGCCAAGGAACAGGGCTACTCCTTCGTGGGGCCGGTCAGGGTCCGCTTCGAGACGGCCGACGACCTCGCGGTCGGCCTGTTCCGCATCCGCTCGGGCGTGATCCGTGGCGCGACGGTCGAGCAGGACGAGATCCGCCAGCCGGTGAGCGACGTGCCCGCCGCGAAATCCCACGCCTTCGGAGGCCGCCCCCGCCTGCTGGTGTCCACCCAGGACGACCCGCAGGGCCAGCGGTCCTTCGACCTGACAACACCGGTGACCCTGCTCGGCAGGGGCACCGACTGCGATCTACGGCTGGTCGACCCGGGTGTGTCCCGGCACCACGCCGAGCTGCGAGTGGAGGGTCCCCTGGTCGCGCTCGTCGACCTCGGCTCCACGAACGGCACCTTCGTCAACGGCCAGCCGGTTCGCCGGGTCGAGCTCCAGAACGGCACTCGCGTGACGCTGGGGCGAACGACTCTGGTTTTCCGGCGCGATTAAAGGTAAACAGACGGTCCATGTCCGAGCTCACGCTGCTGCTGATCCGGCTCGCCTTCCTCGCGGTGCTGTGGTTCTTCGTGATTGCCGCGGTCGGTGTGATCCGGACAGACTTGTTCGGTTCACGCACGGCCGCCGCCGTCCCCGCGCGCAAGGCGCCCAAGCCGGTGAAGACTCCGGCCAAATCCAAGAAGGGGGAACCCCGGGAGATGGTCGTCACCGGTGGCCCCCTCCAAGGCACCACCATTACCCTCTCGGAGACGCCCATCACCATCGGCCGGGCGAACGACGCGACGCTGGTAGTCAGCGACGACTACGCCTCCAGCCGGCACGCCCGGCTCTTCCCCCAGGACGGTCAGTGGATCGTGGAAGATCTCGGCTCCACCAACGGCACGTATCTTGACCGCTCCAAAGTCACCCGTCCGACTCCGGTGCCGCTCGGTGTTCCGATCCGCATTGGCAAGACCGTCATCGAATTGCGCAAATGACCATCGCACTCCGTTACGCCGCCCGCTCTGACGTCGGCCTCCTCCGCGAAGGCAACGAGGACTCCGCCTACGCCAGCGGCCGCCTGCTCGCCGTCGCGGACGGCATGGGCGGCCACGCACACGGCGAGGTGGCCAGCTCGGTCGCCATCGCCGAGATGTCCTTGCTCGACACGGACGCCCAGGGAGGTGACCTGCTCAGCGCCATCGAGGCGGCGGTACGCGACGCCAATCGCAAGCTGCACGAGATGGTGAGTCACAACCCCAGCCTCAAGGGCATGGGCACCACCCTCACCGCCATGCTCTGGTCGGGGACGAGGGTCGCCCTGGTCCACGTCGGCGACTCACGGGCCTACCTGCTGCGAGCCGGAGAGCTCTACCAGATCACGCACGACCACACCCTCGTGCAGTCACTGGTGGACGACGGCCGGATCACCCAGGACGAGGCCGCCACCCACCCCCAGCGGTCGATCCTGTTGCGGGCGCTCGACGGCAGTGGCGAGGTCGACCCCGACCTGTCCCTGCGCGAGGCCCAGATCGGCGACCGCTACCTGCTCTGCTCCGACGGCCTGTCCGGGGTGGTGAGCGCCGAGACCCTGCACCACACGCTCTCCACGATCGAGGACCCCGACGGGGTGGTCCGCACCCTCATCGACCTGGCCAACCGGGGCGGCGGCCCCGACAACATCACCTGCGTCCTCGCCGACGTGCTGGAGGTGGACGAGACCCACGTGCCGCGCACCGACGCGGCCGTGGTCGGCGCCGCCGGTTCCAGCATGCCGAGGTCACAACCGCCGGACACCCCGGCGGGCCGTGCCAGCGCGGTCACCATGCCGCAACCCGTCATCTCCGACGACGACACCGACGACGACGAGCCGATCGTCAGGGCCGCGGCCCGACCGGCCAAACGCCGCCGGGTATGGCCTCTCCTGGCCGTGGCGGGCGGCGTCGTCGTCGTCGGGGGCGGCTTAGGCTGGTACTTCGGCGGGCAGTGGCTGGAGGACCAGTACTTCGTGGGGGCCAAGGGCAACGAGATAGTGGTCTTCCAGGGCGTGAAGACCAACCTGGGCCCCATCGAGCTCTTCGACGTCGCCCAGAGCACCGCGGAATCGATCACGACTCTCGGCGCGTTCCAGCAGGGCCAGGTCCGCGACGGCATCCCCGTCCCCACCGTCGAGGCGGGCCTGAGGAAGATCGAAGAGCTGAAGACGTCCGCGGCCGCATCCGACGGGAAGGACGAACCGACCGCATCCCCGAGCGCCTCCGCGTCCTCCGCGCCCGCCAGGGCTCCCGAACCCACAAGGTCACAGTAAACACATGAGCACCCCTAGCGCAGAGCCGGTCCCGCTTCCCGCCAAACGGCGGGTGGCCCAGTTGGCGATGCTCGCATTCGCGGTCGCCATCGTGATGCTGGCGTACGCCAACGTGGGGTTGGCCCTCGACAAGCAGATCCCGGCGGGAATGGTCACCTACGGTCTCAGCCTGGGCGGCCTCATGCTCGCCGCCTACCTGGTGCTGGCCAGGTTCGCGCCCTGGGCCGACCCGCTGATCCTGCCGCTGGTGACGCTGGTCAACGGCATCGGACTGGTGATCATCTATCGCCTCGAGGCGTCCGGCATGCCGGGGGCCTCGGCCACCAACCAGCTGATGTGGACCGCGGTCGGGGTCGTCATGTTCTCCGTGACGCTGATCGTGCTGCGCGACCACCGCGCGCTGCAGCGTCTGACCTACACCATGGGCGCCGTCGGCCTGGCCCTGCTGGTCTCGCCGCTGCTGCCGTTCATCGGCCAGGAGATCAACGGCGCCCGCATCTGGATCGGCATCGCCGGTTTCACCCTCCAGCCCGCGGAGTTCACCAAGCTCGCCCTGGTCATCTTCTTCGCCGGCTACCTGGTCGCCAAGCGCGACGTGCTCGCCCTGGCCGGGCGGCGGCTGCTCTTCATCGACCTGCCCCGGGCCCGCGACCTGGGCCCGGTGCTCATCACCTGGGGCCTCAGCCTCGGCGTGCTGGTCCTGCAGAAGGACCTCGGCTCCTCGCTGCTGATCTTCGGCACGTTCATCGCGATGCTCTACATCGCCACCCAGCGCACCTCGTGGGTGCTCATCGGCATCCTGCTCTTCGTCGGTGGAGCGGTCCTGGCGGGGCTGCTCTTCGACCACGTCGCGGCCCGCTTCGAGGTCTTCCTCGACCCGGAGAACCCGGCGCTGTACGACCGCGAGTTCGGCGGCAGCTTCCAGCTCATGCAGGGCCTGTTCGCCATGGGGCAGGGCGGCGTGCTCGGCACCGGCCTCGGCCAGGGCCACCCCGACCAGATCCCGCTGGCCTTCTCCGACTTCATCTTCACCGCCGCCGGCGAGGAGCTCGGCCTGACCGGGCTGATGGCCCTGCTGATGGTCTACGCCCTGCTGGTCGAGCGCGGTCTGCGCACCTCGATCGCGGCTCGCGAGCCGTTCTCCAAGCTGCTCGCGGGGGGCCTGTCGTTCATCCTCGCCTGGCAGGTCTTCATCATCGTGGGCGGCGTGACCAACCTGATCCCGCTGACTGGCCTGGTCACCCCGTTCATGTCGCAGGGCGGATCGGCGCTGCTGGCTAACTGGATCCTTATCGCGCTGCTGGTACGCATGTCGGATACG
This sequence comes from Streptosporangium sp. H16, assembly GCF_051918855.1. NCBI lineage: Bacteria > Bacillati > Actinomycetota > Actinomycetes > Streptosporangiales > Streptosporangiaceae > Streptosporangium > Streptosporangium sp. H16. The sequence continues at coordinate 42,730 of NZ_JBPXMD010000011.1, forward strand.
GCGAGGAAGCCTCCGCCCCAGGCCATCCAGGACGAAGGAATGACGCAGGTGTTCCAGCGATGAACGGTCCCCTCAAGCGCGCCGCCCTTGCCTGCCTGCTCATGTTCGGCCTGCTCATGATCAATGTGAACTACCTGCAGGCCGTGCGCGCGGAGGACCTGCGCAAGGACTCGCGCAACACCCGCAACTTCTTCGCGCAGTACGAGGTCGAGCGCGGTCGCATCACCGCGGGCGACAAGGTGCTCGCCGAGTCGGTCGACACCGGCGACCCAGAGTTCCGCTTCGAGCGGCGCTATCCCGAGGGCAAGGTCTACGCGCCCATCACCGGGTTCTTCGCGCCCGAGAGCCAGAGCAACATCGAACGGGCCGAGAACAGCCTCCTCAACGGGACGAGCGCCGACCTGCTGATCCGGCGCAGCATCGACCTGTTCACCGCCAAGCAGAGCAGGGGCGCCAACGTCGACCTGACGATCAACCCCAGGGCGCAGGAGGCGGCGTACAAGGCGCTGGGCGAGAGTGGCAAGAAGGGCGCGCTGGTCGCGATCGAGCCGAAGACCGGGGCGATCCTCGCGATGGTCTCGATCCCCACCTACGACCCCAACCCGCTGTCCAAGGCCAACAAGGCCGAGGTGAACGCGGCCTCCAAGAAGCTGGAGAAGGACGAGAACACGCCGCTGCTGAACCGGGCGGTCGAGCGCACCTACCCGCCGGGCTCGACCTTCAAGGTGGTCACCGCGGCCGCGTACCTGGAGAGCGACGACACCGTGGGCCCGGAGACCCAGGTCGACGCCCCGCAGCGGCTCGACCTGCCCAACACCACCGCCGACCTGCCCAACTACGGCGGCGCGGCGTGCGGCGCCGGGCGGGTGACGCTGTCGTTCGCGCTGGAGAAGTCCTGCAACACCCCGTTCGGCAAGATCGCGATGGACCTCGGCTACGAGGCGCTGCGCGACCAGGCGGCCAAGTTCGGCATCGGCGGCGAGCAGCTGGCGATCCCGATGCCGGTGGCGGCCAGCAGCATCGGCCCCGAGGAGGACCAGGCGGCCCTTGCCCAGGCCTCGATCGGCCAGCGCAGCAACCAGATGACCCCGCTGCAGATGGCCATGATCGCCGCCGGCATCGCCAACAACGGCGTGGTCATGAAGCCGTACCTGGTGAACAAGATCGCCGACTCCGAGGGTGGCGAGGTCGCGAGCGCCGATCCCGACGAGCTGGACACCGCGATGAGCGAGGACAGCGCGCGCAAGCTCCAGGAGATGATGGTCAACGTCGTCAACAAGGGCACGGCGAGCGCGGCGCAGATCCCGGGCGTGACGGTCGGCGGCAAGACCGGCACCGCGGAGACCGCCCAGGGCCGTGACCCGCACGCGTGGTTCATCTCCTTCGCCCCCGCGGAGGACCCCAAGGTCGCCGTCGCGCTGATCGTCGAGTCCGGGAGCGCCGGCAGCGACGCCTCAGGCGGTCAGACCGCGGCCCCGATCGCCAAGAGCGTGATGGAAGCGGTGCTGGGTAGATGACCGCGTTGCTCGGGGGCCGGTACCGCCCGCTGGGGCGGATCGCGTCGGGCGGCATGGGTGAGGTGTGGCGGGCCAGGGACGAGCTCCTCGGCCGCGAGGTCGCGGTGAAGCTGCTGCGCCCGCACGTGGCGGAGGATCCGGCCTTCCGCCTGCGGTTCCGCTCCGAGGCGCGCATCGCGGCCGGGCTGTCCGACCCGGGCATCGCGCAGGTCTTCGACTACGGCGAGGGCGGCGGCGTCGCCTACCTGGTGATGGAGCTGGTGCCCGGGCAGTCCCTGGCCGGCATCCTGGCCCGCGACGGCGCGCTGAGCCCCGAGATCACCCTCGACGTGGTCCGCCAGACCGCCATGGGCCTGCACGCCGCACACCGCGCGGGGATCATCCACAGGGACATCAAGCCCGGGAACCTTCTGGTGACCGAGGCGGGCGTGATAAAGATCACAGACTTCGGCATCGCCAGGGCGCTGGAGGCGGTGCCGGTCACCCAGACGGGCATCCTGATGGGCACCGCGCAGTACGTCAGCCCCGAGCAGGCGTCCGGCGACCCGCTCACGCCCGCCACCGACATCTACTCGCTCGGTGTGGTCGCCTACGAGTGCCTGACCGGGCAGGCGCCGTTCCGCGCGGAGACGCAGGTGGCGATCGCGCTCATGCACATCGGCGAACCCCCGCCGCCGCTGCCGGAGTGGATCCCGCCGGCGGTCCGCGACCTGGTCATGGCGTGCCTGGCCAAGGATCCGCTGCGGCGCCCGGCCGGTGCCAGGGAGCTGTCGGAACGGGCGGACATGCTGCTCGACGCGCTGACCGCCACCGGTGCCACCGGTCTCGGCATGCTCACCGACCCCGTGGGCTGGCGCGCGGAGCCCGCGAGCGAGTGGCCCCAGGAGGTCACCTCCGCCCTCGCCGTCCCCCTCCGGCCCGAGCCCGGCCGGGACGCCGCGGGCCCGGCGGGGGGTCCCGGTCAGGGCGCGGGCTCCGGGGCGGGCGGGGGTTCCGGCGCGGGCGCCGGTGCGGGATCCGGCGCGGGCACGACTCCGCCGGGTGCCGTCCCGGCGCGGCGCGGGCGCCGCGGTCTGCGCAGGACGACACTGATCGTCGCCACGGTCGCGGGATGCGCCGCCGCGGTCGGGCTGGGTGCCCTGGCGGTCCACGAGCTGACGAACCAGCCCGGTGACAGCGAGCCGGGAGAGCCGGTCGTACGGTCGAGCCCGGCCACCACGTCGCCGACCGCACGGCCGACGAAAAGCAAGCCTCCGACGAGCAGACCGCCGCTCTCACCGACGAAGTCGGCCCGCCCCTCGGTCACGCCGTCGGCTACGGTAAGCACATCGGCCACGCCCACCGCAAGGCCGAGTACGTCGCCACCACCCAGCCCCAGCCCGACGACTCCCACCCCGACACCAACCACCCCGACGGTGACACCGAGCCTCACACCGAGCACAACTCCTGAACCCGGTGACACAGACCCGCCGAATGAGGAGACGTGATGCGGCAACGGGTCGATGATGGACACCGGTGGCCCAAGAGCTCACCGGCACCCAAGATGAACGGTAAGGGACAGTGCAGGAAATGACTCAGCCCCGACGCCTCGGCGATCGCTACGAGCTTGACGGCGTCGTCGGGCGTGGCGGCATGGCCGAGGTCTATCGCGCCCGAGACATCCGGCTGGATCGGATCGTCGCCATCAAGACCCTTCGCGCGGACCTGGCCAGGGACCACATCTTCCAGGCGCGTTTCCGCCGTGAGGCGCAGTCCGCCGCGTCACTGAACCACCCGTCCATCGTCGCGGTCTACGACACCGGCGAGGACGTCTCCGAGGGTGCGCCGGTGCCCTACATCGTGATGGAGTACGTCGACGGCCGCACGCTGCGCGACCTGCTGCGGGCCGACCGGCGGCTGCTGCCCGAGCGCGCCGCCGAGCTGGTCGACGGGATCCTGCGGGCGCTGGACTACAGCCACCGCGGCGGCATCGTCCACCGCGACATCAAGCCCGCGAACATCATGATCACTCGCAACGGCGACGTGAAGGTCATGGACTTCGGCATCGCCCGCGCGATGGCCGACTCGGCCGCGACCATGACGCAGACCGCCCAGGTGATCGGCACCGCCCAGTACCTCTCGCCGGAGCAGGCCAGGGGCGAGCGGGTCGACGCCCGCAGCGACCTCTACTCCACCGGCTGCGTGCTGTACGAGCTGCTGACCGGGCAGCCGCCGTTCACCGGTGACTCGCCGGTCGCGATCGCCTACCAGCACGTGCGCGAGGACCCGATCCCGCCGTCGCAGATCGACCGCGACATTCCCCAGTGGGCCGACGCCATCGTGCTCAAGGCGATGGCCAAGGACCCGGCGCACCGCTACCAGAGCGCCGGGGAGATGCGGGCCGACATCCAGCGGGCGATGTCCGGCATCCCGACGGACGCCCAGACGATGGCGCTGAGCGCCAACAACAACTACGGCTCGGCCACCCGGACGATGCAGGCTCCGGGCCCCGGCGGTCCGGGCGGCCCGGCCACCCAGCGCACCACCGCCGTCCCGGCGTACGAGTACGGCGAGGAGGGCGGCGGCCCGCGCACCGGCGGGGGCGGCCGTCGCCGGCAGCAGAGCGGCGGGAACACCGCGGTCAAGACCGCGGCGTGGATCCTCATCCCGCTGCTGGTCATCGGCGCCTTCATCGGCGTCGGCTACATGTTCCTCAGCTCGCCGGGCACCCCCACCACCAGCGGCAAGGTGAAGATCCCGCCGTTGGTCTCGCAGACCGTGGAGGCGGCGACCAAGAAGCTCACGGACCTCGACCTGAAGGTGAAGGTCGTCGAGGCGTTCGACGAGGAGATCCCGAAGGGCTCGGTGATCGAGAGCGACCCGTCGGCCGACCACGAGGTCGACAAGGGCACCGAGGTGACGCTCAAGGTCTCCAAGGGGATCGAGAAGGTCGAGGTGCCCACCGTGCTCAACATGAGCGCCGAGGACGCCACGAAGACCCTTGAGGACGCCGGCTTCGAGGTCAACCTGCAGACCAAGCCCTCCAGCCGCAAGCAGGGCATCGTCTTCGAGACCGTGCCCGCGCCGGGCAAGAAGGCCAACAAGGGCAGTATCGTCCGGATCTACGTCCCCAAGGAGGCGATGGAGGTCCCGGCCGTGGTGAACCTCACGGTCGGGGACGCCAAGAACGCGCTCAAGGAGGCGGGCTTCAAGTGGAAGGTCGTCCCGCAGCCGAGCGACCTGCCCAAGGACACCGTGCTGAGCCAGTCTCCCGAGGCGGGCGGCAAGTACCAGCAGGGGACGACCATCACGCTGATCGTGTCGAGCGGGGCACCGCCCGAGCCGACCGAGCAGCCGACCTTCCCCGAGGAGCAGCCGACCATTCCCGAGGAGCCGACGGAGGACACGCCCACGGAGCCCGACGACGACACGATCTTCGATGAGGCGCCGCCCGGCGACGGGAACTGACCGGAGCACCTGACGGAGGCCCCCGCGACCGCGCGGGGGCCTCTTTCCTTTCTCGCCCGCGCCCGTTCCTGCGTCCTTGGCCGTTCTCGCGTTCTCCCGGCTTTCGCGGCGTCGGGGTCTCGCGGCGTTCGATGTGTGCGGCGTCCGGCGTGCGCGACGTCGTCACCCGGTTTCCGGCCGGAGGATCCGGGAGACGGGAACCGGAGAACCGGGAGGCCCGCAAGGCCCGGAAACGGGGAAGAGCCCTTCCGCCACTCGGGGGCGATGGCGGAAGGACTCTCACTGGTCAATCGTCCAGGATGGGCTTCGCGTTACAACAATCTTTCCAGCCAGTTTCCGAGCAGCCGGTGACCGTGTTCCGAGATCACCGATTCGGGGTGGAACTGCACGCCCTCGACGGGGGCGGTACGGTGGCGCAAACCCATGATCACCCCATCGTCGCTGGTCGCGGTGACCTCGAGGATCTCGGGCACCGTCCCGGGCAGGACGGCCAGCGAGTGGTAGCGCGTCATGGTCGCCGGTGACGGCAGGCCGGAGAAGACACCGCGCCCGTCGTGCGAGATCGCGCTGGTACGGCCGTGCACCAGTTCGGGCGCCCGCCCCACGGTCGCCCCGTGGGAGATGGCGATGGCCTGGTGTCCCAGGCAGACGCCGAGCAGCGGGATGCCATGGGCCTCGCAGTGGCCGACGAGCGGGACGCTCACCCCCGCGTCCTCAGGGGTGCCGGGGCCGGGGCTGATCAGGACCCCGTCGAAGCCACGGGCGTCCTCGACCGCGACCAGGTCGCGCGGGCGCACGTCGCAGGTGGCGCCGAGCTCGCGGAGATACTGGACGATGGTGTGGACGAAGCTGTCGTGGTTGTCGACGACCAGGACGCGGCTCATCGGCCCACGGTGGTCAGGTCGAGGGAGACGCGAGGTTCGATCCAAGGGAACACGACATACCAGAGTACGGCCGCGACCAGCCCGGCCAGCACCAGGGCGGCGAATCCCCTGGTCACGAGGTTTCCGGGAAGCATTCGCCAGATCCAGCCGTACATGGGACCTCCTTCGTGTCCGGGGCGTCTGCCCGGGCCTTCCTGTTCGGGGTCTGTCCGGCTCCTGTTCGGGGTCTACCCGGACCGCTCGAGGCGGTCCTCATGCCCCGCCAGCTCCCCCGAGACGATGAGCCGCAGGGCGGCCGAGTACTCCGGGTGACAGGTGGACAGGGTGATCAGCGCTCTGGTCGGCTCGCGGCCCGGCCGGCCGGGAACCGGGGCGATCACGCTGATCTCGCCGGGGTCGACGACGCGCCTGCCGGTGACGCGGTAGGTGTAGCGGGCCTCGCGGGCGTCGACCAGGATGAGATCGCCCCGGCGGAGCTCGTCGATGCGGTTGAAAGGGGCGGCGTAGGTGGTCCGATGGCCCGAAAGAACGAAATTACCGATTTCTCCTGGCAGGGCAGTGCCGGGATAGTGACCGGGGCCCATCCGCAGCCGATCCTGGTCGACGCCTTCCACGATGGCGTACCGGTAGTCGTCCCCGAGCCGGGGAATCGCCAGCATCGCCACCGCCCCGCCCAGCCGGATCGGCCCCGGCGGCTCTCCCCGCCGGCTTCCGGCCTCCCCGCCTGGCGGGATCTCCTCTCCCAGGAGTTCTCCGCGCAGCAGCGCCTGCTGCGTGGCGGTGTAGGAGCCGGTGCCCCACAGCAGGTAGGCGCAGAAGAGGAGGATGACCAGCCCCGCGGTGACGCTCAGGTCGCCCAGAACCCTCAGCGCCGCTCTCATGGGGTCAGGCTAGTGACGGAAAAGGCCTCCGCGGCGGGCCGGACCACGGGTCCGGCGCAACATTTGCCACAGGATGGTGCCCCACGGAATCGCCATGGTCCACCTGCGCAGACTATCCTTACACGGAACTTCATCCACTAGCGACTACGCTAATCGACACGGCCTGCGCACGATCCAGATCGCGCAGGGTTGACGCAGGAGAAGAACCCCAGTGCCCAAGCCCAAGACTCGCAAGAAGCCGGTCTACACCCCGCCGCAGACCTCACAGCAGGTCAAGATCAGCCCACGCTGGTTGGCGCCGGTCATGGTGACCTGCTGGATCGTCGGCATCCTGTGGATCGCCGTCTACTACGTGGCGCCCACCGCTCCCCTCCTCGGCACCCTCCAGAACTGGAACCTGCTGGTCGGGTTCGCGTTCATCATCCTCGGGGTGATCCTTTCCACCCGCTGGCGCTAGCTTTTCCACAGGGATTGTCCACACCCTGGGGAAGCATCAGGGTGTGGATCAACCGAAGATCCCCAGTTTGGCCTGAACGACGAACGGCGGCAGCCCCAGCAACAGCGCGACCAGGACGATCAGCACCGCCGCGCAACCTCCCCACTGGATTGCGCTGCGGTTCCTGGCCGGGGCGAAGGCGAAGACCGCGGCGACCAGGGCGCCGGTGATCAGGCCGCCGAGGTGGCCCTGCCAGCTGATGCCGGGGATCACGAAGGTGATCACGGCGTTGGCACCGATCAGCCAGAGCACGCCCTGGGCGTTGTAGCCGAGCTTCCTGGCGAGCACGAACAGCGCGCCGAACATGCCGTAGATCGCGCCCGAGGCGCCGACCGCGGCCTCGCCGAACAGGTAGACCGCGACGGACCCGCCGAGCGCGGCGAGGAGATACAGGGCCAGGAACCTGGCCGACCCGAGGCGCCGCTCCAGCTCGGGGCCGATGGCGTAGAGCGCCCACATGTTGAACACGATGTGGGTCAGGGCAAAGCCACCGGCCCCCAGCGGCTGGTGCAGGAAGGCGCCGGTGATCAGGCGCCACCACTCGCCCTGATAGCCGACGTGGTAGGCGCTCATCATGAAGTTGTTCAGCACCCAGCTGGTGTTCGCGGTCTCGGCGGCGTACGCCAGGACGTTGACGACCAGCAGTGCCCAGGTCACCCGGGGCGTGGTGACCGCCCGGCCGCCGAACACGGACTGCGCCTGCCGCATGCCCTTGTTGCCCTCGGCCACGCACTCGGGGCACTGGAAGCCCACCGCGGCGTCGCGCATGCAGTCGGGGCAGATGGGACGGTCGCACCGCTGGCAGCGGACGTAGGTCTCACGCCCTGGATGCCGGTAGCAGGTGGGGACAACGGTGTCGGGCTCGTTGGACGGCTGGGTGGTCATGTGTGTGGCTGGCCCCTTCGAGCGTTCTGTTATCCACAGACTGCCAGCCTATTCACGATCCCGAGCACCCGTACACCCGTGAAGGGCAGGGCTCGGGGGCGGGGTGAGGAAGAGGACGTGCGGGAACGCGAACGGCGGCCTCCGGAGGAGGCCGCCGTTCGAGAGATCAGCTCTGGACGCGCTCGATGGTCACCGACTCCAGGACCACGGGCTCCGTGGGACGGTCACGGGCGTCGGTGTCGGTCTTGGCGATGGCGTCGACGACGTCCTGGCCCTCGATCACCTCACCGAAGATGGTGTGCTTGCCGTTGAGGTGCGGCGTGGGAACCACCGTGACGAAGAACTGCGAGCCGTTGGTGCCGCGGCCGAACTGGACGCCGGCGTTGGCCATGGCGAGCAGGTACGGGCGGTTGAAGTAGAGGTCCGGGTGGATCTCGTCGTCGAACTTGTAGCCGGGACCGCCGACACCCTGACCCAGCGGGTCGCCACCCTGGATCATGAATCCGGAGATGACCCGGTGGAAGATCGTGCCGTCGTACAGCTTGGCGTTGGACTTCTGGCCGGTCTCCGGGTGCACCCACTCGCGGGTGCCCTCGGCGAGCTCGACGAAGTTCCTCACGGTCTTGGGCGCGTGATCCGGGAAGAGCTGGACCTTCACGCTACCGCGGTTGGTGTTGAGGTTCGCGATCAACTTCTCAGCCATGATCGGACTGCCCCCTTCAGTTCGTAGGAATACCTGTGCAACGTATTGCTTTTATGGCACTTTGACGATTTCGGCCGCAGCCGCATCCCCAAGCATCCTCCCACGGGCCGTCATGATTGAGCCGCCTTCGAGCGGGAAGGGGTGGCGACGGGGCCCCAACGAATGGGGAGGTTGTTGTGCCTCTAGCACTGTTTGGAAAGCGCCACATGAAGATCGTGGCACCGGAAAGGCGGCTGCGCCACGTGAAGGCTCAGGCCGTCCGAGCCGCGGATCGGGTCGGCCCGATGGCCGGCCACGCCCGTGACGCGGCCAGTCATCATGCCCATGACATGGCCGTCCAGGCTCGCGATGTGGCCGGTCACGCCCGAGAGATGGCCGGCCAGGCCCGTGAAGTGGCCGGTCAGGCTCGTGACGTGGCCAGCGAGAAGATCATTGTGGCACGCGGGTGGGCGGCACCCAGGCTTGACGCCGCCGCGCACTCGTTCGAGGAGCAGCTCGCGCCGAAGATCAGCGCCGCGCTGTCCCAGGCCGCCGCGAGGATCGATCCCACTCCCGCGAAATCCAGGAAGACACCCATGATCCTGCTCTTCGCGGGCGTCGCGATCGCGGCGGCGGGTTATGTCCTGTACCGCAGGAACGCCGACCAATGGGCGGACACGCTGAAGGAGAGCGCCTCCGACGCGTCCCAGTGGGTGGGGCAGAAGACGGAGGCGGTGGCCGGGAAGGTCTCCGACACGGCGGATGACGCCGCGACGAAGGCCGACGAGGTCGGTGCCAAGGCCGACTCCAGGGCGGAGCACACCTCCAAGAAACTGCCCTAGGGATCGGAGCACCGGCCGGTCACGTGAGTGCCGGTCGGTGGCACGAACACGGCGTACGGCCGGGTACGGCCACGGCGACTGCCGGGAGTACGGCCCGCACCGCGAAGGTGCGGGCCGTACTCCTGTGCGGAGTCGATCGAACCCTCCTGCGCGAACGTCCGTTGAACTCCTGCGCGGCGTCCATTGACCGATCACCAAGCGCTTGTTAGAACGTGTTCCTCTGACCCAAGGAGCACCGATGACGCTGTCGCCCCTCGACGACCATCCCGTCCACCAGTCGCCAGAGGTCATGCGGCACGTCACGACGTCGGACCGCAACTTCTACGACCGGTACTACTTCAACTGCCACGCCGGGTCCGACGAGCTGATGCTCATCGTCGGCCTCGGCCAGTATCCCAACCTCGGTGTCACCGACGCGTTCGCCTGCGTGCGGTACCGGAACCTGCACCGCGTGGTCCGGGCCTCCCGGGAACTCGGCGGCGACCGGATGGACACGCGGGTCGGCCCGTTCAGGGTCGAGGTGATCGAGGGCCTCCGGCGGCTGCGGGTGGTGCTCGACCCCACGGAGCACGGCCTGTCCTTCGACCTCATCTGGGAGGGCACCGTACCGGCCACCCTGGAACCCCGGCACTTCCTGCGCTGGCAGGAGCGCGTGGTGTTCGACTCCTCCCGGATGGCCCAGACCGGCCGGTGGACCGGGCACATCCTGGTCGGCGACGAGCACGTCGAGGTCACCCCCGACCGCTGGCAGGGCACCCGCGACCGCTCGTGGGGCATCCGCCCGGTCGGCGAGCCCGAGCCCCCCGGCATCCAGGCGCGCAACGCGGGCACCTTCTACTGGCTCTACGCGCCCGTCCAGTTCGACGACCACGCCATCCTGTGCATCGTCCAGGAGGACGAGAAGGGCCGCCGGGTGCTGGAGGAGGCGGTGCGCGTATGGGGGTTCGGCTCTCCGAGGGAGGGTGAGGAGGAGTATCTCGGCCGTCCCGAGTACCGCCCGACGTACGTGGACGGCACCCGGGAGGTGCGCGAGGCGACGATCTCCTTCTCCCCGCCGGGCGGGAAACCCTTCGACCTGCACTGCGTCCCGATTCTCCCGGTGCACCTGATGGTGGGCACCGGATATGGCCTGGAATCGGATTGGAAGCACGGCATGTACCAGGGTCCCGGCCCGGTGGTCCAAGGCGTCACCCACACGCTGCCCGAGGACGCCCCCAGGATGTGGGGCATGGTCGACGCGGTCGGCCGCTTCGAGTACGACGGCCGGATCGGCTACGGGTTGTACGAGTACTGGGCCCTGGGCCCGCACCCGTCCTTCCCCGGGGGCTGACCACCGCACGTGACCGGTCGTCCCCGGGGACCGGCCCCCGCGCGTGACACGTCGTCCCCCGGGGACCGGCCCCCGCACGGATCTCCGCGCGGGTTTCCCGGATCGCCTCCGAGCCGGCGGTGAACCGGCCGGAGTCGTTTCCGGGTGCTGCGAACCGGCCGGAGCCACTTCCGAACCGGCGGTGAATCGGCCGGGATCGTTTCCGGGCCTGCTGCGAACCGGCCGGGGTCGTTCCCGCACGGATGCCCCGGCCGGTTCGCAGGTCTTCGCGGGGACGCCCTGGGCTCGCCGGGGTGTCCCCGAGGTCACTCCTCCTCGGCCTTCTCTCCGGCCTTCTTGACGCAGGTGACGGTGGGCACGTCGCCTTCCGGGTGCTTGCCCGTCACCCTGATCTCGGTGATCCCGGCCCCCTCGGGAGCGGGCACGGCCGTGGAGAGCGTGGCCACCTCCCCGGGCTCCCCGGGCTTCTGAACGCCTTCGGGAAGGGCGGGCGCGGCCATGACCCTGACCCTCTTGGGCGGGATCGCGCCCTCGGGCAGGGCGGGCGGCTCGGCGTCCGGCCGCACCGCCAGGATGTCCTCGGCGATCGTGACGCGTCCGGCCTCGGGCTTCCCGAGCTCACCGGCCTGTCCGGACGGCACGGCTGGGACGGCGGGAACCGCGAGAGCGGATCCCTCCTTCTCCAGCTTCTCGCGCTCGGCCTCGGTGAGCCGGCGCGTCGTCAGGGTCACCTGGCCGCCCCCCTCGCAGTCGACGATCACGACACCGTCCTGGGGAAGAGGGGCGGGGGTGGGCGTGTCGGCACTGGCGGCTCCGGTCAGCGTGGCCATCAGAGCCCCCGAGGTCACCACGGCGGCGGCGAGCATGCGGATGCGCATGGATGTTCTCCTTGTCAGACGAGTGTCGGCGGACGGATACGGCAGGTGGACTGGTGAGCGGACCGGCATGCCGTTCTGGAGACCACAGGCTCCCGCCCGTTGCCTGAACCCAGCCTGAAGGCGCCGGAAATCGTCTTCAGGTTGGCTTTAGGCGGGGTACGGCAGGCTGGGCGGCATGCGCGTGCTACTGGTTGATGACGAGAAGCGCCTGGCCCACCTCCTGAAGGAGGGGCTGGCGGGCGAGGGATTCGCCGTCGACGTCGCGTACGACGGCCGCGACGGGCTGTGGATGGCGACCGAGAACCCGTACGACGTGATCGTGCTCGACGTCATGCTGCCCCGGATGAACGGCTACACCGTCTGTGCCAAGCTCCGCGACGCGGAGAACTGGACGCCGATCCTGATGCTCACCGCCAAGGACGGGGTGCACGACGAAGCCGAGGCCCTGGACACGGGCGCGGACGACTTCCTGTCCAAACCGTTCTCCTACGTGGTGCTGCTCGCCCGGTTGCGCGCGCTGGTACGCAGGGGCGGCAGGGCGAGGCCGGTGTCCATCGCGGTCGGCGACCTGACCGTCGATCCGGCGGGGCTTCGCTGCCGCCGCGGCGAGGTGGAGATCTCCCTCACGCCCAAGGAGTTCGCGGTCCTGCACGGCCTGGCGCGCAGGCAGGGCGAGGTGGTCTCCAAGGGCGAGTTGCTGGCCCAGGCGTGGGACTTCGCCTACGACGGCGACCCGAACATCGTCGAGGTCTACGTCAGCGCGCTCCGCCGCAAGATCGACTCTCCGTTCGGCCGCTCGTCGCTGGTGACCGTACGCGGCGCCGGCTACCGGCTGGAGGCCTGAGATGGCGTCGCGCCTGTCGGTACGGCTCCGGGCGACCCTCGCGGCGACCGCCATCGTCGCGGTCGCGCTGGGTGTGGCGGCGTCGGTGCTCGTCGGCGTGCTGACGGGGAGCCTGACCCGGAGCGCCTCCGACGAGGCCGCCCGCCGCGCCGGCGCCACCGCGGACGTTCTCGCCGGCGGCACGGTGATGCTCGACGCCTCGGCGATCGACGCCACGTCGGCCGGCGCCCCGGCGTCTCCCGCGTGGACGATCGATGCTCCGTCGGCCACCGTGGTGACCGTCACCAGAGCGCGGACCGGGGCCGCCTGGCACTCGGAGCCTGCTCTCCTGGACCCCGACATCAAGATCTTCACGGCCCCCGCGCCTGCTGTCCCGACACTCTCCGGCCCGGCCGCCGTCCGGTCGTCCGGCGGGAGGACCGCGCCACCCCCGGCAGCTGTCCAGAACACCGCGGGCGGAGCCGCGCTCCGGCCCGCCGAGGTGGCCCGATGGGCGCCCGGCGAGTCCTTCGCCCTGGCCACGATGCCCGTGGACACCGCCAACGGCACGCTGTTCGTCCAGGCCAGGGCCTCACTCGAACCCACCGCCGACGCCCTGACGACCCTGCGTGGCCTGCTGCTTCCCGGTATTCCCGCGTTGCTCCTGCTGGTCGCCGCCCTCACCTGGCTCGCCGTCGGCCGGGCGCTGGCGCCGGTCTCGGCCATCCGCGCCGAGATGGCCGACATCACCGCCAGCGACCTGCACCGGCGAGTCCCCGTCCCCAGGTCGCGTGACGAGATCGCCCGCCTCGCCGAGACCATGAACCGTACGCTCGACCGCCTCGAACTGGCGGTCAGCCGGCACAAGCGCTTCGTCGCCGATGCGGCCCACGAACTCCGCAGCCCGCTGGCCATCCTGCGGACCCGCCTGGAGCTGGCCCGGCCGGGACCGCTGGCGGCCGAGGCGCTCACCGACGTGGAGCGGATCCAGGCCCTCACCTCCGATCTCCTCCTGCTCGCCCGCCTGGACGCCGGGGAGCCCATCTGTCACGAGGAGGTGGACCTCGGCCAGGTGACCGCCGAGGAGGCGGCCAGGTCGCGTCCCAGGCCGGAGATCGAGGTCACGCTGGAGGTGGCGGCCGACACCGTGATCCTCGGCTCCGCCGGGCAGCTGCGCCGTCTGGTGGCCAATCTGGTGGACAACGCCGTGCGCCACGCGAGTTCCGCGGTCACCGTCCGGCTGGCCACGGACGGCGGCGAGGCGGTGCTCGACGTGCTCGACGACGGACCGGGCATTCCCGCCGAGCATCACGAGGCGGTCTTCGACCGGTTCACCCGGCTGGACGAGGCCAGGGACAGGGACGCGGGAGGTGCGGGTCTCGGCCTGGCCATCGCCAGGGACATCGCGGTACGGCACGGCGGCAACCTGCGTGTCGCGGGGAAAGATCGAGGAGCGTGGCTTCAGGCCCGCTTTCCTGTGATATGAACCACACACGTGATCTATCACGGACCCCTTCACTCCCCAGGAGGCCCGCCATGCCCGCCCCCACCCGTCGCTTAATGATCTTCCGTGCTCTCGCGGGCGGCGCCGCCGCCGCGATCGCGTCGGCCACCGCATGGGTCCGTCCCGCCGAGGCTTCCGAGGACACCGAGGAGACCGCCGGTCCCATCCTCGCCAAGACCAGCAGCATTCCGGTCGGCGGCGGCCGGATCATCAAGGGCACCTGGGTGGTCACCCAGCCGAAAAAGGGCACCTTCCGCGCCTTCAGCGCGAAGTGCACGCACCAGGGCTGCCCGGTCTCGACCATCCGCGGCGGGACCATCAACTGCCCCTGCCACGGCAGCAAGTTCCGGATCGCCGACGGCTCGGTGGCCAGGGGCCCCGCCAAGCGGCCGCTGGCCCGTAAGAAGATCAAGGTCTCCAAGGGCGTCATCCGGCTGAGCTGATCGGCCTGCGCTCACCCGCGCTCCGCGCGGCCGTTCCCGCGACGTGCGTCACGAGAGCGGGGTGGTCTTCCCAGGACATCGGCGAAGGTTTCACGTGAATCAATCGCTTCGCGCGGCGGCGAGAAGCGGCGCGAGAATACGCGGTGCGGGGGGACGCGGGGTATCCGGTGCCCGCTCGGCTGTACGAGGCACTGGGCTTCCGCACCCGCGACCGGACGGCCCGCTACTCGCGTCCCCGCTGACCCCCGCCGGGTCCCGCCGAGCACGTCCAACGGTTTCAGAAGTATTTAGTGAATATCGCCATATAACGCCGCCCGGAAATATATACATATTTTCTGGGGAAAATTCTCCCGAGATAATCCTTGAACCGCACGCGGATGTATAAGTCTTACTCCCCGGCAAGTAGCATTACAGGGTTGATCGCACCTGTCGGCGGATAGACGTCACATATGCGAAGCACAGTTCAACGCTCCCTGATCACCAGCACCGTCTTCGCCCTGGTCACAACCCTCCCCTTCAGCGTCACGCACGCCGTGGCCGACCCCGCCCCCGATTCCCAGCACGTCCCCCTGCCGGATCAATTCACGACCCTCAAAGCAGGCAGCAGGGGAATAGAGGTGCACAACGCAAAGAAAAGGCTTAAAGATTTGGGGTTCCCCCCGGGAAATCTCAGCCCCACGTATGACCCCGCTCTGCGCATGACCGTATGGGCCTTTCAGAAGGCGAACGGGTTGAAACCCGTCGACAGGATCGACCAGCCGACCTGGCAGGCCCTCCTGCACCCCCGTCGTGTCAGGCCCCTGGTGTCGTACGGGGAGCCGGCAAGGACCGAGATCGATCTACGGCGCCAGCTCCTCACGGCGTGGAGAGGCGGGAAACCCGTGCTGGTGACCCACATCTCGACCGGTGCCCGCAGGTCGTACTGCGAGAAGGGCCACTGCGGGTTCGCCGCGACCCCGCTCGGCGACTACCGGGTGGGAGCGCGGGTTCCCGGCTGGTCCACCGGGATCCTGGGGTCGATGTTCTACCCCGTCTACTTCAACGGCGGCATCGCCATCCACGGCTCCACCCTCGTCCCCCGCTACCCCGCGTCCCACGGATGTGTCCGGGTCCCGCTGCACAACGCCCTCGACCTCTACCGGTTCCTCCAGCCGGGCGTTCCCGTATACGTCCGCCGCTCGGAGGCGCCCGCCGAGCGCCGCCCGAAGGCTCGCGGGGAACAACGCTCCCGGATCCCCAAGGCACGGCCTCCCAAGGCTCCGCACCGCTCGTACCGGCACTCCTCGCGCCCCGGGCGCTCCACCGGGCATCAGACGGGACGTGACGGTGGAAGCCGCCGGTGAACCGCGCGGGCGAGCTTGAGCCGGGAAGTGGCCTTCGCGGCGAGAAATCCCGGCCGGTACGGCGATCGAACCGATCTCGCGGGCTTAGAACCGGTGCCGCGAGGTCATGATGAAAATGTCGGCAGATCATTGCGAAGGGCGTGAATCGTGATACCAACCATGATCCTGTTCGGCCTGGTCTTCGGGCGATGGTGGCGGGTCTCCCTCCTTGCCGCCGCGGTGTTCTGGCCCGCCGTGCTCCTGGCCGGCGACGCGATCGGACTCGACGGTTCACTGGTGATGGCGGCCGCGCTGGGAGTGCTCAACGTCGCCGCCGGGGTGGCGATCCACCAGAGCGTCCTGTGGATCGTGAGGAACACGATCACGCAGCGCGCACGGGCGAAGAACCCGTAACCGTACGGCCGGTCGCGCCGGTCGCGCCGGTCAGCGCCCGATGCCCGCCAGGATCACCTCGTCGAGCACGACCGAGGCGGTCGACTGGTCAGGCCCGTTGTACTGTCCCGCGGTGATGGCGACCACCAGGTCCAGTGCGGGCGCCACGTGGATCCGCTGGCCGCCGTTGCCGAACCCGCCCGTCCACGTGTCGCCCACGTACCAGTGGTAGCCGTAGTGGGACCCCTCGTCGATCCGCACGTGCGGGCGCAGCGCCGTCTCCAGCCAGGACGACGGGACGACGCCGCCGCCCCCGTCGCGCACGAGCCGCCCGATCGCGAGAAGGTCGCGAGGGGTCAGCCGCAGCCCGGAGGCGGCCAGGGCCACCCCGTCCTCGCCGGTCGACCACTCGAAGCGCGTGATCCCCAGCGGCTCGAACAGCCTGGCACGCGCGTAGTCCTGCACCGCCTGGCCGGTGCCCTTCTCGATGAGCCGCGCCACCAGCGCAGAAGCGCCTCCGCAGTAGGACCGTTGGTTGCCCGGCTCGTCCACGATCCGCCGCTCCAGGATGTAGCGGAAACGGTCGGGGGCCAGCTCCATCGCGATCTCGCTGTTGGCCGCGCTCGTGTAGGGGGCGCTCTCGTCCCATTCCAGGCCGAGCGTCATGGTGAGCGCGTGCTCGACCGTGAGCGCGGCTCGCCGGGGATCCTCGGCGAGGTCCGGATACTCGGGGAAGTGCCGTAACAGCGACTCGCGCGGCTCCGGCACCCGGCCGTCGGCGAGGGCGATGCCGTACAGGAGGCCGACGACGCTCTTGGTGATCGAGCGGACGTCGTGGAGCGTGTCGGGCGTGAAGCGCACCCGGCCGAGCGGCTCGTTCAGCCGGAAATCCTCGCCCTCGCCGTAGTACTCAAGGATCACCCTGTCACGGCGGAGGGCGACCACGGCGTGGAGGTCGGGCAGCCGGCCCTGCTCCATGCCGAGGGCGAGACGGTCGGCGAGGGTGTCGCTCATGATCCTTTTATACGCCCTGCCGGCGTGTCAGGGTCAACTCTGCGGGGTGAACTCCCACGCACCCTGCCCGGGGAAGCGGTCGGAGTGGTCGGCCTGGATCCAGCCGGGGTATTCGACCGGGAGCGCGCTGGCGGCGTCCAGCTCGGTGAGATCCCGCTCGGTGAGCTCAAGCTCGACGGCGGCGAGATTCTCGGTGAGCTGCTCCGGGCGCTTGGCGCCGATGATGACGCTGCTCACACCGGGGCGCGAGAGCACCCAGGCGAGCGCGACGCGGGCCACGCCGACCTCGTGGCGGGCCGCCACCTCGCGCAGGACGTCGATGACGTCGTACGCGCGCTCCAGGTTCACCGGCGGGAACTGGAACTGGTTGCGGCGTGCCCCGCCGTCACTCGTGCCGGTGCGGTCGAACTTCCCGGACAGCAGTCCGGCGGCCAGCGGGCTCCAGACCAGCAGGCCGAGCCTCTGGTCCTGGAGCAGGGGGAGGATCTCGCGTTCGATGTCGCGCGCCGCGAGCGAGTACTGGGCCTGCAGGGAGGCGAACCGCGCCCATCCTCGCCGCTCGGAGACGCCCAGGGCCTTCATCGTCTGCCAGGCGGTCAGGTTGGAGGCGCCGATGTAGCGGATCTTCCCCTGGCGCACCGCGTCGTCGAGGGCGGACAGGGACTCCTCGAAGGGCGTGATCGGGTCGATGTTGTGGATCTGGTAGAGGTCGATGTGGTCGGTACGGAGCCTGCGCAGGCTGTCCTCCAGCGACCGCATGATGTGCAGCCGGGACTGGCCGACGTCGTTGGGGCCGGAGGCCATCCGCGCGGTCATCTTGGTGGCGAGCACCACGTCGCGGCGGCGTGCCCCGAGCACCTGGCCGAGGAGCTCCTCCGACTCGCCCCCGCCGTACACGTCGGCGGTGTCGATGAGGTTCACCCCGTGATCGAGCGCGGTGCCCACCAGGTGGTCGGTGTCCTTCACATCCAGCGCGCCGACCGCCTCCCAGACCTGTGAGCCACGCCCGCCGAAGCTCATCGCTCCCAGCGAGACGCGGGAGACGAAGACTCCGGTGGTGCCGAGCTGTGCGTATTTCATCGTCCTACTCCTTCCAGATGAGGGGGGCGTTGGAACGCTATAACTCGTCTACCTGGACAATCCATAAGAAAGAGTCCGACATATATGCGAGATCGTCCGGAGTCACCGTGGACCCCCTGTCCGATGTCCTGACCCTGCTGAACGTCAGCAGCGCCCTCTCCTCGCGCTTCGAGGCCGCCGGCCGCTGGGCGCTGCGCTTCCGGAGCTACCGGCACATCAAGATCGGCGCGATCACGTCCGGCGCCTGCTGGCTCACCATCGACGGCGCGCCCGCGCTGCGGCTGTCGGCGGGTGACTGCTACCTGCTCACGGGCGGGCGGCCGTACGAGGTCGCCAGCGACCTGGACGTCGAGGCGGAGGACGGCCACGCCGTCTACCTCGATGCTCCCAACATCAGGAACGTACGGTACGGCACCACCTCCCCGGACGCGGAGCCGACCGTCATCATCGGCGGCAGCATCACCCTCGACGACACGACCGCGACGCTGCTGCTCGACTGCCTGCCCCCGGCCGTGCGCATCCCCGCCGACAGCCCCCAGGCCCGGACCCTTCGCCCCGTGCTGGGGATGCTGACCCACGAGACCGCGACCGAGCCGCTCGGGGCGACGGTGATGATCGAGCATCTGACCCAGATCATGTTCGTCCAGGCGCTGCGCGCCCATCTGGCCGGCAAGGGGAACATCCCCGGCTGGCTGGGGGCGCTGAACGACCCGCAGATCGGCGCCGCGCTCACCCTGATGCACCAGCAGGCCACCCGCCGCTGGACGGTCGCCGGCCTCGCCGCCGAGGTGGACATGTCCCGCTCCAGCTTCGCCCTGCGTTTCAAGACCCTCGTCGGGCTGCCGCCGCTGGACTATCTGCTGCACTGGCGCATCCGGTCCGCGGCCGAGGCGTTGCGTGCCGGTGACCGCACGGTCGCCTCGGTGGCCTCCGAGTGGGGGTACGCCTCGGAAAGTGCCTTCAGCAACGCCTTCAAACGCGTCACCGGCCAGCCGCCCGCCCGGTACCGAACCGCGAAGCCGCCCCCGCCGGCCGCCCCGCCCGTCTACGAATGACGTCTCCGGCGAGCACGCGCACCCGACCTGCCTGGGGGGACGGCCGGCCGGTCGACGGCCTGGACCTCCGCCAGATGCTTCCGCTTGCAGATAATCCAGAACGGTACCGGTTGGCTATGGTAGGGCCATGACCGCCATGGCACCCGCCCGCACCGAGCCGGATCTGTCGTTCCTGCTGGACCACGTCGGCCACGTCCTGAGAACCCGGATGGCGGCGGCGCTCGCCGAGATCGGACTGACGGCACGCATGCACTGCGTGCTGGTCCACGCCCTGGAGGAGGAGCGCACGCAGATCCAGCTCGCCGAGCTCGGCGACATGGACAAGACCACGATGGTGGTCACGGTCGACGCCCTGGAGAAGGCGGGGCTCGCCGAGCGCCGCCCGTCCAGCACGGACCGGCGCGCCCGGATCATCGCGGTCACCGAGAAGGGCGCGGAGGTCGCGCGGCAGAGCCAGGAAATCGTCGACGGCGTGCACCGGGCGGCACTGGGCTCGCTGCCCGAGGACGAGGCCGAGGTGCTCGTACGGGCGATGAACCGCCTGGTGACAGGCCATCTGGCCACTCCGGCCGAGGTGCCGCAGGGGATCAGGCGGGCACGGCAGCGCACAAAGTGAATCCATAAAGGATCGTCTATAACAAAACTATCTGCTACGGTCACTCCTGTTCCCCTTCGAACAGGAGACGGCCATGCCGCACACCGCACCCTCCCCTCGGCCCCCTCGACCCTCCCGGTCCTCCCGGTCCTCCCGCGCCGGCGCGTCCCCGTCACGCTGGCTCGCGCTCACCGTGCTGTCCGCCGCGATGTTGATGACGATCCTGGACGGCAGCATCGTGACCGTGGCGATGCCGGCCATCCAGGCGGATCTGGGCTTCTCACCCGCCGGGCTCAGCTGGACCGTCAACGCCTACCTGATCGCTTTCGGCGGGCTGCTCCTGCTGGCCGGCCGGCTGGGCGACCTCATCGGCCGCAAGACCATGTTCCTGGCCGGGAACGTGGTCTTCACCGCCGCGTCGCTGCTGGCCGGAGTGGCCTCCGGGCCCGGCATGCTGATCACCGCCCGGTTCCTGCAGGGCGTCGGCAGCGCGATGGCCTCCGCGGTCGTGCTGGGCATCCTGGTGACGCTGTTCACCGAGCCCGGGGAGCGCGCGAAGGCGATCGGCGTCTTCAGCTTCACCGGCGCCGCCGGAGCCTCCATCGGCCAGGTCCTGGGCGGGGTCCTCACCGACGCGCTCAGCTGGCACTGGATCTTCTTCATCAACCTGCCGATCGGGCTGGCCACGATCGCGCTGGCGATCCGGGCACTGCCGGGCGAGCGCGGGATCGGATTCGCCGCCGGGGCCGACGTCATCGGCGCCGTGCTGGTCACCGGCGGCCTGATGCTGGGCATCTACACCGTGGTCAAGATCGAGGAGTACGGCTGGCTCGCGGCCCACACCCTCGGTCTCGGTGCGGTGTCGCTCGCCCTGCTGGCCGCGTTCGTCATCCGCCAGGCGACCGCGAGGACCCCGCTGATGCCCCTGCGGATCCTCCGGTCGCGCAACGTCTCGGGCGCCAACCTGGTCCAGATCCTGACGCTGTCGGCCATGTTCGCCTTCCAGATCATCGTCGCGCTCTACATGCAGAAGGTCCTCGGGTACGGGGCGCTCGACACCGGCCTGGCGATGCTTCCCGCGGCGGTGGCCATCGGCGGCGTGTCCCTGTTCCTCTCCGCCCGGCTCAACACCCGCTTCGGCGAGCGTGCCGTCCTGCTGGCGGGCCTGGTGCTCCTGTTCGGGGCGATGGGCTGGCTCACCCGCGTACCGGTGAACGCGAACTACGTCACCGACCTGCTCCCGGTGATGCTGCTCATCGCGGGTGGCGGGCTGGTGCTCCCGGCCCTGACCACGCTCGGCATGTCCGGGGCCAGGGCCGACGACGCGGGCCTGGCGTCCGGGTTGTTCAACACCACCCAGCAGATCGGCATGGCGGTCGGCGTCGCGGTGCTGTCCACGCTGGCCGCCCGGCGGACCGGGGAACTGCTGTCCGCGGGAGAGAGCGAGGCGGCCGCACTGACCGGCGGCTACCACCTCGCCTTCGGCGTCGCCGCCGCTCTGCTCCTGGCCGCCTTCACCGTCGCGCTCGTCGTGCTGCGGCAGCCCAGGCCGGACACCACCGCCCGGGACGCGACCCCCGTCACACCGGCGGCCCGGCCGGAGACCGCCTGATCACTGCGGCGGCCGGCCCGGCCACACGCGGCGCGGACGGCCGGGCTCACCACCGCGCGGCGGGAGGCCCGGCAGTCAGAAGCGGCGGGAGGCCCGGCGGTCAGAAGAGGGTCAGCGGCTCGACGGGCACGGGCTCGGAGAGCGGCTCGACCTCGGGCAGCAGGGCTCGTACGTCGTCGTGGAAGCGACGGGCGAGCGCCGGCGCCTCGGCGTTGTCGGGGGTGTGGACGAACACGGTCGGCGAGCGGCCCTCGCGCAGCCACCCGGCGACCGTGCCGACCCAGTCCCGCCAGCCCTCGATCGTGCTCGCCGTGTCGTCCCGGCCGAGGTAGCGGACGATCGGGCGGTCGGTGAGAGCGACCGACCTGCGCGGCATGCGCGGCTTCTTCGACCACGCCTCTCGTTCGGCGTCGCTGGTCGGAGGGCTCCGGAAGAGAGTGGTGGTGTCGAAGGGCACCCACTCGGCGCCGGCGCCGGCGAGAACCCCTTCCAGAAGCCGTACGGATCGCGCGTCGTCGAAGAACGCGCGGTGGCGGACTTCGACGGCGTACCTGTGCGAGCGGGAAAGCCCGCGGAGAAAGCCGGCCAGGGTACCGAGGTCGGCCGGGGCGAATGATCCCGGCAACTGGATCCAGAGGGTCTCGGCTCGCGGCCCGAGCGGTTCGATCGCCTCCAGGAACGACCGAACCTCCTCGTCGACGCCGGTGAGGCGCCTCTCGTGGGTGATCGTCCTGGGCAGCTTGACCACCAGGCGGAAGTCGGGGCCGGTCTGCCGCGCCCACGACTCCACCGTGCTCCTCGCCGGTGTCGCGTAGAACGTCGTGTTGCCCTCCACCGCGTTGCACCAGGTCGCGTAGGACCGCAGGCGCTCCCCGGGAGGGAGCGGATGGGGCAGGAAACGTCCCTGCCATGACGCGAGAGACCACATCGCGCATCCCACATGAAGCCGCATGACCTCGACGCTATCCAACGACGGCAGGGACGTCGCCCGGGCGGGCCCGCTTTACGGGAGCGCTACAGCCGGGCGTCATACGTTAGATCCATTACCCAAGCGGGCATTTGGGTAGACCATCGCACTCGCGACAGATGGGATGTTCCTTAATGAAGGTGGCATTTCTCCTGGCAGGGTTCCTCACCGTGCTCATGGCGGCCCCGGCCGCGGCGGCCGAGACCGGATCCAGGGCCGACGCGTCCACGACCTCCGCCTCTTCCGAGAAGTCGGCCTATCCCACCGAGTTCTCCCTCCCGGACGGTTTCCAGCCGGAGGGGATCGCCATCGGCCCGGGAGCGGCCGCGTACTTCGGCTCGCGCGCGACCGGCGCGATCTACCGGGCCGACCTGCGCACGGGCAGGGGCCGGATCATCGATCCGGGTCCGGGCACCCCGTCGCTCGGCCTCAAGACCGACGCGCGCGGCAGGCTGTTCGTCGCCGGCGGCACGGGCGGCGACGCCCGCGTGATCGACACCCGGAACGGCAAGGTGCTCGCGAGCTACCGGCTCGCCACCGGCACCGCGTTCGTCAACGACGTCGTGCTCACCCGCGACGCGGCGTACTTCACCGACTCGACCAACCCCGTGCTGTACAAGCTGCCGTTCGGGCGTGGGGGAGCACTGCCGGACGAGGCGGTGAAGGTGCCGCTGAGCGGGGACATCGTCTACGCGACCGGCATCAACGCCAACGGCATCGCCCAGACCCCCGACCGCGGGGCCCTGCTCGTCGTCCAGTCCAACACCGGCGGGCTGTTCCGCGTCGACCCCTCGACCG
The DNA here is from genome assembly GCF_051918855.1 of Streptosporangium sp. H16. Taxonomy (NCBI): domain Bacteria; kingdom Bacillati; phylum Actinomycetota; class Actinomycetes; order Streptosporangiales; family Streptosporangiaceae; genus Streptosporangium; species Streptosporangium sp. H16. The sequence continues at coordinate 66,178 of NZ_JBPXMD010000011.1, forward strand.
GCGTGGCCACCCTGGTGGACATCGGCACAGAGTCCCTGGTCAACGGTGACGGCCTGCTGCTGGAGGGCCGCACCCTGCACGTCGTGCAGAACCGCCAGAACACCCTGACGTCCCTCTCCCTGGACCGCGGCGCCACCTCGGGGAAGGTGGTCCGCAAGCTCTCGGACGGCCGCTTCGACGTCCCCACCACCGTCGCCTCCTTCCGCGACCGCCTCTATCTCCCCAACGCCCGCTTCGCCACGACCCCCACCCCGACCACTCCGTACAACGTGGTGGCCGTCGAGCGTCACTGATCGTTCTCTTACGGCCGGCCACCGCCGGCCCTCTCGGCACGAGGCGGGGCGGGTGGGAGCGGGACGACGAGCCGTGTCCGCTCCCACCCGCGCGCACGGTCCGCGGTGATCCACGCCCGGCGACCCGGGTCCGGTGCACGTCCCCGGGTGCCGCCGTCCGCGTCACGCAGGTCTCAGGACGTGCCGCCGAAGTCGACGTCCTTGGCCTCGGCCGTCCCGGCCGTCCGTCCCGGCGCCGTGTGGTAGGTCCAGTACAGGTTCGTGTGCGCGATGACCTGGTCCGGCGGCGGCGCCCCCCACTCCGTCTGGTCCTCCGTCGTGTGGGCGTCGCTGACGAGGGTCACGTCGTATCCCCTGACGAACGCGCCGTGGATCGTCGAGCGGACGCACTCGTCGGTCTGCGCGCCGGCGACGACGAGCCGCCCGGCGCCGAGGCCCGACAGCACGGTCTCCAGGGTGGTGTCCTCGAAGGAGTCGCTGTAGTGCTTCTCGACGAGCGGCTCGGCGTCGTCCGGAACCAGCTCGGGGACGATCCGCCAGTCGTCGCTCCCCCTGGCGAGCCGCTCGTCCGAGTGCTGGACCCAGACGACGGGGACCCGCTCCCGCCGCGCCCTCTCGACAAGGCCGCCGATGTTCGCGACGACCACGTCGCGCCGGTGGGTCCCCTCGACGACACCGTTCTGCACGTCGACGACGAGGAGCGCGGTGTGCGGCCGGTTCTCGAGTGTGGTCATGGTCTTCCCTCGCTCGCGCCGGAATCCTGTGCCCGCCCACGGTAGGCACACCCACCGACAGAAAATCCTCTCCCCGGCCGCCGGAGCGGCCCCGTCACTCCGGCGTTGTCACTCCGGCTGCGTCACCCCGGCTGCGTCACCCCGGTGCCCGGGGGAACTCCGAGCACCGGAAGGAGCCGAACCGCTCGGCCTTGCCGCGCTGGATGACGACGGTGACGGCGTCGGGGTCGATGTTCGACCGCGCGGCCAGGGCGCTCGCGGCGGTGCAGGTGAGCTGTCCCAGCCACAGGTCCCGGGAGAGCTGCCTGGTCGGCGCCCTCTCCTGGGGCTCCTGGGGAGGGGCGGGGCTGGGGACGGGGCTGGGAGCGGTAAGGGAGATGTGGACCTTCGCCGCGTCCGAGGTGACCTTGCCCAGCGTGTCCGTGCCGGGAGCGAGCTCGGTGCGCAGCCCCCGCCGCTGCTCCGCGGAGCTGGGCCCTTTCACCAGCAGCTCCAGCGTCTCCTTCAGCGGGGGCCAAGGCAGGGGGCGGCTCACGGCCCGCAGCCGTTCGCCCGACACGAAGTAGAGCCGGGTGCTGGGCTGGAACCCGACGGCGGGTTCGCCCCCGTCCATCACACCGGTCGGGCCGATGCCGCAGCCGGCCACCAGAGAGGCAACCGCCAGCAGGCACGCCACCGCGCGCACCATCATGCGCGCCACCGCCCGCGACACCGCATGCGCCATCCTGCACGCCACCACGTGCGCCACCGCCCCCCGCGCGCTCATCCCGGCTCCGGGCGACGTGACGGGGACGTCCCCGGCCGGTCGGGCGAGGGCACCGGGTGGCGGGGAAGGGTGAGGCTGAACAGGGCGCCGCCCCCCGGCGGGTTGGCCACGTCGATCGAACCGCCGTGCAGGCGCGCGTTCTCCAGGGCGATGGCCAGGCCGAGCCCGCTTCCGTCCGACCTCGTACGTGCCGCGTCGGCCTTGGAGAAGCGGTCGAAGACGTGCGGGAGAACGTCCGGGTCCACCCCCTCGCCCGAGTCCCTGACCTCGATGACGATGCGGCCCGTGTCCTGCGGGCCCTCCGCGCGCAGCCGTACGGTGACCGGAGGAGCGCCGTGCCGGAGGGCGTTGCCGACGAGGTTGGCCGTGATCACATCGAACCGGCGGGGGTCCATCCGGATCCGCACGCCGGGGGGCAGGTCCAGGGCGACCCGGGCGATCCAGCCACGGGTGCGCAGGCAGGCCCGTACGGCGTCCGCCACGTCGACGTCGTCCAGGATGAGCCGCGCCGCCCCCGCGTCGAACCGGGAGATCTCCATGAGGTCCTCGACGAGCCGGACCAGCCTGCCCACCTCGAGGTTCATCAGCCGGGCGGCCTGGGCCAGATCTCCTTCGAGGCGGCCGGCCTCCTCCTCGAACATGTCCGCCATCGCCAGGATGGACGCCAGCGGGGTGCGCAACTCGTGGGACACGTCGGCGACGAACCGGCGGGCCCTCACCTCCATCTCGCGCAGTTCGGACACGTTGGCCTCCAGGGCGGCGGCCGTGGCGTTGAAGGTCTTCACCAGCCGGGCCAGCTCGTCACCCCCGCTCACCTTCAGCCGCGTGTCCAGCTCGCCCGCTCCGAGCCTGCGCGCGGCCCGGTCGAGGTCGCGCACCGGGCGCAGCACGCCCCCGGCCGCCAGCAGGGCGAACAGCACCGCCAGCGCCACGACCGGGAGCACGCCGTTCCGCGCGGCGGCGACCAGCGCGTCCTCGTCCGCCGCCTCCTTGCCGAGCGGGGTCACGAGGTAGGCCTCCACCCCGGAGGGGGTCCGCTGCCGGCCCAGCAGCACGGGCGTACCCACGACGAGATAGGGGGTGCCCGCGGAGACGACGCGCTGGTAGGCCAGCCGGTGCCGTCCGGCGATGCTGCGGCGCAGCGCGGGCGTGATCGGGCCGGTGCCGTCCCCGGAGGCGATCAGGCCCGAATTCCCGTAGACGGCGGCGCCGGTCGCCTCCAGGAACGCGGGCGCCACGCCGTTGGCGAGCTGTTGCAGGGCGGCGCGGTCGGGAGGGTGCGGCATGTTCTCGGTGAGGGTCGCGACGCGCAGCCGGAACTCGTTGACCACCGACCATTCCGTCCGCTTCAGCATGAGGTCGCTCGCCTGGCGGTAGACCAGTCCGGCGGCGGTCAGCGCGCTCAGCCCGCCGAGCAGCACGAAGACGACCACCAGCCGGGCCCGGAGCCCGCGCACCCCGAACGGCAGCCGCGGCCTCCGTCCCTCTCCGGCGGCGGACGTCACAGAGGGCCGAACCGGTACCCGAAGCCGCGCACGGTCTGGATGTACCGGGGCTTCGACGGAACGTCCTCGATCTTCGTACGCAGGCGCTGCACGCACGCGTCGACCAGCCGCGAGTCGCCCAGGAAGTCGAGGTCCCAGACCGACTCCAGGAGCTGCTGGCGGCTGAACACCTGCCCGGCCGCCGACGACAGCTCCAGCAGCAGCCGCAGTTCCAGCGGCGGCAGCACGAGCGGGACACCGGCCCTGGACACGGTGAGCGAACCGCGGTCGATCACCAGGTCGCCGTGCTCCTCCCGCCCGGTCCCGGCCCCGGCTCCGGCCTCTGCCCCCGCCCCCGTGGCCGGGCCTCCGCGCCGCAGCACCGCGCGGATCCGCGCCTCCAGCACGCGCGGCCGTATCGGTTTGACCACGTAGTCGTCGGCACCCGCCTCCAGCCCGCTGACGACATCGAGATCGTCACCGCGGGCCGTGAGCATGACGATGGGCGTGGGACCCCCCGCCCGGATCCGGCGGCACACCTCGAAGCCGTCCAGGCCGGGAAGCATCAGGTCGAGCACGACGATGTCCGCGGGCGTGACCCGCAGCCGCCGCAGCCCCTCCTCGCCCGTGCCCGCGGCGTCCACCTCGTGCCCGTGACGGCTGAGCGAGAGGCGCAGCCCCTCCCGCACGGACGGGTCGTCCTCGATCAGCATCACTCTGGCCACCGTCCCAGTATCCGCCGTGGTCAGCGCGTCCTTTAACGATGAGGACATTCATTACACACTCATGACATTCCGGTCATGGCTGGCTGATATCGCGCTGCCAGCATCGGTACCGCTCCCCCCGAAGACTTCTTGAGCGCGAGCGGTGCGCGTCGCCGGAGCATTCCGGTGCGGCCGCCCTAGGAGGATGTATGCGATTCGCTCGTAGTGCCCTGGCCGTGGCGGGACTCGCCATCGCCATGCTGAACGTCACCGGGCCGGCCCTGGCGGACACGAAACCCAGTCCCGTACCGGCACCGCGCTCCAGCTCCGCGCCGGCAGAGGCACCGGAAGCAGCGCAGGAAGCGGCGCCGGCAGAGGCACCGGCACAGGCACAGGCACCGGCACAGGCCGATCCCGCCCGGGAGGAGCCCCGCCCGGTGCCCGAGGGCGCCCCCGAGACCGGCGGCGGCCCCGGCGGGAGCGCGCTCGTACCGGCCGGCCTCGTACCGGTCGGCGGAGCCCTTCTCCTCGCGGGGGCGGGGACGGGCCTGCTGGCGCTGCGCCGCCGTAAGCACGCCCAGGCCTGAGATGCCGCGTGCGACAGGGAGCGGCCGCCGGGCTCTCGGCCTGGCGGCCGCCGCCGTCACCGTGACCGGCGCCGTGCTCGTGGGCGGCGGCCTCCTGCCGCAAAAGGCCCCTCCGGCCCCGCCCTCCGTCCAGGCGTCGGGGGCCGGCTCCCCGTCGCGGGTGCCGGAGGCGAGCCGTCCGTCCCCCGGGCGAACGCCGGAGGCGGATCTCCCGCGGGCCGGGGCGCTCTCCCCGGCCGCTCCCGCCCTCGCCCGATCCGAACCGCGCCGCCTGGACGTGCCGAGGATCGGTGTGCACGTCCCCCTCTCCCGGCTCGGTCTCAACGCCGACGGCACCGTGCAGGTGCCACCGGTGGACCGGCCCGAGCAGGCCGGCTGGTACGCGCGCGGCTACATGCCCGGCGAGCGCGGGGCGTCCGTGATCCTCGGGCACGTCGACGGCGGGGGACGCGAGGGCGTCTTCCACGAGCTGGGGCGGATGCGCCGGGGCGACACCGTCTCCGTCACCCGCGCGGACGGCTCGGTCGCCACCTTCGTGGTGCAGTCGGTGGAACAGGTCCCCAAGAGCCGCTTCCCCTCGCAGCGCGTGTACGGCCCGCTCGACCACGCGGGCCTGCGCCTGGTCACCTGCGGCGGCGGCTTCGACCGGCGGACCGGCCACTACACGGCCAACGTCATCGTCTACGCGCGTCTCGCCTGAACCCCAGGTACCCGGGCACCCCCGCCCGGCGTCGAAGAGCCGCGGCGTTCCGAGGAGCCCGCCGTCACGATGGTCGCCGTGAGTGCTCCCGGCCGCCGCGGACCGGCGCCCGAGGAAACCGGGGAGGGCATCGTCCACGCCCACAACCAGGGCCGATTTCCGCCAGCGCGTCGGGACCGCGCGGCCGAGCATGGATCCATGAGCACTCTCCGCGCATTCGCCATCGAGGCCGAGGTCGCCGCCGAGCTACGCGTCCGCGACGACGCCGGGCGTCCGCCCCGCATGGTCACCGACACCGAGGGGGGCTCCCCGCTGCGATGCTGCCTGCGCCGTAGCCTCCCGGGAGAGCGACTCGCCCTGCTCGCGTACGCGCCGCTGCGCCGGTGGGGGGCGCGGACCGGGGGCGACCCCGGCCCGTACGAGGAACTGGGCCCGGTGTTCGTGCACGCCGAGCCGTGCGAGGGGCCCGGCGGGACGGGCTTCCCCGTCGGCATGTGCGGTGAGCGGCGGGTCTTCCGCGCCTACGACGCCGACGGCGACATCCTCGGCGGACGGCTGGTGGACGGGTACGCCAGCCGCGACGCCACCGCGGCGGAGACCATCCTGGCGGAGCAGTTCGCGGACCCCGACGTGGCACTGGTACACGTTCGGGCGGTGGAGTTCGGCTGCTTCCTGTTCGAGGTGCGCCGCGCCTGACCCCCCCGTGCTACGCCTCGGCGGCGGGATCGGCGATGCGGTACCCCACCCCGGGTGTCGTCGTGATGATCGACGGGCTCCCCAGCTTGCGGCGCAGCCTCCCGATGGTCACGGTGACGGTGTTGGTGAACGGGTCGGCGTTCTCGTCCCAGACCTGCTCCAGGAGGTCCTCGGTGCTCAGGAAGCCGGGGCCGGCGCGCAGCAGGGCTTCGAGGAGCGCGAACTCCTTGACCGAGAGGTCGAGCTGCCGGTTGTCGCGGGTGGCCGTGCGGCGTACCGGGTCGAGCTCGATCCCGGCCGCGCGCAGTGTCCGCGCGCGGGCGAACGGCCGGCGCCGGGCCAGGGCGTGGAGGCGCAGGACCAGTTCGGGAAAGTGGAAGGGCTTGGCGAGGTAGTCGTCGGCTCCCAGGGTGAGGCCGCTGACCCGGTCACCCGGAGAGCCGGCCGCGGTCAGCATCAGGACCATCGCGCGGTCGTCCCGTTCGGTGATCATCTGGCAGAGGACGTCGCCGTGGATCCCGGGCACGTCGCGGTCGAGGACCACCACGTCGTACGCGTTGAGATCGAGCTTCGCCGCGGCGGCCAGGCCGTCGTGGGCGACGTCGACGGCCATGCCCTGATCCCGTAGCCCCTCGGCCAGGATCTCGGCGAGCGGGCGCGCGTCCTCCACCACCAGGATCCTCACGTGGCGACGCCTTCCGGTGCGGGCGCCGGCGGCAGCGCCACGGTGACGCGCAGGCCGCCTTCCGGCCGGGCGTGCAGGACCAGGTCACCGTCGTGCGCGCCGACGACGGCCGCGACGATCGACAGGCCGAGGCCGGTGCCGGTCTCGGAGCCGGTCCGGTCGGCGGCGAGCCGCCGGAAGGGTTCGGTGAGCCGGGCGACCTGCTCCGGGTCGAGAACCGGCCCGTCCGTCTCCACGACCAGCCGGGCCCCGTCGTCCCCGGTCACGGTCGCGAGCCGGATCGAGCCACCGTGCCGGTTGTGGACGACCGCGTTGTCGATCACGTTGTTCACCATGCGGGACAGCAGGGGCGGGCTGCCCCGGGTCCACGCGGCGTCCTGGACGTGCGCCTCGACGGTCAGCTCCCTCTCCGCGATGTCCGCCGCGCGGGCGGCCAGCGATTCGGACACCAGGGTGCCGAGCGCGACCGGGACGCGGTCGTGGAGCTCGCCGTGCTGCGCGCGGGCGAGGTCGAGAAAGCCCTCCAGAAGGCTGTCGACCCGGTCGAGTTCGGTGCGCAGCCGGTCGGCGAGCGCCAGCGTCTGCGCCGGTACCGGCACCGGCTTGGCCACGGCCACGTCCAGCGACGCCCTCATGGTCGTCAGCGGTGTCCGCAGCTCGTGGGAGGCGTTGGCGACGAACCGGCGCTGGGCGGCGAAGGACGCCTCCAGGCGTTCCAGCAGCCCGTCGATGGTGTCCGCGAGGTCCTTGACCTCGTCGGCGGGGCCCGGCACTGCCAGCCGCTCGTGCAGGTTCTCTGCCGAGATCCGCCGTGTCGCCGCGGTGATCGTCCGCAGGGGGCGCAGCACCCGGCCGGCCACGGCCCTGCCCAGCAGGAACGAGATCACCGCCATCACGACCAGTGCGATCACCGAGCCCACCAGGAGCTGGTGCGACTGAACCGCCTGGATGTCCGAGAGCTGAGCTTCGAGCTGGTGGACGCGCTCCTGGGCGCGGTCGAGGCCGGGCCGAGGAACGGGAGGGGTCTGGCCGGGTACCGGCTGGGTCATGCTGCTCGCGCCGACCAGCAGGTTGGTGAGGGCCAGCAGCCCCAGGCCGGAGAGGAGGAACAGGACGGCGTACAAAACGGTGAAACGCTGCCGTACCGTCCGCCTCGGTGGTGCGGAGCCTCGCGGCTTGCTCATCGAGCCTCTCCCGTTCGCGTGCGGACCTCCAGGATGGGATGCCCGGCCTAACAGCGGCGTGACAGGGGTGGTTCGGGCCATGTTAGGGCCGGATCCGTAGAACCGGCCGCATGCGAGAAAACCACGAAGACACCACCGAACCATCCTTGACCGCACATGCGCGCCAGGAGTGGGCGAGGTTCCGCACCCGGGGCCGGATGATCGCCATGGCGGCCACGATCCTCGTCACCATCCTGCTCGGATTGCTCCACGCGATTGCTCTCGGCGGCGGCACCCACTGCAGCAAGGGCCCGGTGGAGGTCCCCTGCCCCACCGATCCGGTCGGGCCGCACGGCCGGACGGTGAGCGACACGTTCTACTTCGTGCACCGGCCCCTGGGCGAGAACGGCGGCATCACCGTCCGCGTGACGTCCATGACCGGCATCATCACCTATCCGCCGCCCGACCACGACGAGATCGTCCCCGGCCTCGTACCCTGGGCGAAGGCCGGAATCATCATCAAGGACGGCGTCGCGCAGGGTTCCCCCTACGCGGCGCTGATGCTCACGGGCGCGCACGGCGTACGGATGCAGCACGACTACGTCCACGACACGGCCGGCCGCGCGGGCGGCGTCTCGGCGGAGAAGCCGCGCTGGCTGCGCCTGACCCGCTCCGGCGACACCATCACCGGCCACGAGTCGGCCGACGGCACGCGATGGGCGAAGGTCGGCACCGCCCGCCTCGCCGCGCTGCCCGAGACGGTACGGGTCGGGTTCTTCGTCGCGTCCCCGGGTGACCTGACGCTCAGACCGGTCGCCCTGGGCGCGAGCCTCCCGGAGTCGCGCTTCACCCAGGCCACCGCCACCTTCGACCACGTCAGCGTGGAGGGCGGCGCGTCCGGCGGCGAATGGAGCCACGGCAGCGTGGGCGAGATGGGACACACCGACTGGGAGAAGTACCACCGGGCGGCCGGGCTCGTCGAGTCGAACGGCGCGTTCACCGTCACCGGAACCGGCGACATCGGGCCGAGCGGCCCCCATGGCGGCCACCCCGTGGAGAGCGGCCTCGTCGGCCTCGTCGTCGGCCTGATCATCGTGCTCGTGGTGGCCGTGCGATTCGTGACCGCCGAGTACCGGCCGGGCGTGACCGGCGGCGCGCCACTCACCGGCCGGACGCTGGCGGCGAAGGCCCTCGTGATCGGCGCGGTCACCTTCCTGGCCGGACTGATCTCCGCGGCGGTCGTGGTGACGGCCGGCCCGGCCGTCCTGCGGGCCAACGGCCTCGGTGTCATCCCGGCGTCGGCCCTCACGGGACTGCGGGTCGCCGCCGGTGCCGCGGCGCTGCTCGCGATCGCCGCCGTCCTCGCGCTCGCCCTCGGCGCGCTGTTGCGGCGAACCTGGGCGGCGATCCTCGTCGCGATCTCGGCGGTCGTCCTCCCGTACCTCCTGGCGATCCTGCCGCTCCTGCCCGACGACACGGCCAGGTGGCTGCTGCGCCTCACGCCCGCCGCCGGTTTCGCCGTCCAGCAGAGCATCCACGAGTATCCGCAGGTGGTCGCCCATTACGCTCCGTCGGCGGGCTACTATCCCCTCGCCTGGTGGGCCGGGCTCGCCGTGCTCTGCGGCTACGCCACGGCCGTCCTCACCCTGGCCGGCCTCCGGCTACGCCGGAGCGTTCCGGCGGCACGACCGCGACCACGCTGGAGGTAACGACCCGCCGGCGGACGAACCCGGCCGGCGGCACCGCCGCGCCGGCCTCCGGGTGCGGGCCGGGGTCCGCGGAGGGGGGCGGCCGCGCGGATCCCGGCCCGGCGCCGGGTCAGGCCGGAGTCATCCGGGCGACGATCATCCGCCAGAGAGCGAGCTGCAGCAGGGCGAGGAGCACGGCGGAGGGCATCAGGGTCCAGATCCCGACGCTCTGTCCGATGGCACCGGTCAGCCAGGGAAGCGCCGCGCCGCCGATGACCGACACCCCGTTCATGATGCCGATGGCCGTCGGCACCAGCCGGGTCGTGGTCAGATCGGGCACCACCGCCATGGCCGTCGGGAAGATGGGCCCGAGAAAGAAGCCGAGCAGGAAGAAACCGGCGGTGGCCACGACCGCTCCCGGCGCCGCCCAGGTGAGCACCGCGCTCGCCGTCACGCCGGCCAGGCAGGCGTAGGTCATGCCGGCCGCGGTCAGTCCCATCCGGGTGGCGACCGGACTGATCAGGAACCGGCCCAGGGTCAGCCCGAGCCAGTAACCGCTGGAGATGTACCCGGCGGTCAGGCCGGTCTGCGCGTGCTCCTCCACCAGGAAGGTGAACCCCCAGTTGCCCACACTGATCTCCAGGCCGACGTACACGGCGAGGAACACCGAGGCCAGCACCACCGCGGGCGAGCGCATGACGGCGGTCAGCAGGCCGCCTCGTTCCGGTTCTGAGTCCGCGAGGACCGTGGGAGGCACCGGGGCGTCAGGATACGGAGGTCCCGCCTTCACGGGGGGCTCGGCCGTACCGGCACCCGCGGGGGAGCGCCGGGGATAGGCCATCAGGAAACCGGCCACCAGCGGCAGGCACGCCACCGCCAGTACCAGCCACACGGCCGTCCACGGCAGGAAGGTCAGCATCCAGGCGGCCGTCAACGGGCCGAGCAGCGCGCCCACCCCGAAGAACGCGTGCAGGCGGTTGAGCAGCGTCGTGGCCGAGGGCAACTCCGCGAGGTAGGCGTTGAGCACCGACTCCAGCACGCCGATGCCATAGCCGACCAGCAGCTGCACCGCCACGAAGGCCACGAACGGCGGGCGGGTGGCCATGTACAGCGTGGCCACCACGTACAGGCCGCCGCCGACGGTGAGGGCCAGGCGCGTACCGAGGCGCTCGAGCAGCGGACCCGTGGCGGATCCGGCGAGCATGAACCCGGCGGAGGAGACGAAGAAGGTGATACCGATCGTCGTCATGTCGACGCCGTAGTCGCCGATCAGCGCGGGCAGCAGCACTCCGCCCACACCGGCGTTCAATCCGGCCAGCACGAAGGTCGCGTACGCCAGGACGACCGGCGCCCGCCGCGGGCTGTCGAAGACGGGCACATGCTCTCCAGCGCGGTCATTCGATGCGGATGGCTTCGGAACCGTCCGGTGACGGCCGCTCGCGTCGAAGCCCGGAGCACAACGCGATCATGGTAACCCGGGGTCGCCCCGCAGGCCAGGTCACAAAAAATGCCGAAAAATGCCGAAGAGCACCGTACCCATCGTCTGCTCACCGGCCTCCACACGGGCGTCGTGGACTTCACGGTGGCCGTCGCGGACCGTGATCCAACAGCGGATCTCAAAGGCTACGAGGATGTGGCGGAGATCAGTTTCGAGTCCTTGACCGGCCGGTTCTCGCTGGTGGAGTGGGGCGACGAGGCGACCTATCAGCTCCCGCCGCTGCCTGCCGGTCTCGGACCGTACCGCCTGAGATACCACGGACGGGGGATCGACGAGGCGCACGAGGTGGACACCTCGGACGTGGCGGTCGACCACTATCTCCTGCAGATCTGGCCCGCGCCACCGCACGACTTCGCCGTGCTCAAAGCCACGAGCTCGACCCTTCGGAACTGGCTGAGCTGGGCTTCGAATCAGCCGTGAGTGCGATGAGTCCGCCCTTCACCGAGATCAAGATCAACCGATCCGGTGCGCGGGCGCGTCGTCCTCGACGACCTCGACCACGTCGAAGGGCGTGAGCTCGCCGAGGGACCCGGCCAGGGTGAACCGAGGGCTTGGTGGTCCGCTCCGTAGATCCTTGCCCTGTTGCGGTGTCGAAGGGCGGATCTGGAAGCATTGCGAGATGGCGGACCCGCCGGCGGAGCAGCGGCGAGTCGAGTCGCTGGGCGGACGACGGCCGGCGGGATACGAGGAGGGAGGTTTCCTCGTCATGGCCGACCCCGAGGGAAACGAGTTCTGCATCATCCCCGAGGGCCCTTTCGAGCTTGACGACGAAGGGCGTGCTGGCTACCTGGACGACCCCGACCTGTCCCTATGAGATCAACCATCCCTCAGGAAGGAGCGCACCAGCTCAGTGATCTCTGCGGGAGCGGTCTTCGGCGTCCCGGCGTCGAACGGTGGCTCCGGCGCGTACTCCAACCCGAGCTGGATCGCCATGGCCATGTCCTCGCCGTCCTCGCCCGCCAGCAAGGACGCGAGGTGGAGCGCCATGTCGATGCCGGCCAGCACGCCGGCCGAAGTTATGATCTTGCCGTCCCTGACGAAGCGCTCGTTGACCGGCCGCGCCCCGAACCGCGCGAGCAGGTCGTGAGCCACCCAGTGAGTGGTCGCCCTGACTCCCTCCAGCAGGCCTGCCGCGCCGAGCGTGAGCGAGCCCACGCACACCGAGGTGGTCCATGTGGTGGTCGGGTGCGCCGCCTTCACATAGCGGATCAACTCCTGATCCGCCGTGCTCCGCTTCACGTCCTTGGTACCCGGCACCACCAGGACATCGGGCCTGGGCATGTCGGCGAAGGAGGCGGTGGCCGTCAACGTGACCCCCTCGTCGGCGATGACGCCCGGCCGCTCGGCCACGAAGGTGACCGTCGTACCGGGAACGTTCCGGAGCACGAAGTACGGTCCCAAGGCGTCCATGGCGTCGTAACCCGCGTACAGGGGGATGGCGATGTCCATGTCAGCTCTCCTTGTCATGGAATCTGCGCCGGTACTCTCCCGGTGAGATCTTGAGGTGGCGGTGGAAGACGCGATGGAGGGTCTCGGGCGTCCCGAGTCCGACCCGGGTGGCGATCCGGTCGAGCGGCTCATCGGTGCTCTCCAGCAGCCGCTTGGCCGCCGCCGCCCGCGCGTGCTCGACATACCGTGCGGGCGGCACACCGACCTCGGTCCTGAACACACGCGAGAAGTGGCGGACGCTCATGTTCACGTGGCCCGCGAGGACCTCCACCGACAGGTCGGCGTTCAGGCTCTCCTCGATCCATCCCTGCAGGTCGCGCAGAGGTTCACGCTTCGGTGTCCGCGCGCTCAGCGGCGTGCTGAACTGGCTCTGTCCGCCTGGTCTCTGCAGGTACACGACCAGCCAGCGAGAGATCTCCCTGGCCAGATCGTGCCCGTGGTCGTGCGCGACGAGGGCGAGAGCGAGATCGATTCCCGAGGTGACCCCCGCCGAAGTCCACACGTTGCCGTCGCGCACGTAGATACGGTCGGCGTCCACCCGCACGTTCGGATGCTCGCGGGCGAGCATGTCCCCCACCGCCCAGTGAGTGGTCACCCGCCGTCCCTCCAGCAGGTCGGCCTCGGCCAGCAGCAACGTGCCCGAGCAGATGGACCCGACCCGGCCTGACTCCCCGGCGAGCCTGCGTACCTCCGGAACCAGTGCCGCCGTGTCGGCGACAGCCGTACGGGCCGGGAGACCGCCGACGACCAGCAGCGTGTCGATCGGGCCTTTCACGTTTCGCAGCGGCGTCTCGACGACCACGGTGACGCCGGACAGGGAGCGCACGGCCCCCGCCTCGGCAGCCGTGACCTCCACCCGGTAGTCGGCACTCGGATTCAGCAGTCCGGCCGCGGAGAAGACATCGGCCGGGCCGGCGAGATCGAGCAACTGGAAGCCGTCGAAAAGCATGATGACGACGCGGTGTGACATGTCGCCATACTTGGCCCTGCGCGGTCATGGCCGCAAGGACACATGTCTTGCGGATTCGGCCACAGTGGAGCGCCGCAGGCCTCACCGGGGAAGCCGACCGGCACGCCGAGCCGTCGACGGACTCCTGACACGCGGCCGGGAACCGTCATGCGTGAAACGAAGGATCTCCGCCCGGTCGTCCGGATCGGTTCGACGCGATCCCGCGTCGTCCGTCCCGGCGAATTTCGGGACCGGCCCCGACACCGGCGGAAAAGCTCCGCACTCACGTTCGCGGCGAACCACGAAGGATATCGGGCGCGGAACCCGAAACCTCTATGCGAGATGTGTGGCGTCGCTCTCTCGTCGCCCAAACGGCTCCCACCCGACCGGGCCGATTCGTACCGACCGATATAGCACTCACACGTTATGGCGCCGAATGATCAATATCGAGATAATTCAAGCGTGTCCGAAATTGTGAATACCGACAACACGATACGGCAACGCGAGCATTACATGGCGATTCATTAGTATGGACACCGAGCCTCTTCCATGTGTTGTGCGAACGGCGTAGCGTAATCACTCAGGGAGTCCGGATTGAGCTGCATGTGCTGGAAGGCCAGACATACGGTCTGACGCATCGGAGGCCCTGTGCGAGGTTCCGATGCCAACAGGGAACGCGGGATAAAGACAGGGACGAGCATGTCGGTGCTCAGCCAGCAGTACGCAGCTCTTCGAATGATGTACAGCACACTGCCCGTGATCGAACACCGACGGCCCTCCGGAGACCAACCATGTTTTTCTTCCCGTCACAGAGAAGAACACTTCGCGCTTCTCCTGCCGTACGCACCCTCTGGGTCCATTCTTCTTGAGCACTCGCTTCAAGAATGTGAAGAGCTCTGGACTTTGGTGACCGGATCGGTTGACGACGTTTCCGCAGACGATTTCCTGTCCACCGCCATGCGCCTCGCGAAAATTCACGTGGATCCCGTGAATCATCCAGGGGATGTGGAACCCTTCGCTTTTATTGAGGAGACCGTCGAATCCGTCGACGCTACGACGAAACGCTTTGGTGTGGCGTTTCTGGCACGAGTCCGCATCCCTTCGAGCACCTTTGAAGGCTCATCGGAGGCCGCGCTAAGCAGCGTTGCCTTAACCGAGGCAAGCCGCATGACGATGACGGAACTCGACACCCAAATTCTCCGTGAGGCGATTGTGCGACTGGCGGAAAAGGCAGACCGGCCTGCACCGTCCTACGATCGGGAGAGTGAGCTTGCAACCCGGTACCGTTGGCGCTTCATCATGCACCACAGTTTCTTCAAGCCGGTGCTGCGAATCGCGTCCAAAATCTTTGGAGAGACTTCCCTGGATGAAGTACAGAAAGAGATAGCATCTCATGCGTTAAGGGAGGCCAACGAATCTTTTCTCGACGTCGCGTGTGGCGAAAACGGCCTTTGTCTAGAACTGGCCGCGATGGACAAGCTGACTCTGATCGTCAGCAACGATGTCGCGTGGCCGCACATCGACCTACTTCGAACGCGACGCGTCGGACCGCCGAGCAGCAGCATTCTATTGTTTACGAATCACGACGCAACGGCACTGCCGTTCGAGGACGAAACTTTTGGTGCTTCTTTATGTAAGAACGCACTGCACCATGTCGATCCGACGAGGGCAGGGAGGCTCGTTCGAGAGGCGGTTCGAGTCGCTCGTCGCGCACTGGTGGTAGAGGTAATGGACCCCGAGTGTGAAAGTAGTTGGGGCAGAGTCAGGCATCTGTACTACCTACGATTCCTCAAAGACGCGGGCATCAAATTCTATTCGCGAAGCGAATTTTCCGACTTAACGGATATTCCGAGCAGACGAGCACTCTATGAGCGTCGGACGGTTAAAGGTGTGTACATGTTTGCACTGTTCGACGGAGCAACAAATTCTATGCAGAGTCCTGGGGACGAATGAGATAAGCCGATGATACAATCCCGCCCCATGAACATGTCCCTCCTAGAGGTGGAGATCCGTTACCAGCTTGCCCCTGAGGATGAGTCGGGCATCGAGCATCGCCTTACGGACTCAGGCTTTGAAGAACGTACGGTCGAGCGTCAAGTCGATACATACTTCACCTCGCGCCACAAGGACTTTATCGAGACAGAGGAGTGTCTGCGAATTCGACAGGAAGGCTCCCGGGAGCTGATTACCTGGAAGCCTCCCAGCACAGATGAGATGAAAACCGCGGACGAGTTCTGGAAGGAGGAAATCGATCTAGATGTTACCGGGAATTCGGACGTCGCCTTCCGGCTTCTGAGCCGCCTCGACTTCGTAAAATACTGTGTTGTCGACAAGACACGCAGGATCTTTGTGAATGACCTAGGGGTAGAAGCAGGGCTTGACCAGGTGGCCGGCGTGGGCGTCTTCCTGGAGCTCGAAGTGAAAACGAGCGACGTAGAGGAGGCGCGGACGCTGCTGCGGTCGACAGCCGAATCGCTGGGGCTGGATCCCAGGATGCTGGTACGTGTCCCATACCGAGACCTGGTACCGCGGGAATAGCGCCCGCGATCACAGATTGGTTTGAGAGCCGGTCGGGTAAACCGAGTTTTTCGGGCGATCGCGCGACAGCGAGTGAGAGAGGTGGAGTTGCGACTGTTGAGGTTGTCTTGAGCATATGTGGAGGCCGAGCGATTCGCAGGTAATAAAGGGAATGATGGGCCAGATCGGGTGTGGAACACGAGACGGGAGACAGCGGTGGCGAACGGACTGAGCAAGGCCTGGACATGGCCGTCTGATGTCATCACCTCCATTGAAGAGGCGATATCCGCGGTCGGTCACACTGGGAATTGTCTGAAGCGCAAGGTCGGAGCCGCACTGGTTTCTCTGGGCGGATCTGTGTTGGTGGCCGGCGCCAATGGCACACCCGAGGGAATGCAGCCCTGCGACCAGGGCGGTTGCGTGAGATGCGCGACGGCCTCCCGCTACGCGCACGGGGTTGGATACGATTTATGCCTGTGCCTGCACGCTGAGCAATCGGTTCTGCTGTCAGCCTTGCACAACGACATAAAGACGCGGAATTGCATTCTCGTGACGAGCTATCAGCCGTGCTTCATGTGCGCCAAACTGATCGTCGCGGCCCGGATGGAAGGCGTCCTTTACTCGGAGCCCTGGCGCGTCCCCGAGGAGGAAAGCGGTCTTGCCGGTCTGACCGCGAACTACGAGGCGCTGTGGACGCAACTGCCCATGGGCTGTGTGCGCTTGAACGAGGAGTCGCGTCCACTCTGAACACGAGTCGGAGGAGGGGAAGATGAGTGCCTTACAGTTGGGGCAACTGCAACCGACACTGCAAAGCGAATGGTCCCAAAAGCAGCTCTTCGCCCTCATCAACTTCTCCATGCTGTTCAGCGACACCATCCTCTTGCACGACACCCAGCTTCTTGACAATCCTCATGTTCTTGAAGGATTCAGGGCACGAGCCGCTGGGATGACCGGCGCGAACCTTTTCAATCAGCTCCGCGAGGGGATGAGCGAAGGCCTTGTCGACGTCGGCATACGCGATGGCATGCTTGTGACCCCGGATGATTTCAGGTCGTGCGGCGCCCTGGAAGATGTCGTTCGCTCCTGGATAGCCCAACGAATGCCGGGTGTGGGTTCGGTTCGCTCGGACATGCCCTTCCGCTCGGACGTGCTTGAGCTCGCGAGGGATCTTGATTGGACGTTGAACCGGGGAGATAGACGCCCTGTCCGGTATGACTACATCCAAGTGAAGTCCGATTTTCAAGATCGAATCCGGGAGGGCATCGACTCGACCGGCTCGCCTCTGGCATTGGAGCTGAATCGCCTGCCGGCAGAGTTCGTCAGCAGGTATCGAGAGATCGTTGATCGTCCATGGTTCTCACACAACGATGTGTTTCAGCTTGCGAGGGCCGAAGAAACAGCCACCGACCTCGTAATGATGCAGGGATACCTGGACGAGGCCGCCTACTCTGCTCACTTTGGGATCGATCTGTCGGGAAGTGATAGGAGGAAGGCGATTCCCAGCCGGAGTGCAGAGCGGCTCTTTCGCTCCGCGCGGCATCGGGAGAGGGTCGTCACCGTCGACGATCTTCTGTTGGAGCATGCCGCGAAGTTGGTCGAAGGACCGAGCCTGGACGCCCTCGCCCTCCTGCGGATACCGGACATTCTGGAGTTACGAGCCCTCGGGGCTGACGCCAGGGCACTCCGAGCAAATCTGGTCGACGGTGTTGTCACTTCGGAGAGCGAAGACCTGTTACTGGAAGCATTCAACGACTATTGGAAATCAATTTACAGCTTCATTCGTAAACGCTTCCCCATGTCGTCAAGACGCCCGACCAAGCTGCTGATCATCCTGCGGAACAGACTGCCCAGAGTGGCAGACTTCGCCGTCCGGGGGACTCGGCTGGCGCATCGCGTGGCTCCCAGTGTCGTGGGGTCGCTACAGGTGCCCGGACAACCCGCTACCAAAAGCGTCTTTCAGGCGGTGAGTCGATACGTCGGGCTGGAGTTTCTCATCTTCGCGCACAGTGACTCATTCAAGTCCTTGAAATCCACCCTGCCGCGCAATACCTGGAGAGTGCTGGTCTCGGAGCGAACACAGACGAGGGAGAGACCGGAGATAGACAGGTAGGGGTGACGGAGAAAAGCGGGGATTCAGGGGCGGACCCCTCGATGCCCCTTGGATCGAACGTATATCGAACGTATGAGGCCTGACGACCTACTGGCCCCGAGGCCGACAAACGGTACAGGGACGGCAACCAGCGACCGGGGAACCCGTCCGGCTTCCTCCGACAGCGGTCGACGAGAACAAGCTGAGCAGCCGAGGTTCCGACCGCGGGCCAGGTCTACCCGGTGGAGCCGCGGACGACCAGCTGGGTGGGCAGGATCCGCGGGAGAGGGGTGACACCTTCGTTGATCATCGTGATGACCGCCGCGGCCGCCGCCGTACCGAAGCCCGCCTTGTCCTGGGCCAGCGTCGTCAGCCCCGGCGGCACCAGCGCGGCCAGCTCGATGTCGTCGAACCCGACCAGCGCGATGTCCTCGGGCACCTTCAACCCCGCCTCGGTCACGGCCCGCAGCGCGCCGATCGCCATCTCGTCGCCCGCGGCGAACACCGCGTCGGGCGGCTCCTCCAGCTCCAGCAGGGCGCGCATCGCGGCGTGACCGCTCGACAGGTAGAAGTCGCCCTCGACGACCAGCTCCTGCCGGTGCGCCAGGCCGAGCGCGGCCAGCTCCTCCAGGTAGCCGCGCAACCGCTCCGCGCCCGGTCTGGTGCGGGCCGGTCCGGTGATGGTGGCGATGGCCCGGCGTCCGGTCGCGTGCAGGTGGCGGACCGCCTCGCGCGCCCCGCCCACGTTGTCGGAGGTCACGTAGGTGGTCCGCGGCCCCTGGACGGGCCGGTCGAGGGAGACGCAAGGCACCTCCGACGCGGCCAGCGGCTGGAGCGCCGGGTCGGCCCTGCCGTTGTCTATGAAGACCACGCCGTCGAGGTTGTGCCTGCGCACGGCGCGGAGAAAGCTGTCGGGCGTGCCGTCCTCGCTGGTGGCGAGCATGAGCAGGTGGTAGCCGCGCTCGCTCAACGCGGTCTTCAGCCCGATGAGGATTTCCTGGAAGAACGGGTGCCGCCAGCCGGGGCGGCGGTGGTCGGTGTCCCAGATCAGGCCGACCATGTGGGACCTCTTGGTGGCCAGGGTGCGGGCCGACTCGTTGGGCAGGTATCCGATGCGTGCCGCGGTGCTGAGGATGAGCTCGCGGGTCTGGGCGTTCACCACCTCGGGGTTGTTGAACACGCGGGAGACAGTCGCCGACGACACCCCGCAAAGGCGCGCCAGCTCTCGAATCGTTGCCACGGGCGTACGTTATCGCATCTCGCTGAAACCGGTTTCATGTAACCGGTTGCATGGAAGTTATGTGAGAGCCCGCACCATGTCAACCCACCCCTGCGGATTTCCGGCGCGTGACTTTTCTGTGACTTGACAGGGGGTGCCGGTGATCTGTGAAATGTCCCACTAACAGGCCGATGCCGCACCGTTGCCGCGGGGCTCGGCCTTCTTATCGCATCTCGCAGTCACCCTTCCTCTCCCTTCGAAGGAGTCCCAGGTGTCTGCTGGACGAATCCGTCTCGCCGCCGGAGTGCTGGCCGCCGGCATGCTCGCCGCCGGTTGCGGTGGCTCCCCCTCCACCTCCACCGGCTCCACGCCGGCCGAGGGCAAGATCACCCTGACCCTCAACCTGTTCGGGAACATGGGCTTCAAGGAGCTCTACGCCAAGTACGAGGCCGCCCACCCCAACATCAAGATCGTCGAGAGGACGTCGGCGTACAACGACCACCACCGCAACCTCGCGGCGCACCTGGCCACCCGCAGCGGCACCGCCGACATCGAGGCGATCGACACCGGCTTCATCGCCCAGTTCAGGAACCAGCCCCAGCACTTCGCCGACCTGCGCCAGCACGGCGCCGACCAGCTCAAGGACCGCTGGCTGCCGTGGAAGTGGGAGGCCTCGCTGGCCAAGTCGGGGGCCCAGATCGGCTACGGCACCGACGTCGGCGGCCTGGCCATGTGCTACCGCCGCGACCTGTTCAAGAAGGCCGGGCTGCCCACCGACCGTGACGAGGTCGCCAAGCTCTGGCCCGACTGGACGTCCTACTTCGAGACCGGCAAGCGCTACACCGCCAAGAAGCCCGAAGGCGCCGCGTTCTTCGACGGCGGCCCCCAGGTGTTCAACGCGATGATCGGCCAGGCCGAGACCGGCTACTACGACACCCAGGACAACGTCGTGGTCGCCACCAACCCGGCCGTCCGCTCCGCCTACGACGAGGTGCTCAAGGCCGTCGCCGACGGCCAGTCGGCCAAGCTCGTCGGCAGCTCGCCCGCCTGGAACACCGGCTTCGCCAAGAGCCAGTTCGCCACCATCGCCTGCCCCGCCTGGATGCTCGCCAAGATCCAGGACCAGGGCAAGGCCTTCGCCGGGCAGTGGGACGTGACAGCCATCCCCGGCGGCGGCGGCAACTGGGGCGGCTCCTACCTGACCGTCCCCGCGCAGAGCAAGCACCTGAAGGAGGCCGTGGAGCTGATCACCTGGCTGACGGCGCCCGAACAGCAGATCGAGGTGTTCACCAAGCACGGCATCCTGCCCTCCACCGTCGCCACCTACGACAAGTCCGAGGTGACCGGGCTCAAGCACGAGTTCTTCAACGACGCGCCGATCGGGCAGATCTTCACCACCGCCGCCCGCAACCTCAAGCCGCAGTACCAGGGCCCGAGGGCCGGCGACATCCAGACCGCCATCCGCGACTCGATCAACCGCGTGGAGGAGGGCAAGCAGGACGGCGCCGAGGCGTGGACGCAGATGCTCGAGGACGTCGAGCGCATCAGCAAGTGACGCGCGTCGATCCGTGAGAGCCGGCGACGGCGGGCGGTCAGGGCCCGCCGTCGCCTTCCTTCCCCCGAGGAGCCGACCGTGACCTCCGTCTTCCCCGAGGAGCCGACCGTGACCTGCGGATCCCCCGAGGAGCCCCGACCGTGACCTCCGTCAGATCAGGGCCCCGGCGCCGCTGGGCCTACCAGCTCGACGTCAAGGGCTCGCCGTACCTCTACATCGCCCCGTTCTTCCTGCTGTTCGGCCTGGTGGGCATGTTCCCGCTGCTGTACACCGCCTACGTCTCCCTCACCGACTGGAACCTGCTGGATCCGGCCCGCGAGTGGGTGGGGCTGGCCAACTACGCCGAGTTGCTGGCCGACGACTACTTCTGGAACGCGCTGTTCAACACCGTCAGCATCTGGCTGCTGTCCACCGTGCCGCAGCTGCTGGCCGCGCTGTTCATCGCGCACATGCTCAACCGCAGGCTGCGCGCCCGCACGCTGTTCCGGATGGGCGTGCTGCTGCCCAACGTGACCTCGATCGTCGCGGTCACGATCATCTTCGCCCAGCTCTTCGGCCGCGACTTCGGCATGGTCAACTGGGCCCTCGGCCTGGTGGGCCTGGATCCGATCGACTGGCAGGCAGGCACGCTCTCCTCGCACGTCGCGATCTCGATGATCGTCATCTGGCGGTGGACCGGCTACAACGCCCTCATCTACCTGGCCGCCATGCAGACCATCCCCGAGGACCTGTACGAGGCGGCCAGGCTGGACGGCGCGAGCCAGTTCACCCAGTTCCGGAAGATCACCGTGCCGATGCTCCGCCCCACGATCATCTTCACCGCCGTCGTGTCGACCATCGGCGGCTTCCAGATCATCGCCGAGCCGCTGCTGTTCCAGGCCGGCACCGGCAACCCGACCGGCGGCTCGGACCGCCAGTTCCAGACCGTCGGCCTCTACCTCTACGAGCAGGGCTTCAGCATGTACGAGTTCGGCTACGCCTCGGCGATCGCCTGGACGCTCTGCATGATCATCGTGGTCATGGCGCTCGTCAACTTCGCCATCACGCGCAGGATCAGGAGCAGCTGACATGGCAACCGCCACCGCCGTCCGACGCGGCTTGAACCGCCGGGCCGTCCGGCGCGGCCTGAATCCCCTGGGTGCGGGATTCTGGACCTACGCCGCGCTCGTCGCCGTGCTGCTCGGCTCGCTCTTCCCCATCTACTGGTCGCTGATCGTGGCCTCCCACGACAACGACGCCATCGCCAGCGTCCCGCCGGTCCTCACCCCCGGCGGCCACCTGTTCGAGAACATCGCCCGGGTCTTCGACACCACCGCGTTCGGCCAGGCGATGCTCAACTCCTTCCTCGTGTCCGGCTCGGTCACCGTCTCGGTCGTGCTGTTCTCCACGCTGGCCGGCTTCGCCTTCGCCAAGCTGCGCTTCCGCGGGCGCAACGTGCTGCTCGTCATGGCCATCGCCACCACCACCGTGCCGCAGCAGCTCGGCATCATCCCGCTGTACATCCTCATGGCGGAGCTCGGCTGGACCGGCAGGCTCGAGGCGGTGATCGTGCCCGGCCTGGTCACCGCGTTCGGCGTGTTCCTGATGACCCAGTACCTCTCCAGCGCCATCCCCGACGAACTGCTGGAGGCCGGTCGCATCGACGGGTGCAGCACGCTGCGGCTGTTCTGGCACGTCGTGCTGCCCGCCGCCCGGCCGGCCGCCGCCGTGCTCGGCCTGTTCACCTTCATGCAGGCCTGGAACGACTTCTTCTGGCCGCTGGTCGTCCTCACGCCGGAGAACCCGACCGTCCAGGTCGCGCTCTCCAGCCTGGCCAGCGGCTACACCACCGACTACGCACTCGTGCTCACCGGCACCGTGCTCGCGATCGTGCCGATCGTGGCGGTCTTCGCCGCGCTGGGCCGTCAGATCATTGGGGGAATCATGTCAGGAGCGATCAAGGGATGACCCAGGAACGTATCGCCTTTCCCGCCGGATTCGTGTGGGGGACGGCCACCGCCGCCTACCAGATCGAGGGCGCCGTGGACGCCGACGGGCGCGGGCCCTCGATCTGGGACACGTTCTGCCGCGTCCCCGGCGCGGTGGCCAGGGGCGAGAGCGGCGAGCACGCCTGCGACCACTACCACCGTTGGCGGGAGGACGTGGAACTGATGGACAAGCTCGGCACCGGCGCCTACCGTTTCTCGCTGGCCTGGCCCAGGATCGTGCCCGACGGCGACGGCCGGGTGAACCAGCGCGGCCTCGACTTCTACCGGCGGCTCGCCGACACCCTGCGCGAGCGCGGCATCGAGCCGTACGTCACCCTTTACCACTGGGACCTGCCCCAGGCGCTGGAAGACCGCGGCGGCTGGCGCGACCGCGACACCGCCGAGCGCTTCGCCGACTACGCCGAGATCGCGCACGAGGCGCTGGGCGACACGGTGTCACATTGGATCACGCTGAACGAGCCGTACTGCTCCTCCATCGTCGGCTACGCGGAAGGCCGCCACGCACCCGGCGCACGCGAGGGTCACGGCGCGCTCGCCGCCGCCCACCACCTGCTGCTGGGCCACGGCCTCGCGGTGGCCAGGCTGCGTGCGCGGGCGCGGGCGGGGCAGCAGGTCGGCATCACGCTCAACATGTCGCCCACGGTGCCCGCGACCGGTTCGGCGGCCGACGCCGACGCGGCGCGCAAGATGGATCTGCTGGTCAACCGGCAGTTCACCGACCCGCTGCTGCTCGGTGCCTACGCGTCCGACATGGCGGAGACCTTCGGCGCCATCAGCGACTTCTCCTTCCGCCGCGAGGGCGACCTGGAGGTCATCGGCGCTCCGCTGGACTTCCTGGGCGTCAACTACTACTACCGCATCCACGCCGCCGCGGCGCCGTACGAGCAGGCGGACCCCGCGCTGCGCTCCGCCTTCGACCTCGGGGTGCGCAGCGTCACCCCGGACGGCGCGGCGACCAGCGGGCTGGGCTGGCCGATGGAGCCGCAAGGGCTCCACCAGACTCTCCTCGGCCTGACCCGGCGCTACCCCGCGCTGCCGCCGATCTTCATCACCGAGAACGGCTACGGCGACGACGGGACCCTCGACGACACCGGTCGCGTCGACTTCCTGCGCGACCACCTGGCCGCCATCCGCACCGCGATGACCGACGGTGTGGACGTGCGTGGCTACTTCTGCTGGTCGCTGCTGGACAACTTCGAGTGGGCCCGCGGGTACGCCGCCCGGTTCGGGCTCGTCCACGTCGACTACGAGACGCAGGTCCGTACCGAGAAGGCGAGCTTCCACTGGCTGCGCGAGTTCATCGGGATACAGGGGTGAAGATCCCGTTCATCGGGAAACAGGGTGAAGATCCCGGCACTCGACCTCGGCACCTCACCGGTACGAGCGCCGACCGGCGGGCAGGCGCAGGGCCCCCGCGGCGGCGCGGAGCGCCGGCATCTTGAACCGTTGAAGAAACTCCGAGTCACCTCATGATCGGCGTCCTGCTGATCGCGAGGTCAACATCCCAGCCGTGGATCGTGGCCCTCCGGCTGGAGCGCCTTCGTGCGCACCGGATATCGGGACGACCGCTTGATCGCTTGGAGCGGCGGTCGTCATCCGGCGGCAGGATTCAGGGGGACGGAGGGCTCAGGCATCGACCAGTCCGAGGGCGTCACCACATCATCGGCGGAAGGAGCGGCGATGTCGGTTTCGGCGCCCCAGCCGGTCAAGCGAGCGTCAACAACATACGAGACGGGGACATCACCGTTCTTGGAGAACGGTTCGCTCCACGAACCCCAGGCCCTGCGCACCAGCTGGTCCTCACCGAGCCAGAGCCGCCAGGACACCTTGGCCTTCATTTCCTCTCCGGTGGGCTTCACCACGAGTCCGAAGGGAAGTCCGGGAGAGGCCTTGGAAAGCTGACCGACGGTGATCGTGCCCTGGTAGAGCGTGGTAGGAGTGCCGTCGTAGACGCCTGCGGGACGCTTGACCCTGGTGGTGGCCAGCACCGCCTTCAGCATGACCGGGTCGGCGAGCTTGATCCAGCCGGCGTCCAATACCGGCCGGATCTCATTGTCCTCCCGGAGGATCCAGCTTTTGCCGTTGGGCAAGTGGTCGTCCTGGATGTACTGGCGGCCCTCGACGACGACCTGCCGTATGGGGTCCGTCCAGTTTCTCCGGTCGGAGTCATAGGTCATATCGATGGCCGTGATCTTGCCCCTGCCGAACTCGGCGACGGCCTCGGTCCAGAAGTGTTCCTTCTCCCCATCCGTTATGTATGTGGAGGTGAGGACCTTCGACATCTTCACGCCCCGGTTCTCGACGAGCCGGCGCTTGAGCGCGTCGATCGGGTCGGCCGGAGCGCCCTGGGCGTTCGCGGTGGAACCGAGACCGGTGACCACCATCGGGATGACCAGCATTACGGCCGACGCGGCGACCCATCGCCTCATCCGAGAACGTCCTCTCGCTCGTGCCCCACACGGTGAAGGGCTGCAGCGCAATCCTTACACCTCGAAGCCAAGGCCGAGCTCAAGGAGATCATCCGCGACGACGAAGACGGCCTGCCATCGCGTCGGGCGGCCATACCGTGGCCGATGCGGTCACGTACCGGCTTGAGCACGGGCTGAAGTCGAATCGATCGGGAGTCACCAGCGTTACGCGAAAACGCTCGTTCTGGCCCGACCTCTCAAGGGCCGGGCCCGCTGTCGCATCTGGGGCCCGGCGATTACGCCGGGTCCGTCGCGGCTGCTACCACCACGCCGTGAAGTGCCACTTGTTGGCCGTCGAATACGTGCAGGACGACACGTTGACCCCTGTCGCCTCGACCGCGGACCTCCAG
This sequence comes from Streptosporangium sp. H16, assembly GCF_051918855.1. Classification (NCBI taxonomy): domain Bacteria; kingdom Bacillati; phylum Actinomycetota; class Actinomycetes; order Streptosporangiales; family Streptosporangiaceae; genus Streptosporangium; species Streptosporangium sp. H16. Next base: position 91,760 of record NZ_JBPXMD010000011.1, read on the forward strand.
TAATTGCAGTTACCCGAGTCGGGGTAGCCGCCGTAGAACTTGCTTCCCAGCGCGACGGTCGAGGTCGACGCCGTACCGGCACGCAAGGCCGATCCGGTAATGGAACATACCATTTGCAGAAATGAGTAAATTCGTCCGACGCTTTCGAGTATTTCGAAATCGACGCGATTTCGAACTCCTGACATCCTGCTTGCGAACGGGAGCCGGTCACCACCTGAGAGGCTCCCCGCCCTGCTCAGGCGTGGGATGGCGGCCGTCGGCGCGCGGTGCTGTGCGGCCCTGCCGCCGTACCTCGCTGCCGCACAGGGCTCCGCCTCCACCTGGGCATTCAGTGGCGAGCCCCCCGTACGGCGCCTGAGACCTGCCTCTGGTGGCCGGGATGTCGCCGATACGAGGGAGACGACTCCCTCGCGAGAGGGAGCGCCGGGATCGCTCTCCTCGGCGATTACTTTCCGGCCGGAGAAATCCAGGATCGAGGCGTAGGCAAACCACTGAGGAGTCTCCCGGATGAACCCCCGCATCGCATTCGTCGCAGCCCCCCTGCTCGTCATGGCCTATGGAGTGATCCGGATCCTCGACGGACTCGACGGCAGCCGAGGTCCCGGCCTCGCCTGGACCACCGGCCACCTCGCCTTCCTCGCGGCCCTGGCCATGTTCGTCTCCACCTTCCTGCAGATGCGCCGGATGGCGGGACGAAATGCCCTCGCCAATGTGAGCGCCACGATCGGAATCGTCGGCACCCTGGCGCTTTCCGCGCAGTTCCTCATCGACATAGTGGTCGGTCTCCTGTCCGCCGACCGCGCCGGTATGGGCGTCCTCTTCGATCGGATCCAGGCCGTCCCCGGTGTCTCCATCGTCGTCTACGACGGCGGCCCGTTCCTCTTCTACATCGGCCAGCTCGCGCTCGTCGTCCAGCTCGCCGTCGTCCGCCGCGTCAAGCTCTGGACGCCCTTCCTGGTCCTGCTCGACCTCCTCCTCCCGTTCGTCGACAAGGACCTCATCCCGCTCGGGGCCATCCTTCTGCTCGTCTCCTTCGCCCCTCTCGCCGGTCAGGTCTCCCGTACCGCCAAGCCCGTCCCCGCCGTCGCGTGACAGGACGCCAACCGGCGGGCCGTCCGGTCCGTCGTTTCGCGTTCCTCGCGTTCCCCATGGTCGCTGTGCCGGAAGGCCGGAAAGAGGAGGCAAGATTGGACGCTGTGTCCGCCTTGCCGTTTTTTGTCCGAGCTCGCAGCTGGTTGAGATCTCTTCCACCCCCGTGGCTGGACACAGCGCTCGCCGTACTGGTGATGGGCGTGCAGTTGTGGCCGTTCCTCTCCCGCGAGAACCCGTATGCCGTGCCATGGCACTGGTGGGGATACGCGGTCGTGGTCGTCGCCGCCGTGCCGCTGGTGTGGCGGCGGCGGGCGCCGGTGGTCGCGCTGACATGCACCCTCGTCGCGACCTCCCTCTACGACCTCGCGGACGAGGTCCCCTCACAGCCGATCTGGTACGGCGGGCTCATCGCCATGTACACGGTCGCCGCCTACTCCTCGCGCCTGCCCCGCGTGATCATGTTCATCTTCTCGGTCGGCGGGGGCCTGCTCCTGGTCGGCTCCTCGGAGACCGCGCTGCGCGGCGTCGTGCTGTTCGTCGCCGCGTACGCGATCGGCCGCGCCTCCGCCGCCTCCCGCGCATACGCCGCCGCCCTGGAGGAGCAAGCATCCCGGCTGAAGTACGAGCGTCAGGCCGAGATCGAACGGGCCGCCGAGCGCGAGCGAGCCCGGATCGCCCGCGACATGCACGACATCCTCGCCCACGCGGTCAGCCTCATGGTGGTACAGGCCGAGGCCGGTCCCGTCGTGGTCAGAAGCGACCCGGCCCGCGCCGAGGCCGCCTTCGACGCGATCGCCTCCGCGGGACGCGACGCCATGGTCCAGCTCCGCCGCATGCTGACCGCGCTCAAGGAGGACACGGGGTCGCGCGCGCCGCGACCGACCATCGACGACCTTGCCGGGCTGGCCGACCAGGTCTCCGACGCCGGGCTCGACGTGACCTACTCCACCTCGGGTGAGCCCGGGCCGCTGCTTCCCGACATCGAGGTCGCCGCCTACCGGGTGACCCAGGAAGCCCTCACCAACATCGTCAAGCACGCGGGCGCCACCCGTGCCGATATTCGGCTCCTCTGGCAGGACGACACACTCATGATCATCATCACCGACGACGGCCGCGGCTCCGGGCCGTCCTTCCCCGCCGGCGGAAACGGTCTCATCGGCATCCGCGAGCGCGCCGCCGCCTTCGGCGGCTCCGCCACCATGGGCCCTCGCCCGGACGGACCGGGTTTCCAGGTGCTCGTACGGCTGCCGCTGGCACAGGCGGTGACGGCATGACCCTGAGAATCGTGGTGGCCGACGACCAGGAGCTGGTGCGCGCCGGGTTCAGCATGATCCTCGACGCCCAGCCCGACATCGAGGTCGTCGCCGAGGCGAACGACGGTGCCGAGGCCGTCGCGACGGTCCGTGAGCATCAGCCGGACGTGCTCCTCCTCGACATCCGCATGCCCACGATGAACGGCATCGAAGCAGCCAGGATCGTGTGCGCCGAGACCGACTGCCGGGTGCTCATGCTGACCACGTTCGACCTGGACGACTACGTTTACGACGCGCTGCGAGCGGGCGCGAGCGGGTTCCTGCTCAAGGACGTCCGCCGCGACGACCTCGTCCACGCGGTACGGGTGGTCGCGGCCGGGGAGTCACTGCTCGCGCCTTCCGTCACGAGGAAGCTGATCGCCGACTTCACCTCCAGAACGGTCACCCGTCCGGTCACCCCACCTGCTGAGCGACTCGCCGTACTCACGGCTCGCGAGCAGGAGACACTTCGGATGATCGCGCGCGGACTGTCCAACGCGGAGATCGCCGCAGCCATGGTGCTCAGCGAGCACACGGTGAAAACGCACGTCAGCAACGTGCTCACCAAACTCGGGCTGCGCGATCGGGTACAGGCGGTGGTCGCCGCCTACGAGACCGGTCTCGCGGTCCCCGGCGGATCGGTGTGAACGCCGACGACCCACCACACCGCTCCGGCCCGGACAGCCGACCGGCTTCCCGTCCGGCCATCGGACCCGGTTCCGGCCATCGGACCCGGTGCGGCGGAGGACGGCCCGATCACGCTCGCCGGTGGGCGCTGAACACGGCCGGTGCGCGCCGGCACTCGGATCGACACCCACGGGGGCGATCGAGAAGTGCTCTGTGCTGTGACTCCATGAAGGATCTTGGTCGTCAGGTCACGTACTGGGACACTGCCGGCGCTGAGAAAGGGATCGACAATCTCTAAGAACAATTAGCCCTCAAAGGTCATTGTGCCCGGGTTCACATTCCACAGGCTCCTGATGGTGGCCTCAGCCCTTGAAGGCGCCGTTCATGATCCCGGCCACCATGCGCCGTCCGACGAAGACGAACAGGACGAGCAGCGGGAGGGTGGCGAGAAAGGAGCCGGACATGGCGAGTCCGAGGTCGATGCTGAAGCTGTTCTGCAGCGCCTTGATCGCGATCTGGACGGTGTACATCTCCGGCGACTTCAGCACCACGAACGGCCACAGGAAGTCGTTCCACGCGGTGACGAAGCCCAGCAGGCCGAGCACGAAGGCGGCGGGACGTACCAGCGGGAACGCGACGCGCCAGAAGATCTGCCAGGTCGACGCCCCATCGATGCGGGCCGCCTGGAGAATCTCGTCGCTGATGGCGGACGATATGTGCTGGCGCATCCAGAAGATACCGAAGGCGTTGGCCAGGCCGGGGACGATCAGCGCCTGAAGCGTGTCCACCCAGCCCAGCGACGAGATGATCATGTATTGGGGGACGATGGCGAGCTGGGTCGGCACGGTCATCGTCAGAACGACGACCAGGAACAGCGCGTCGCGTCCACGAAAGCGCAGTTTGGCGAACGCGAAGCCCGCCAGCGCGCACAGCACCGCCTGACCCACGCCGATCGTCCCGGCCACGACCAGGCTGTTGACGATCGACCGGACGAACGGCACGGTCGAGAACACCAGGCCGGCGAGGTGGAAGAAGTTGTCGCCCGGCACGATCTCGGGCGGCAGATTTGTCGCCGTCGCGGTGTCGGTGGTGGCGACGACGAACATCCAGTACAGGGGGAACAAGCAGAAGAAGGCGGCGAGCGCGAGCAGCGCGTAGGTCCACCATCGGACACGATCGCCGGAGCGTGGTCTCGTCGTGCTCATGATCGCCCCCTCAGCCCTTGACCGGGCGGATCCGGGTGGACAGGAAGTAGTTGAGGCCGGCGAGCACGACGACCATCACGAACAGCGCCACACCGACCGACGCGGCGTAGCCGAACTTGAACTGGGTGAACCCCTGCTCGAACAGGAAGAGAGTGAGCGTCTGGCACTGGCGAATCGGCCCGCAGGTACTGGACGCGCCGCGGTTCACGAGCAGGGGCTCGGTGAAGATCTGCAGCCCGCCGATCGTCGAGGTCACGATCGTGAACACGATGACCGGCCGTAACGCGGGGAGGGAGATGTGCAGGAACTGCCGCACACCTCCGGCTCCGTCGACGGCGGCCGCCTCGTAGATCGCTCGGGGAACGGCCTGCAAGGAAGCCAGGTAGAGCAGTGTCGTGTAGCCGAACCACCGCCAGGCCACCATGACGGCGATCATCACATGGCTGCCCGCCACCGACTGGGTGAAGTCGATGTGCTCGACGCCCACCAGGCTGAGCAGCCAGTTCAGCAACCCGTAGTCGCGGTCGAACATCTGGACGAACACGATGGCGGTGGCGGCCACCGAGGTGATGTACGGCACGAGCATCGTCATGCGGAAGAACACGGCGAAGCGCAGCCGTGCGTGGTTGAGCAGGTGCGCGAGCAGCAGCGCGACCAGCAACTGCGGCACGGTGGACAGCAGCCAGATGCTCACGGTGTTGCGCGCCGCGTTCCAGAACCGCACGTCCCCGAGCAGCCGGTCGAAGTTGCCCAGGCCGACGAACACGTGCTCGCCGATCGGGTTCCAGTCGAACAGCGCCACGTAGAAGGTGAACAGCAGCGGGATGAGGCCGAAAACCGCGAAGAGCACGAAGAACGGGGTGATGTAGGCGTAGGGGGCAACGATCTCGGCGAAACCGCGCCGCGCCGCCTCCACCGGCGGGGCGGGGGGCAGGCCCGCCTTGGTGGGGCTGATGCTCGTCGTCACGGTCTGCTCGCTTCCCCGCCGCCGGCGCGGGCCCGTCGAAACGGCCCGCGTCGGCGGCGCTCGTGAAGGGTCCTAGCCGCCGATCGCGGTCTTGATGTTGGTCACCGCCGCGTCCCACGCCTTCGCGGGATCACCCTTGCCCTGCTCGACGTTGGTGATGGCGTTCGTGAACTCCGTGCCGATCGTGGTGCTGTCCGGCCCGATGAGGAACGGCTTGAGGCCGAGCAGCGAGTCGGTGTAGATCGTGCCGATCGGTGCGCCGGAGAAGAACTCGTCCTTGGCGGAGGTGAGCTTCGGGTCCTTGTAGACCGACGGGGTCGCGGGCAGCGACCTGGCCTCGGAGAAGTGGTCGAGCTGGCCCTGCGGCGACTGCGTGGTGGCGATGTAGTCCCAGGCGGCCTGTGGGTTCTTGGCGCCCTTGGGGATCGCGAGGAAACTGCCGCCCCAGTTGCCCGAGCCGCCGGGGATCTTGGCAATGTCCCACTTGCCCTTGGTGTCCGGGGCGTTGTCGCGGATCTGGCCGAGGAACCAGACCGGTGCGGCGGCGACGGCGAAGTCCCCCCGCTTCATCGCGGCGCTCCACCCCTCGGTGAACGAGCTCTGTTTGGCGGTGATCCCGGCGGCCACGGCCTTGAGCGCCTGGTCGAAGGCGGCCCTGACCTGAGGGCTCCGTTCGTACACCAGATTGCCCGCGGGGTCGTAGTACTTCTCCTGCCCCTGGTTGACCACCTGCGAGTAGACGCTCCCGCCGGCGTTGTCGATGAACGCCTTGCCGGTGGCCGCCTTGTACTTCTTGCCGGTCTCGATGAAGGCGTCCCAGGTGGGCCAGAGCTTGCCCACCTCCTCACGGTCCGTCGGCAGCCCGGCGTCCTTGAACAGATCGGTCCGGTAGGCGATGGCCATGCCGCCGACGTCGGTCGGGATGCCGATGATCGCGCCGTCCTTGGCCGTGGGCTGGCTGATCACCCAGTCCAGGTAGTCACCCTTGACCTTGTCGGCGCCCATCGTGCGCAGGTCGACGAAGTTCTGCGGTTGCTGGACGAACTTGGGCAGGTCGTCGCCCTGAATCAGCACCAGGTCGGGCACCTTGCCGCCGGCGAGCGCGGTGGTGAGCGCCTGCGCCGTCTCCTGCGCGTTTCCCACCTCGGTCAGCTTCACCTGCACGTTCGGCTTCTTCTTCTGGTACTCGGTGACGGACGCCTTCTGGTTGATCCCGGTGAACGACCAGAACTCGAACGACGAGCCGTCCGACCCGCCGGAGGAAGTCCCGGACGACGAGCCTGAACACGCTGCCATGCTGAGGGCCGCGGTAGCGGCGAACACGACCGCTGAGACGTTGCGGAACTTCACGGCGACCTCTTTTCGCTTGCTGTGATCAGGGATGTGATGTGCGGCCCGGCGACGAGAGGATGCGCTGCGCTCGCCGGGCACCTCCTCCGCGCGTAGGACGGCGACGGTGCCGTGCCACTTCAGGCTCCGGATCGCGAGCGCCGGACAGGTTCAGCACCGCCATGCCGACCTGGTGTTTCACCTACGGAGACTTCTGACAGCACTCTTGAAGTGAAACTTTCGGAACGTCATGCCGGTCATTGCTCCAGGACATTAGGTCTCCATTGACCTGAGCGTCAATATTCTTACGGCAATGTGTCTGAAACAATCGGCTTGACGATTTTATGTTTCGGGAGTACATCGCGCCCCTCCGAGACGGCGGAAGCGGCCTGCCCGGTAGATCACCAAAATCGTGGGGAGAGGTCGCGTCCGAGGTGCGGTGTAAAAGGGAACGAGCGTAGGTGGCCGTGCTGAACCGTCCAAAGTTCGCACTACGCAAGGACCTACGCTCGTGGCACGCACACCACCGCCCGTCCAGGCCATCCGCGCCGAGATCGACGCCGAGGTCTGGCTGACCAGGAAAGAAGCGGAGATCCTCGACGACGAGTGGATCGATCCTGACGCAGGAAAGATCACGTTGGGGGAGTACGGGCGGGCCTGGATCGACGAGCGGCCGAATCTCCGCCTGCGTACGGTCGAGCTGTACGGCTATCTCCTCCGCGCCCACCTCGCCCCCACCTTCGGAGAGAAGGCGCTGAGCGAGATCAAGGACCTGCACGTCCGGCGGTGGCGGAAGAAGCTGCTGGACGCGGGGGCCAGTGAGGTCACCGTGGCGAAGGCGTACCGGCTCCTGAAGGCGATTCTCACCACAGCCGTGGATGACCAGCTCATCAAGCGGAACCCCTGCCGGATCAAGGGCGCCGGTCAGGAGAAGTCGCCGGAACGGCCGGTGCTCACGGTGGCCCAGGTCTACGAACTCGCCGACACCATCGAGCCGCGTTATCGGGCGCTGGTGCTGCTGGGGACTTTCGGCAGTTTGCGTTGGGGTGAGCTGGCCGGCCTTCAGCGCCGAGACCTCGACCTGGACGCCGGGACCGTACGCGTGGAACGTCAGTTGATGCAGCTCACCGGCAAGGGTCTCGTCTTCACCGAACCCAAGTCGGCGGCGGGCAAGCGGACGGCGGTGATCCCCGAGTTGATCATCGAGGACCTGCGGGCGCACGTGAAGGACTTCACCCAGGACGGCGACAACGGGCTGATCTTCGCGGGACCGGATGACGGTCCGCTCCGGAACACCAACCTCAACCGCCGCGTCGAGGCTCAGGCACTCGTGAACGCGGGCCTTCCGAAGATCCACTTTCACGACCTGCGGCACACCGGTAACACCCTCGCCGCGAACGCCGGGGCGTCGATCCGGGAGCTGATGGAGCGCATGGGCCACTCCAGCACGAGGGCCGCGATGGTCTATCAGCACTCGACCGACGAGCGGCAGCGGGAGGTGGCACGGAAGCTCGACGGCCTCGCCCGTGGGGCACTGGCGAAGGGATCGGGCACGCAACGGGCACGGGAGCGGAAGAAGGCCGAATGAAGATCAAAGCCCAGGTTGGGGCAACATGCCTGACCTGGGCTTTTGTCTGTCCGAGAGGGAGTGGAGCCTAGGAGATTCGAACTCCTGACATCCTGCTTGCAAAGCAACCCAGGTGGGGCGGGACCATGGGCGATACCCGCTCCCACCTGGGCTTACGGTCCCTGGTGATCCATCGACGTCCGGCCTCGTCCGTGGTCGTTGTCACCCAGTTGGTCACTCAGTGATTCGCCTGTCCGAGCCGGTAGAGCGCGCCTCCCCCGGTTCTCACCCGGGGCCGCTCAGCTCTCGATACGCCTCGCGTAGTTCTGCGGCTTCCGGCATGCGGCGCGTCTCGATGGCGCCGATCACCTCGCGGGCCCTCCAGTAGTTGGACGGCACCAGCACGCCACTCGTCATGGTCGTGAGGGCAAGCTGACCGGCCTCGTCGGGTTGATCGGTGGCGAGCAGTGCCAGAGCAAGGTCAAGGCGCGCGGAGGCTGCCCTACGCGGACGAACCATCCCGTCCGCGGCCGACTCCAGGCGGGCGAGAACCTGCCGGGCGTATGGCTCGGCGGCCGGATCTCCCAGCCATGACAGCGTGGTCGCCACGTACGCCTCGCTCTTGGAAGGGTCGTAGCGGTAGTGATGCTCGGGATGCTCGGGCACCGACAGCGGCGAGACCAGCCGGGCAACGCGGTTCAGGGCGTCACGCGTCTCCGGACCGGACCCGAGCCGAGCCCAGATCCGGCCTTCCTGCGCAGTCGCCTGGATGTAGGCCGAACTAGTGCGCGGTGCGATCGCCTGCGCTCCTTGGGTCAAGGTCAGGGCGCGGCGGTAGTCGCCGGTGGTGACCGCCTGCCATGCCTCCGTCTCCAGACACCACGCGGCGATCTCGGGATGCTCGGCGTGCCTGGCCAGCTGGGCGGTCGTCCGAAGCCATGTTCCGGCGGCCTCGAACTGGCGAAGGTCGATGTGGCAGGTGGAGGCCAGCAGCGACAACCAACCACCGGCCGTGAGAAGGCGACGGTGCTCGTCGAACGTCTTCTTGGCGTCGACCAGGTGCGAGACGTACGACAGGTGCTGACGCACCCGTTCCAGCAGCTCGGCCGGTGGTGTCGCCTGGTAGGCCATCGCGAGGTCGTCGACGGCCAGTTCCAGCCGGTCAAGCGTTTCGGTGCCCACGTCGCTGGCGGCGACACGACGGGCCAGCTCCAACGCCTCGATCTCCTCGGCGAAGTGGGGGCTGTCCGGCGTCGTGCTCTCCGGCTCCTCGCTGAACAGCTCAGCTTCTTCCGCACCGAACACCCGGCAGTAGAGCAGCCGGTACGGATCCTTGGGCTGGTGCTTGCCCGCCTCCCAATCCTTGATCATGCGGATCAGGGAATCCCGCTCGGGCAGGCGGGCACGAGTGCGGGGATCGGCGGCTTCGGCAAGCTGCCTGGCCATGTCTCGCTGCGTCCACAACTTGCCACGCCTCGCGGCGCGTAACCGTACGGCCCAGGCCGGAACGTTATTCATTGTGTGCACCTCGGGGGACTGGGGTCCTCCTGTCTCCCTCAGTCTCCCCTACTCGCACTGTCGGCGCGGGATACCCGGCGATGTCATGGGAGCACCAGGAAAAACGGGACCCGCAGGCGCGGTAACGCCGTACGGGTCCCTTGATCGCACGTGGAGGTGCGACCCATGGACAACTGTAGAGCCGTCCCGCCCGTCGTCGACGAGGCGACGGTGGAGAGCCACGACAAGGCGCTGGCGGTGGTTCAGCGGCTTCTCATCGAGCGGGGAATCTGCGCTCACCGCCACCACACGATCAGCCTGGGGCTGTTCGCCAACAGTGCGGCTGCATGGCCCGATCAGCCGCCGCTTCGGTCGTGGATGGAGCGGCACCCGCCGGAGCTGACCGTGAAGGGTCCGCAGGGCTGGCGCATGGCCACGGTGACCATGGGTCCGCGCTCGGGCAGCTACCTGGTCTCCCTGCGCGACAGCTCCAACCTCCAGGCGGTGCGAAGCGAGCATCCCGAACAGGTGGTTGCCCTGATCGTGGCTGCTCGGGGGACGTGACCGTGCACGGCTGGGTCATCTTGGGCGATGCGGCCACCAAGAGAGCCAACGGCCAGGAGGTCATCGTCACAGTCGGCAAGTCGGGCGACATCGGGTCGGCCATCAGGGCGTGGGAGGACGCTGAGCGCCACCGGATGCTGTACGAACTGGGCAACCTCGGTCGCCTGGTCGATGCCGCGATGGCCCGCCTCCAGGGCCACCACCGCCCTCAGGGAAGTCACGGAAAACACACGCTGCAAACCGATGACATCAAATAATCACCGGTCGAGTGCGGCAACAGACCTCCCGTGGTCATGTTGCCGCACCCGGCTGGCAATGGCCATGAGCAGGTGACCGTGTCATTCGGTGGCAACCTGACCCGGAGCACAGGGCCGCCAGGCCCGCGCACCGAAAGCAGGGCGGCAGAGTCCTTGATCATCTCGATGAAGACGTTGCTGATGATCACCGAGTGGAGACGGCCGGCGCAATGCCGCATGGCACCCCGTAGGGGCCGCGAAGCGGTTGGGCCGGCGGTCGGAGCGGCAGGCGGCAGCGCGTACCAGGGGCGGCGGGTGCGTTCGGTGCGGTGAGTGCTCGGTGCGGTGGGCGGCGGGCTTACGCCGTGCCGTCCCGGCTGGCGCGGGCCGGGACCGGCCGCCAGGGCCGCACGCCCGGCCCGCTGGCCGTGCCGGGACGGCGGGGCGTGTCCCGCCGTGCGGCGGCGCGAAGCGCTGGAACCAGTAAAGAAACTCTGAGCCACCCAACGAGTCTTTTCGTCCTGTATTTCCGCACCTCTTCAGAGACCGTCATTCACGCTAACGGCTTCCATGGTGCGAGCGTCTTCTCTGAGCGAGCGGGCGCGACCCGTTTCGAACCCGCCGCATCGCGAAACCGATCAGCCACATCTGCACGGCCAGCATCGGAACCGCCGACAGCACCCCGGTGGTGAAGGCTTCCTCCATCGCGGGTGAGCCACCGCAGTCCAGGACCCCTCCCCGCTCATACTGCTCACACTGGATGGCACGGATGACAGCGGTTGCGACGGCCCAGTTCACGAACGCGAGCACCGGTAGCGACATCACCACGAAGAAGGCGATGCAACCCGCCCTGCCCTCCGTCGTTGTATCTGTTCGGACCGGAACCGGCTCAAGACGCCGCCCCATGTCCCGTTCCTGTCTCATGGGCGGAGCCAAGCATGGAGGTGTGCTGAAACCGAGGAGAGGATGTGAAGGTTCTGCACGATCAGGTCTGTCCACACAGCATCTCGCATCCCCCGAACCAAAACCGCCTTCGATCAACTGCGATGACAGGATGAAAAAGCTTAACGATCAACATGTACGTAGATCATCAGAGGACTTCTAGATCATGAGGGCGATGCCGTCAGCGAGTTCTTGTGGGGTGAATACCGCGCTGGTGTCGTCGGCGAGTTCGGCGCTGTAGCCGATCTCGTAGCGGTTGGCGGGGGCTTTGACCTCGGTGACCTCGATGGGGTGGCCGTTGGCGTGGGCCATGGTGCGGCGGATGATCAGGATCGCCTCGGCGTAGTCCATGCCCAGGCGGGTGCGTTCGTCTTCGTAGGCGATGCGGGAGGTGGTCAGGGTCATCCACCGGATGGGGCCGTGCTCGCGGATGAGGGACTGGTAGAAGAAGCCGGGCCGCTTGCGGTACTGGTCGAAGCGCTTGGGAGTCTCCCAGTCGGGGAGCATGTCGGCGTTGGTGTAGGAGTTGATCTCCAGGCGGGCTGAGGCGCCGTAGATGGTGGCGGTGTGTCCTCGGTGCCACATGCTGCGGCGGTGGATGACCGGGTGTCCGGTGCGGACGCCGAGGATGATCGCGAGATCGAAGAACGCCATGGTCCGCGACAAGGTGAAGCGCAACGTCGTGGATTTGTGCGAGATCCCCGAGGGACGCCAGGGGCGTAAGTCCAAGGCGCTCACGCTGGCCCAGGCCACAGCTGTGATGACGGCTGCGGAACAGGCCAACGCGCGCATGCGCGGGTACGTCGTCCTCTCGCTGCTCACGGGAGCTCGTACCGAGGAGCTGCGCGGACTGTCCTGGACTCACGTGGTGGCGTTCGTCGACGAGCGCAGGGCATGGGTCCCCGTCACGGAGGCGGGGTGGGGGCACACCGAGTACGCCGTCTACGTGTGGCGGTCGGTCCGGCAGAGCGGCGACACCAAGACCGTCAAGTCCCGCCGGACCCTCAAGCTGCCACAACGGTGTGTCGAAGCGCTGCGGGATCTCTGGAAACACGAGGGGCTCAGCGACGGAACCACCGATCATGACGGAACGGGCAGGCTGGTGTTCTGCACGAAGAACGGGACCGCGCTGAGCGCTGGCAACGTCCGGCGGGACTTCCGGAAGATCCTCAAGGAGGCCGGGCTGGTCGACACGGAGTGGACGCCTCGGGAGATGCGACACAGCTTCGTCTCGCTGCTCTCGGACTCCGGCGTCCCCATCGAGCACATCTCTCGCCTGGTCGGCCACGCCAACACCGTGGTCACCGAGACGGTCTACCGGCTCCAGATCCGGCCCGTCATGCAGGAGGGCGCGACGGCGATGGACGATCTCTTCGGAGGCGCTCGGGGAGCTTAGTCACCCAGTTAGTCACTCAAGCCCGATTTTCATGATCACAGACTGAGCATTCCCGCAGGTGGAGCCTAGGAGATTCGAACTCCTGACATCCTGCTTGCAAAGCAGGCGCTCTGCCAACTGAGCTAAGGCCCCGAGATTCAAGCCGGTGGCCTGGGGAGACACCCTCGCACACGACCTGCTTCAGTCGTACACGGTAGCAACAGGAACCGCTCCTACGCCACTTGGATCCGCGCGGCGGGGCGGGCTTCAGTGGACGGCGGCAACGACGGGGGGTGCGACCGGCGTGACACCGAGGAGGAGTTCGGGGAGGTCCGTGACGGAGTCGAGAAGGTGGGTGGCTCCGCCGTTGAGGAGACGCTCCTTGCTGTGGACGCCGGTCAGGATGCCGGCCACCACCGAGGCGCCCGCGCGGCGGCCGCAGAGCATGTCGTTCTCGGAGTCACCGGCGACCGCGACCTGGCGGACGTCCTCGACGCCGAGGCGCATGACCGCGGTGAGGACCATGTTGGGCAGGGGGCGACCATGTCCGGCGTCTTCGGGGCACAGGGCGAGATCGATCTTTTCGGACCAGCTCAGGGTGCTCAGCACGCGGCTGAACGTGGTGCGGCTGAAGCCGGTGGTGAGGCAGACCTTGATGTCGGCACCGCGGAGCTTGTCGAGTGCCTCGACGACCCCGGGCAGCGGGATCAGGCCCGCGCGTGCGATGGCGCCCTCGTAGGAGCGCTCGAAGGTCAGATTGGCCGCCTGGGCCTGGGCCTCGTTGTCCGGGAAGATGCCCCGGAAGACATCGATCGTGGAACATCCCCGGGACCGGTGCACGTGCACCATGGCGCGAGCGTACGCACCGGTCCCGGGCACGATGCCCTGCGTGGCGATCGCCTCGGCGAACGCCCGCTCGACCATGGCGACATCGCCGATCGTGGTGCCTGCCAGATCCAGGCAGACAAGCCTGATGGGTGTTATTCCATCTTGGGCAAGGACCATGAAAGCACCCGAATCGGTAGCCGCGTCTGTCAGTTCTCGCTGCCGGTGGCTTCGGTCCACAGGTCAAGCTCGGCGCGGTCGGCCTGCACCTTGCGCCAGACCAGCAGCCCCCCGAGGGCGACAAGCGCCAGAACGAGCAACTTCTTCACGGTGTGACCCCACTTCTTGAGAAGTCTCACCTGCCGGGGTGAGACAACGCCCGGTTCGAACGGTTCCCTGCAGCCTAGCAAGGGATCGGGCCATGATCCGGTCTGCACGACAAGCCACCAGGGCCGATCCACACCAACCGGGTGATTTTCAGTATCATGCCGCACGGCACGCGTTCCGACGATCACAATCCGCCGTGAGTCTTATCGCGAAACCGTCCTGGTTCTCACGATAACCCCCGTGACGCTCCCGCTTTACCCTTCGGGAAGTTCCGGTCCCCGCCCGGCCGGGAATGGTGCCGCCCGCCATGACCACGACCAGCGCATTCGCCGGCTCCGGCTTGATTACGCGGAGCGCGAATGACACAAACCCGCTCGGTATGAAGCTTTTGGAACCTGCCGGGCCTGCCGGGCCGGCAGGCCGGGCCGGTGGAGCCTGCAGGGAGGGTGGAGCCTCAAGACTCGGAGCGGTCAGGCGCTCTCGACGAGATCGGCATAGTCAGGATGACGGTCGATCCACTCCCGCACGAACCAGCAGAGCGGGACGACCTTCGCGTTCTCCGCGCGGGCCGCGTCCAGTGCCGTACGGACGAGGGCGGACCCCACCCCCCTGCCCTCGTACTCCGGCTGGACCTTGGTGTGCGGGTAGACGATGACCCCGTCACGCCGGATGAGCTCCAGTTTCCCCGCCTGCCTGCCGTCCACCTCCGCCACGTAGGAATCACCGCCGGGGGAGAGCTTGACGTCCGCCTGCATGGAGGTCCTCCTTCGCCAGGCCGCCGTACGGTCGCACGGCGGTTCCTTGGTCAGCCGATCCCGCGCGGCGTTCATTCCCGGCCCCCTACCCGCTCCGCACCAGGTGTCCCCACCGGGCGGCGAGCCGGAAACCCTCGCCGGGGAGCGGGCAGCGGAGGTCTCGGCCGCGAGAAGGCATCCGATCGGACACGCTGGGTAGCCGGCTCTCGAGGCCCGAAACTCGCAGGCCGTGAACTGTACCGGTAACCGTCCGATTGAAGGATGATGGGAACAGGTGCCCGGCATGGCCGGCGCCCCATGGCGATCAGCCGACCCATCTGTGCCGACACGACAGATGTTGACTGACCTTCATGCGCACCCAGAAGGTGATCGCGATGACAGGTGACGTCGACCACGGTTCACTGCGCATTCTCTTCACCGACCGACCCGCCGGTGTGTACTGCGAGGGAGACATCGACCTCTGCACGCGGCGCGTCCTGGTACGGGCGCTCGCCATGGCGGTGGAACGGACCGATGGCGATCTGTACGCCGACCTCCACCGCGTCGGCTTCGTCGACGTCGGCGGCCTGAGAGTGCTGGCGGAGACGGCGTTCGGGATGGCGGGCGGCCGGAGGTTGATCGTCGACGGTCTTCGTCCGCACACGCGGCGGATCGTCGAGCTGTGCGGCTGGACAGAGGTGTTCAGCGTGGGTCCGGGCACCGTAACCACAGTGGGATAACGACTGATTGCTCCTCAGTTGTACCGTAAGGGTTCTCTAGAGGAATTCGGGGGGATCGTACGCTGAGAGTAACCAGAACGGCTTTCGGTCCCGAGGGGATCGTGATCGGGTCACCGCCCTCCGGTTCCGGTTCGGGCGCCACGCCCGGCGGCTGCCCCCCGGCCGAGTCTTCCTCCCACCGACTGTCTGCAGAGGTATATCCGTGAGCGCTGCCGTCCGCGTGACCGACGTGTCCGACCCCGCCGTGGAGGAGACGCTTCTTCTGGCCTTGGCCGGCGAGCTCGACTACAGCAACGCCGAGCGGTTCTACCACGACCTGCAGGAGGCCATCGGCCAGGGCAGGCGCGATCTCGTCATCGACCTGACCGATCTGACCTTCTGCGACTCCACGGGAATCCAGAGCTTCCTGACCACCCGCCAGACCGTCCAGGACCGCGGTGGCAGCATCATCCTGGTCAATCTGCACCCTCGCCTCGAAAGACTCTTCCATCTGACCGGTCTCGCCCAGGCCTTCGGAGTCCAGCCCACCGTGGCCGACGCCCTCAAGGTGCTGCGGCCGAGCCGGCCGTCGTAGCGGATCCCGGACCCCGATCGGCCGTCGCTTCCCGGGATACGACCGAGCGAACATCTGTTGGCTCGGGCGGTCGTAAGTTGGCAATGAGCGGGCAGGTGTCTAGCATCGTGTAACTCGTCAGCAACGCCCTGATTCTGGAGCAAGTCGGCTCGCCCCCCGGTGACTGCCAGACAAGGCGACCTCAAGGGGGTGTCGTGACCGGCGACCACGGCCAGCAGTGGCCGATCGACGAGGATCTCAGCGCTCTGCGGGATCGTCTCCAATATCATGCCGTTCGAGCCGGCATGCGGGGCGAACGGCTGGACGACCTCCTTCTCGTCACGAACGAGGCGGTCATCAACATCCTGGAGCACGGCGGGGGCAAGGGCACGCTGGCCATCTGGCAGGACGAGACCTATCTGACCGTCGACGTCACCGACACCCTGGGGCTCCTGAGCCGCTGGCACGTCCCCAGCGAACGCCCCACGGGCACCGTACGAGGGTTCGGCCTGTGGCTGATGAACCAACTGTGCGACGAGTTCACCATCGAGCGGATGGAGGAGGGATCGCGCGTCCGCCTGCGCATGCGACTCGGCCTTCCGGCGGCCCGGAGCGGGGCCGACGGTTCGGCCGACTCCGCGCAGGACGATCTCGACGACCTCAACACACCCGGCACACCCGCTCCCCTGCGGAGCACCACCGATTCCGTACGGGACGATCCCGGCCAGGGCGAGCTCCAGGTTTCGTTCTGAAAGGTCCCGGGAAGTCCCGGGGGTTTTGACGGCCCGGCCCTCTCTCCGTACGCAATCCTTGACCGTCCTCTGGCGCAAGGGCGATGTACCGGCCAAATGTCCGGGTTAGCCTTATTTAGGCAGGTCAGCGCCTTACCAGGTGGTGTCACGGGGAGGTGTCTGATGTTCTCCGGAATCGGCCGGGGACATCGGCCCACCCCGGAACCGCACGCCCAGTCCTTCGTATCCGCCGCGTCTCCCGCCCTTTCGAGGGCTTCGGGACCCTTCGAACCCCACAAACGTCCCTGACCGCACGCGGAGCCGCCCGCCGGGACAGACGCCAGGGCCGCCGCCCGCCGGAATCGACCTCGCCGTCCCGGTTCTCTCCGTCTCACTCAGCCGTACGAAGGTTCGGAAGGGATGGTCCGTATGAGGGTCGTCGTCGACCTGGCGCGATGCCAGGGATATGCGCAGTGTGCCTTCCTGGCTCCGGACACGTTCCGGATGCGGGGGGAGGAGGCGCTCATGTTCCACTCCAGTCCGGATGAGGCGCAACGGGACCGGGTCCTGCGCGCGGCGGCGGCCTGCCCGGTCCAGGCGATCCTCGTCGACTGGCTGGACGCGACCGCGATCCCGCCCGCGATGACCACCGGAACGGCGACGGCCGCGACCGCGGCGCCCGGCACGGGGACGACGGTCGCGACCGGAACGGCGACGGCGTGACCAGCGAGCGAAGCGAGGAGACGTTCAGGCGCGACGGCCGCATCGTCATCGTCGGCGCCTCACTCGCGGGGCTGCGGGCCGCGGAGGCGCTCCGTGACGAGGGCTTCACCGGCTCACTGACCCTCGTCGGGGACGAGGCGTGCGAACCCTATGACCGGCCCCCGCTGTCCAAGCAGGTCCTGACCGGCTGGGTGCCCGCGAACGGCACCGCGCTGCCCCGGCGTCGCGAGATCGGCGCGGAGTGGCTGCTCGGCGTGCCCGCCTCCGCGCTGGACCTCGCGGGCAAGCGAGTGGAGCTCGCGGACGGGCGGGAGATCCCCTTCGACAAGTTGCTGATCGCCACCGGTGTGCGCGCCAGACTTTGGGCCGACGAGGCCGAGGCCACCCTGGACGGCGTGTTCGTGGTACGCACGTGCGACGACTCCGGCCGCCTGTGGGAGCGGCTGGCCGCCGGACCCGGCCGAGTGCTCGTCATCGGGGCCGGTTTCGCCGGCTCCGAGATCGCCTCCGTGTGCCGCGAGCGCGACATACCGGTGACCGTCGCCGAGGTCGCCGAGGCCCCGCTGGTGGGAGCGCTCGGAAGCATGATCGGCTCGATCGCCGCGAACCTCCAGCGTGCCCACGGCGTCGATCTGCGCTGCGGCATCAAGGTCACGCGGCTGGAGGGGGACGAGCGGGGGCGGGTGCGCCGCGCCCACTTCTCCGACGGCGGCACGGTCGACGCCGACGTGGTGGTGGTCGCGCTCGGCGGGGTGCGCAACACCGAGTGGCTGCGGGACTCGGGGCTGGCCGCCGGCGTCTGGGGCGTGGCCTGCGACTCGGGCTGCCGGGCGTTCGACGTCAACGGCCTGGTCACCGACGACGTCTTCGTCGCCGGGGACGTGGCACGCTGCCCGCACCCGGTCTACGAGTACCGGTTCCTGTCGCTGGAACACTGGGCCAACGCGGTGGAACAGGCCCAGGTCGCGGCCCACAACATGGTCAGTTCCCCGACCGACCGCTGGCCGCACCTGTCCATGCCGACGTTCTGGTCGATGCAGTTCGGCGTCAACATCAAATCCGTCGGTGTCCCGGTCCTGTCGGACGAGGTCGTCGTGACGCAGGGATCGGTGGAGGAGCACCGGTTCGTCGCCGCGTACGGCTACCGCGGCCGGGTCACCGCGGCGGTCAGCTTCGACAACGCCAAGTGGCTCGATCACTACCGGCATCTGATCGAGACGGCGGCGCCCTTCCCGCCTCCCTGCCCCACACCCGACCAGCCCGCCGACATGAGGCCCGTGCCCGCCCACTTCCCCGACTCGGTGATCATCACCCATGGAGCGACGGTGGTGGTCACCGGCTACGAGCCGAGCGAGCGGCGCGTGGCGTTCGCGCGGCCGGGCGGCTGACCAGGTTCGACCGGCCTCGAACGAGCTCCACCCGGCTTCACGGGGCTCGACCTGGATCAACCAGTCTCGACCGGGTTCGATCGGTCTCGACCAGGGACGGTGGAACTCCGGGCGGCCGGAAGCGGCACAACCGAGGAGAAGCGGCCATGACAGTCACCCAGGCGTCCAGCACTTTCCAGCGGATTCTCGACCACTCCAGCCGGGCCGATCCGTACCCGCTCTACGCCGAACTGCGCAGGACCCCGGTGGCCCGGCAGGAGGACGGCGGCTACGTCGTCAGCACCTACCGGGAGATCACCGCGCTGCTGCACGACCCGCACCTCAGCTCCGACGCGCACAACCTCGACCACCCGGGGCACGCCCTCGCCACGCGCGGGGACTCGCCGGCGTTCATCGGCCTCGACCCGCCGCAGCACGACCGGCTGCGCCGCATGGCGATGCGGCACTTCGGCCCCCCGCACTCGCCCACGCTGGTGGACGACATGCGGCCCGACCTGAAAGCCGTCGTCACGCGCCTGATCGACAACCTGGTGAGCAAGGACGAGATCGACATCGTCGACGACTTCGCCTACCCCTTCCCCGTCACCGTGATCTGCCACCTGCTCGGCGTGCCCCGCGAGGACGAGCCGCGGTTCCACGGGTGGGTCGAGGCGATCGTCGCCATGCTCGACGTCGACCCCGCGCCGGACCCCGCGCCGAACTCCGCGCCGGACTCCGCGTCGGACTCCGAGGAGCGCGTGCGGGAGGGCGTACGGGCCCGCGAGAGCCTCAGGGCGTACCTCGCCGAGCTTTTGGAGAGCCGCCGCGGCCGGCCCGCGGGTGACGACCTGCTGTCCCGGCTGGCCAACGACGACGGGCCCGACGGGCGCATGACGGACGAGGAGATCGTCAGCACCGCCAACCTGCTGCTCATCGCGGGCCACGAGACGACCGTCAACCTGATCACCAACGGCGTGCTGACGCTGCTGCGCCACCCCGGCGTGCTGGAGCGCCTGCGCCGCGAACCGGAAATGATCATCCGGACGGTCGAGGAACTGCTGCGCTACGAGCCTCCGGTGCATCTCATCCCCTGGCGGGCCGCGTACAGCGACCTCACCGTCGCGGACACCGTCATCCCGAAGGGCTCGCGGATCACGCTCGTGCTCGCCTCCGGCAACCGCGACCCCGCCTACTTTCGCGACCCCGACCGGTTCGACCCCGACCGGCGGGACAACCAGCACCTCGGCTTCGGCGCCGGCGTCCACCTGTGCTTCGGCGCCCCCCTGGCCCGGCTGGAGGCGCAGATCGCGCTGAACGAGCTCTTCCGCAACCTGGAGGGCCTCCGGCTCGTCGCCGACCCGCCCCCGTACCGGCAGAGCGCGGTCCTGCGCGGGCCGCGCCACCTCCTCGTCAGGCAGGAGTGACGGTACGGACCCGGGCCGGGAGGGAGGGCTCGCGCGTCACCGGGTCCACATCCCGATCCGTACCGGCACCCCGGATGAGGCGTGCAGCACGGGAGCGTGATCCGGGGCGTCGAGCCCTCCCGCCTGGAGCAGGTCCTGGTCCAGATGGATCAGCCGGGCGTGGCGCAGCGGCCAGTCGGGGTGCTCGATCTGGGCCGTGGCCGTCCTGCCCGCGACCGTGGTGAACAGCCGGTAGCGGGCGGTCAGGAAGTGCGCCAGCTCGTCACGCTCCGGCTCCGCGAACGGCGGGCCGAGCTCCACGACCGCGTCACAGCGCGCCCCCGAGGGCCCCGGAAGGCGCCGGCGGCAGCGGTAGCCGCGCCGCTCGCCGACGGCGCGGACGGCCATCCGGGACCAGAAGTAGGGCAGCCGGTACCCGGCCCGCGCGCCGAGCACCGCGAGCAGGCGCCCGGCGTCCAGCGACAGGAACCAGACACCGTCCCGCCCCAGCTCGTCGCGTACGTACGTGCGGACGTTCGTCTCGGGAAACCGGGACAGCCACGGCAGCGCGGGCACGCCGGGCGCCCGTACGTCCTCCATCAGGAAGGTGGTGAGGCCTACCCAGGCCGCGCCGTCGAAGGTGTCGACCGTGAGCCCGGGGGGCAGCAGCCGCTGGATCGCGGCCGGCGGGTACCGCCAGTGCATGAAGGTCATCTCGGACCAGCGGTGGTACATGACCGGGCGGGTGAGGTGGGGGGACGGCGGAGCCTGCATGATCCGCTCCTTCTCGGGTGGCGGTGGCGCCCGGGTGGCGCGTCCGCCACTTATCTTGGCCATGGCGCCGGGTATCGTCCCGCGCGACACCCGGGAGCGGACATCCGTCTTGATTTTCGACAGAGCCACGACAGAGCCATGATTTCCACGGAACCGCGATTCCGGCGGAACCATCATTTCGACAGATCCGGCATCTCGCCGGAGCCGGAACAGAGCTGAAGAGGCCAACCAATGATCTTCATCGCCGTCAAGTTCACCATCCGTCCCGAGCGCGCCGAGGAGTGGCTCTCGCTCGTCGACGACTTCACCCGGGCCACCCGGGACGAGCCGGGGAACATCTTCTTCGAATGGTCCAGGAGCGTCGACACACCCGGCCAGTTCGTCCTGCTGGAGGCGTTCGCCTCGTCCGCCGCGGGCGCGGCGCACGTGAATTCGGACCACTTCAAAACCGCGATGGCCTGGATGCCCGAGGTGATCGCGAGCACGCCGGAGATCATCAACGTCGAGACGCCCGGCGAGGGATGGTCGCGGATGGCGGAGCTGACACCGGCCCAGGGCTGAACCACCCGGAGTTGAACCACCCGGAGTTGAACCACCCAGGGCCGAACCCACCCGGAGCCGAGCGACTCTGAGCCGACACCGGCCCGAAGCCGAGCGACCCGGAGCCGACACCGCTCCGGAGCCGAGCGACCCTGAGCCGAGCGGCCGGCCGCCCCAACCATCCGGAAGGCCGGGCTTCACCCCCGGTGCCGTGTCTGTCGCAGACATCTTCGCCGAGCACCGGGGGCGCCCGGCCGTGGAGACGGTCTAGCTTTCAGAACTCTCCGTAAAACAGTTCTCACACCGTGCGCGCAGCGACGCGAGGTCGCGGGTGGTCACGGGATGTAATCGTCCCGGGCACAGGAGCCCGTCGGCCGGCCACCACCAGAAGTGGCCGGCGACCGAACACACGGGGGATTCATGCGTACACGGAGGAACGTCACGAAGCGTGAGGCGTCGCGGCCGGGCGTGATCCGCAGGACCGGGCTGCGGGTGCTGGCAGCGGGGATTTTGATGGCCACCCCGCCGCTGGCCTTCGCCGGGCCCGCGCTGGCCGACACCAACGTGGTCGTGACCGGAAGCCTGTTGTCCGTCAACGCGGGGAACCTGGCCGACGACATCAGCATCGACATCGACGCCGACGGCTCGCTCCTCATCAGGAACTCCACCGACACGCTCTCCACCGGAGGGACCTGCCAGAAGGTCGACGACAACACGGTCCGCTGCCCCGCCACCGGGATCACCGGCATCCAGGCCAATCTCCAGGGGGGCGCCGACACCCTGCGCAACAACACCGCCCTGTCCATGCGCGCCTTCCTGGGCGCCGGTAGGGACAGCTTCTCCGGCGGCGCGGCCCGCGACATCGTCTCCGGCCAGACCGGCGGCGACACCATGAACGGGAACGACGGCGACGACGTCCTCGAAGGCAACGCGGGCGCCGACTCCGTCGTCGGCGGAGCGGGCAGGGACTTCTGCACCGCCGAAGTCAGGGAGTCCTGCGAGAACTGACGCCTCGAACACCGGGGCGGACGGCCTCCGCATCCGTACGCCCCTCGAACATCCGCCGGGGGCGGCTGTCGCCATGACCCCCGCATGATCTGCCTGGGGCGGGCTGTCACCAGGACACCCACCTGACGCGGGGAGTCACGATGACAGACCGCCCCGAACCGTGCCTGGAGTTTCCGGTAGCCCACAGGACACAAATCACTCGCGGACGCGCGGTGGATTAACACTCCAGAAACATATAGAACTGGTTCCACCCCCCGAGTGTGAGGAAAATCACATGACCAAGAAAGGCTCAGTTGGATCCAGCCCCAAAGGCATATCACGTCGTGGATTCATAACTGGAACTGGTTCCATACTGGGAATCACGGCTCTCGCGGGTCACTCCACCACGGCCCAGGCGCAATCCGTCACCGCGGCCGCTCCGATCGCCGACGGCGCTCACGTCCCAGCCCTGGTGATCGGCACCGGCTACGGAGGCTCCGTCGCCGCCCTGCGTCTCGCCCAGGCCGGTGTCAACGTGCACATGATCGAGATGGGCATGGCCTGGGACACCCCGGGCTCCGACGGCAAGATCTTCTGCACCACGACCGCGCCGGACCACCGGTCCTACTGGCTGCGTACCAGGACCAAGGCCCCCCTCAACTACTTCCTCGGCTTCCCGATCGACAGGGACATCACCCGCTACACCGGGATCCTGGACGCCGAGGAGTTCGGCGGCATCACGGTCTACCAGGGCCGCGGCGTCGGCGGCGGGTCGCTGGTCAACGGCGGCATGGCCGTCACCCCCAAGCGCGAGAACTTCGGCGCCGTCCTCCCGTCGGTGAACGCCGACGAGATGTACGACACCTACTACCCGCGCGCCAACGCCGGACTCGGGGTCACCTCCGTCGACCCGGCCTGGTTCGACACCGCCGCCTGCTACCAGTACAGCCGGGTCGGCAGAAAGCACGCCCAGCGTTCCAGCCTCCCGTTCGTCTTCGTGCCCAACGTGTACGACTGGACCTACATGAAGCAGGAGGCGGCCGGAACCGCCACCAGGTCGGCGCTGGCCGGCGAGATCCTCTACGGCAACAACCACGGCAAGAAGTCGCTGCAGAAGACCTACATCGCCCTGGCCAAGGCCACCGGCAACGTCACCGTCTCACCGCTGCACAGGGTCACCTCGGTCGCCCCGGCGGCCGGTGGCCGCTACACGGTCGTTATCGAGCAGATCAACACCAGCGGTGATATCACAGCCACCAAGACGGTGAGCGCGGACAAGGTGTTCTTCGCCGCCGGCAGCGTCGGCACCAGCAAGCTGCTGGTCAGGCTGAAGGCCACCGGCGTGCTGCCCAACCTGAACAACGAGATCGGCAAGAACTGGGGCGACAACGGCAACGTCATGTGCGGCCGCGCCAACCACCTGTGGGACCCGACCGGCAGCCTCCAGTCGACCATTCCCTGCTCCGGCATCGACAACTGGGCCACCGGCGGCGCGTTCGCCGAGGTCGCGCCACTACCGGTCGGCATCGAGACCTTCGCCTCGTTCTACCTGTCGATCACCAGGAACCCCAACCGCGCCCAGTTCTCCTGGAACGCCGCGACGGGCAAGGTCGACCTGAACTGGCAGACCTCCTGGAAGCAACCGTCCATCGACATGGCCAAGACGATCTTCGACAAGATCAACGCCAGGGAGGGGACGATCTACCGGACCGACCTCTTCGGCGTGTACAAGATCTGGGGCGACCACCTCACGTACCACCCCCTCGGCGGCGCGGTCCTGAACAGGGCCACCGACAACTACGGCCGCCTCACCGCCTACCCCGGCCTGTACGTCATCGACGGTTCGCTGATCCCCGGCAACACCACCGTCAACCCGTTCGTCACCATCACGGCGCTCGCCGAACGGAACATCGAGAAGATCATAGCCACCGACCTGTGACGGCGGCCCGCGGAGTGGCCGGCCGCGAACCGGCACACCACAGGGCGTACAGGCCGTGGCGAACTGAACCGGTGAATCACTGGATCTCGGCGACTTCTACGCATTTTTTAATTTACCTATCGATACTTATGACGTATCCCTTACATACCAGCCCGGAAGGTTCAACAAAATCGAGTGATCATGTGAGATGGGCTCAACGATCTCCAGGAAAGAGAGCCCATGAATCTCGTGAGCATGACACAGGGCGGCCCTCTGCGACGAAGGCTGCGGGCAGTGACAGCGCTTGTCGCGGCCCTCACCCTCGGCGCGATCGTCGCGCCCGCGGCGTCGGCGGATTCGACCTCGGCCTCACCGCCGCTCCCGCCCGTCTATCCCTCCCTGAGCTCCTCCTCTCTCACGTTGCCGCACGGGTGCGAATTCGGGAAAGTCCTGTCCAGGACTCTGACCCCCATCATCAGCGCGCGCCGCGATTACCTCGACACGGCGGATCACCCGGACCTTCAGATGGTCGTCCAAGTGGCTCGCCCCGGCCGTCCCCCGCTGCTGACCGCCAAAGCGCCCTTTGAGTCCGGCACCGAAAAACGGGCCAGGTACCAGGTACCCGAAGGACTGCTCCAGGACGGGAAATACCGTTTCCGAGTGCGGGCCGAAGACGCCACCACTGGGAAATCGGCCTGGCTGCCGTGGTGCGCGTTCACGGTCCATACCGGTGAGGTGCAAAAGCCCGGCGTGCCGACCACGTTGCTGATCTCCCAGGGCCCCTACAGCCCCTTCCAGTCCTGCGACGACCCGGCAAAGGTCCCCGTCCTGCACACCACGCAGTTGGGTCAGTTCGCCGCCACCCCACCGTCGGACAATCCCAACCTCGTCGGCAGGTTCGAGATCAGCCGCGGCGAGGAGGAGCCGAGAACCGAACTGGCCTCCCTGCACCTGTCGGCGGACCTCCCGCCGGGCACGCTGTCCGAGGGCGACTACCGCTTCCGTGTGCGTGCCGAGGACGGAGCCGCCGTCTCGGACTGGTCGGTTTGGTGTGACTTTGTCGTCCTGCCGTAAATGCCGGGAAAGTGTCGCCTGACACCACGTTCAGGCCGATTCGGCCCGCTGCGGGCAAGGAGCCGGTCGGACACCTGCCCGTAGCGGTGTCCAAGGCCATCCGAGTCACCCCACGCCCACCCGGTCTCGCCTCAGGGCGATCCCGGTAGGTGGCCGGCCCGCCCGCGGCCGGGGAGCGGGCTCGCGGCGAACACCAGACCTCCGGCCAGGTAGAAGGCGGCCGGCCGAGGCAGGCTGCCCCGGCCGTGTACCAGAGCGGCGTAGTGGCCGAACAAGATCAGCCGCCCGCCAATCATGCGGGACGGAGCCGATGGACTGGTCGCACGAGACCATCGCAGTACTCGTCACAGCAAAACGCCCCGGAGCATGATCGCTCCGGGGCGTTTTCGCTGGTGGGGCTACCAGGACTTGAACCTGGGACCTCTTCCTTATCAGGCAACGCGGGAGAGGTCGGGACCATGGGCTACACCCGCTCCCACCTGCTCATGTGGTCCACGGTGATCCACCGGCGTCCGGCCTCGCCCGTGGTCGTTGTCACTCGGTTCGTCACTCATCTTGAGATTCAACCTTCACCCCGGCCTCTTTTGAAGACCTGGCATAGTGGGTCCGTGCGGACAGAGGTGAAGGACTGGCCTGAGCCGGTGTCGACGTGCTGGAACAACTGGATCGCGGTCCCCACCGGCGATCAGACGGGCGTCATGGAAGTCTTGGGCCTGTCCTCGCCCAGACCGATCACGTTCACCGAGGCCCGAGAAGTGATCGAAACCGATGCGCACGACGACCCGGATGACCGTCGTCACCTGTCGCGGGTCTTTGTCACCCCCGAAGTGGACGGTTGGACCCTGGTCATCGGAGCCTGGTGCGATCCTTGCGGCAACGAGCGTCACGAGGATGTGCTCAGGTTGTGCGAGGCGCTCAGTGCCCGCTACGGAGGGGCCCAGGCCTACTACTACGGCGAGCGAGGGGACGGCTCGGCATGGCTGGTGGCCGAGCACGGCAACGTCGTACGCCGGTACGCGGCGACCGGCGAGCTCGATGACGAACTGCTCACCCTCGGCGAGCCGCTGCCCCAGGAACAGGCACGACGCTTGGAACTAGGGCTTCCGGCCGACGGAGACCTGCAAGCCGCAAGCAGTGAACAGATCGAGGAGTGGACATGGGCCGCCTTCCACCTGGCCCCTGAGATCGCCGCCGCGTACGGCGTCAGCCCGCTCACCTTGACGCGCGAGACAAAGGTCCGGGGAACCGGCTTGCTCGCGCTGACGCCGGATGCGGCCAGCCAAGGGATCTAAGACACAAAAGGTCAGGGGCGCTGTTCGGTCATCCCAGCGCGGCACCGGTGTTTCAAAACCCCCACCCCGCTGGATTCCCGACTCAGCCGATGTACGGCGAGACAGTCCCGTCGAGAAAGTGCCCGATCCGGAGTCGCTGGGTGTCGTGCATCGACAGTTCCTCGAACTCATCGGGACTGATCCAGCGAACGTCGGTCGACTCGTCGCTGACCGCAAGTGCTCCGCCGACGACGCGGGCTGTCAGGCAGACGTTGAACTGGCGGCGTACCTCTCCGTCGCTGTAGGCGATGATGTGCCGGGCGTCGGTGTAGAGGCCGACCATCCCGGTCACCTCGACGTCGTAGCCGGTCTCCTCCTTCACCTCCCGTACGGCGGTCTGGGGCACCGACTCGGTGAGGTCCATCCCGCCGCCGGGCAACGCCCACAGCCCGTTGTCGGTGCGCCGTTGCATAAGGATGCGCCCCTTGTCGTCGACGACCACGGCGGACACCCCCACGACCAGGCTGTTCGGCTCGGGGGCGTCGGGATCGTCGTAGTACTCGGTGCGGGCCACTTATCGCTCCTCGCCGGGCAGGCGGGACTGTTTCCGCACGGCTTCGAAGCTGGTGGCGTAGGTGTCGAACAGCCCTTCATCGCGCATGTGGCGCAGGTGGTAGACCGGTGCGCCGTAGGCGTTCATACCGAAGACGTGCGCGTTGACGATCATGTGGTCGTCCCCCAGGAACAGCGAGTTGTAGAGCGTGGTGTCATGCACGCGCAGCTCGACGTTCGACGACTCCGTCAGCGGCCGGTAGTGCATGAGCGCCACCCGGCAGCGTGACTCGATGCCGTGCCCGAACAACTCCTCAGCGCCCCGGCCCCGGATGACAAGTGAGTCGGCGTCACCGAGCAGGATGCGGACACGACACCCCTCCCGCGCCTTCGACGCGAGAAGGTCGTTGAAGTCCGGCCAGGACTCGTGCAGGAAGTTCGCGGCGTAGACCAGGATGCCGATGCGCTGCTCCGCGCGCTCGAACAGGGTCCGCCACATGTCCAGGGGCGCGGAGGCGCGGGTGGGGTAGGCGGCGACCAGTTCACCGCTTCCCCGATGACGTCGTTTTCCCTGCTCGATCGCGGGCCACAGGTGGGCGAGGTCTTCCCGGAGCACGATCGCGGCCCGGTGGGCGATGCCCGGGTGTGGCGTACGGCCGGTGTTGACCCACCGTTCGGCCGTCTTGGGATCGACCCCTACCGCTTCGGCCAGTTGCCGGACGCTGATGCCCGCGTGGAGCAGCGCGGACCGTAGGCGCTCGTTAGGTGCCATGGGACGTTTATACGCCTCTAAAGACGTCCCGTCACCGTCCCCAAGTGAAGTTCCATCGTCCCTGCCCTGATCAGCATGCTTAGGGACGTATCAAGCCTCAAAAACGTCCCATCGTCGCAAGGCGGAAAGGAGGTGTGACCACCCGTTCGACCG
Organism: Streptosporangium sp. H16; assembly: GCF_051918855.1. Lineage (NCBI taxonomy): Bacteria > Bacillati > Actinomycetota > Actinomycetes > Streptosporangiales > Streptosporangiaceae > Streptosporangium > Streptosporangium sp. H16. The sequence goes on from NZ_JBPXMD010000011.1 coordinate 119,897, forward strand.
CCTCGTCACGACCATCCGAGACCTCCCGGAGAGCGATGCCCCTCAACGCAGTGATCACAGAAGCAGCCCGTTCCTCTCATGCGGCCGAACAGCTCCGCGCCGCTCTCGCCGATCTCGGGATAACCGCCGGCGTTCACCAGGGGCACGGCGCGGCCCTGCTGAGCGTGTGGGTGGACCTGCTCGTCTGGTCCGACGGCGTCCACTTCATGTGGTGGAACGGCGAACACTCCGCCCGGACGGGCCGCAGGAAGTACGCGGCACACCCGGCGGACAACCCGGCGACGGCCGCCCGCCGAATCGCCGCCCGCTATGCCGATCTTCGTGCTGCACACCCCGCGCCTCCACTGAGAGCACCGAGGGCAGAGGCGGCGCCGTTGTGACGGTGCTGGAGACCTGCGTGAGCCCGCACCTGGGCATGGCGCAACGCGGTCATGTCCGGCTCGACTGGCACACACCCGACCAGGTCCTGGAGCGGGTGCGGCCGGTGGCGTGGACGTGCGGATGCCGGGCCACCGTGTACGAGCTGTTCCAGGGCGGTGGGCAGGGGTTCATCCGGCGCACCCTCCAACTCGACGACGGCCACCGGGTGGACGAGAGCCACCGCTGGTCGATCGCCAAAGCTCGGGCGACCTGGACGACACTGCTGTCCGGGAAAGCCCGGTAGAGACGGGCGTGGCGGCGTGTGCTTCGGAGGGACGGCGTCGCCACACCTACCAGGGGCTGCCAAGCACGGCTTCTCTGCTTGGAGCAAGAGATCAGCCGACCTGAAAACGGCTCACCCCCGAGCTCGGGGGTGAGCCGTTCCGTTCACCTACGCTGAGTGTCGTAGGAGGGCATCAGCCTCGGAGGAAACCGGCCATCCCGATGCCTCACGTGAGGTGGCCAGCCGTTTCCACTCGGAAGAGCTACGCGCTGTCTCAGCTTCGTCTATCGGAAGCTCGACGAGCAGTGGAGGTGCACCGGACTTGCAGAACGCCTCTTTTTCATCGTTCCACTCGTCATAAGAGAGACCGCAGTTGAAGCAGGCTGACGCCGTCTCCAGTTCGGGCGGCCACTCATGCTGCGCCAAAGTCATGATCATCCTGGGGGGAGGATCCTCGCGCCGACCCTGCCGACGCGAGGAACGAATGCCCTGTTGGTCGTTAAGGTGAAGAACCATGCGGATCTTCACCTCGGCGAGGGATCATGAGCCGGTTCGCGGGCATACCAGATGCCGGTGCGACTTTGTGAGCTCACGACAGATGATGGTTCTGACCAGGAACGCGGCCGACGTGGCGTCGACGGATATCGCTCGTTCGCGGCATCCAGCGGGACCCAGGGGATAGAGAAGGCCCGCAACAGATCGATATCGACGCACACTTTGTCGCCGATCCGGCGGACGGGTCGCTAGGGGCCGCAGATATAGTTCACGACAGTCCCCTCTCGCTAGATGTGGAAGTCGGCCCGCAGTCGCGGGCAGGGCGGGGCGTCGGCCTGGCAGGGTCCGAGAGCGGCAATCTCTCGGAGGTCCCCCGCCGGGCCGTCCCCGTATTCGGGCACGACCGTTCCGGCACTGAGGTCATCAGACCCCTGCTCGGCCAGGTCCCGACCAGCGTACACCCACCGAGATGGATACGTTCGCCCCGCTATGTTCCGTCCACGCAACAGCGATCCCGTACGCCTCTGCGTGGTGGGGCCACGCCCTCCCGGACGCCGGAAACTCCCCCCACCCCCCTTGTCGCGGCACGTCAGGCGAACCTTGACGGGAATGCCGCCTTGAGTACCCCCTACGAAGATCCGGCATTCAAAGTCATGGATGATGGACAGAGATGTGCGTACTTGCCCAGAAAACACCATGGATCTGCATGATCTTTTATTGCGCAGATGCAACATGATAGCTATGGTGCGATTGCGCGTTTGGAAAGGGTGCGGGAGTATACGTGAGGTCCGACAACAAAGCTGGCGAAACCTCTTTCTCGGTCTGGCTATCACAGATGGCCAAGGCCAGGGGCTATCCCACCGACGCATCGCTCGCGGACGCTTTGAGCATCAGCCCATCTACGATCTTAAGGTGGCGGCGCGGGAGCAAGCCCTCGGTCACACACCTTCTAAGCCTGAGCAACACGCTCGGCGTCCACCTGGAAGGGCTGTTGGTTCTGGCTGGTCACGCTGATGCGAAGGCCCTGAGTTCGAAGGCTGACCTGCCGTCGCCACCATCAGCGATCACCGAGACCGTTCGGCGCATCATGAACTCCTCCCTCAGTGAGCACTCCAAAGAGGCGCTGGACCGATATTGGCAGGCCCGCCTCAACGAGGAACGCATCCGGTTGTACGAGCTGATCCGCATGCTGGAGGACGCCGAACAGGGCAAGATCGATGTTGTTGACGACCTTTCCAAGGTTTTGGCCCTTGCCTCTCAACCAGGTCTACCTCGGCACCTGGTAGATCTGGTTAGGGAGGTTACCGACATCTTGGAAGCCAATAAACCCAGGAAGCGGCGACGTCGAGCGTCACCGGGGGAGATCCATTTCACCCTGAGAGCTACGCGGTCAGGTCGCGTCCTTCTTGAGCTGTTGACCCCTGACGGGGTCGCAACAGGTACTGCGGGTGAGTATGGGAGCCCGGATGAGGCACTACAGCAGCTTGAGCACAGAATCACCGCCGGACCGGACAGCATCGAGTTGGTAGCCGAGCGCCAGGATCCCGACGAGTCCTGAGCGGCCGTTACCCTTCCGCTCCGCCCCGGATACGCGAGGCGCCCGGGGCGGGCTTCCGTTCGACACCCCAGAGAAAAGTCATCCGGACATCACCTACTGCCAGTGAACCGATCTCTGTCACCTGGCCGGGGACAATCCCACTGGCGAAAGGCCAGCAAATGATCAAAAGGCCAGATCCGTAATCTTCGGATCTGGCCTTTGAGCTGTTACTTAACGGTGGGGCTACCAGGACTTGAACCTGGGACCTCTTCCTTATCAGGGAAGCGCTCTAACCGTCTGAGCTATAGCCCCTCATCACACAGACGAACGGTCTCGCATCCGTTTGGCGGAGGCGAACCCGTTCGCTCGAACAGGGAAAAGCTTACCCTGTTTCGGTGCCTGCTCGCGCCATGTCCCCGCCCTCGAAAGAGGACGAGGACACGCGACGGGCCGGCTACTCGGCCTCGCTGAAGGTGACCTCCACGCCGCCGACCAGGTCGGAGGCGACGTTGTAGATCACCGCGCCGAGGGTGGCGAGGGCGGTGATCAGCACGACGTTCACCGCGCCGATCAGGGCGGTGTAGCCGAGGATGCGGACCGGCTCGAACCAGGAGGCGATGTCGATGCCGCTGGTGGCCTTGCCGTCGGCCGTCGTCAGCTGGGTGACCGTCTGGATGATGTTCTCGAACACCCCGAGGCCGGACAGCACCATGTAGAGCACCGCGACCGCGATGAACAGCACCACGAAGCAGACCAGTGACACGACGAAGCTGAACTTCATCGCCGACCACGGCTCGACCCTGCGCAGCACCAGGTGCGCCTTGCGGGGCGACCTGGGGCCACCGACGTCCGTGGCCTTCTTGCCGGACGCCTCAGGGGCCTGGGGCGACGACAGGCTGCCGGGCGACCACGGGGCGCGGTTGTTCTGCTGTCCGGCCGGGGAACGGCCCTGCTGTCCCCCGGGCGGCGGCGCGGGCGGAGCGGCCGGGGAACGGCCCTGCTGCCCTCCCGGCGGAGGCGAAGTCTGCGGCGGAGGCGGGGTGGGCGACTGCAGCGATGGCGCCGAGGGTGGTGGAGATCCGCTTGGACGGATCCGCACCGTGGTGTCGGCCTGCTTGCCGTCCTCTGTCGTCACTTTTTTCCTGCCCTTGCGATCGTCGGATACCGATTCATCGGTTTCCGGCGCGGGCGCGCTACCGTTAACCGGTGACGAGGCCGCCTCGACGTCCTTCGTTCCAGCGGTCTTGTCCATCTTCTCCGTCGCCTGATCGCGTGTCGACGAGGTGGCGGGGCGCGATCCCGGTTTGCCCTGAGCACTCACGGATTCTCCCCTTCCCCGTTCTCGCTGGTCTCCACCTGCGACTCGGCGCTTTCCTCGGTCGCCAGGTTCTCCCCGGTCTCCAGCGCCTCCGCATTACGGGCCAGCGCCACGACGCTGTCCCCCTCCGCCAGATTCATCAGCCGAACCCCCATCGTCTGGCGGCCAGACTGCTTGATCTCCCCGGCACTCGTCCGGATAACCCCTCCGGCGGACGTGATCGCGAAAACCTCGTCCTCGGGTCTGACCATGACCGCGCCAACCAGCTTGCCACGAGCGCTGACGATCTTGGCGGTCAGGACTCCCTTTCCGCCCCTTCCCTGAAGAGGGTACTGATCCACGGGAGTGCGCTTGGCGTATCCGCCCTCGGTCGCGATGAGCACGTTGTCGCCGTCGGCGATCCGGTTCATCGCCAGGAGCTCGTCGCCGTCGAGGAAGCGCATGCCGATCACACCGCTGGTCGCCCTGCCCATCGGGCGCATGGCCTCGTCGGAGGCCGTGAAGCGAATGGACTGGGCGCCGCGCGAGACGAGGAGGAGGTCGTCGTCCTCCGACACCAGCCTGGCGGCGATCACCTCGTCATCTTCCCGCAAATTGATCGCGATGAGACCACCCGTGCGCGGCGAGTCGTACTCGGAAAGGCGCGTCTTCTTCACCAGGCCGCTGCGGGTGGCCAGCACGAGGTACGGGGCGACCTCGTAGTCGCGCAGGTCGAGGACCTCCATCACGACCTCGTCCGGCTGCATGGCCAGCAGGTTCGCCAGATGCTGCCCGCGCGCGTCGCGGCCGGAGTCGGGCAGCTCGTACGCCTTGACCCGGTAGACGCGGCCCTTGTTCGTGAAGAACAGCAACCAGTGGTGCGTCGTGGTGACGAAGAAGTGGTCGACGATGTCGTCCTGGCGCAGCTGCGCGCCCCGCACGCCCTTGCCGCCGCGCTTCTGCGCCCGGTAGAGATCCGTGTTGGTTCGCTTGGCGTAGCCGCCGCGGGTGATCGTGACGACCATGTCCTCCTCGGCGAGGAGATCCTCGATCGACATGTCGCCCTCGTAGGCGATGATCTCGGTCTTGCGCTCGTCGCCGTAGCGCGCGGTGAGCTCGGAGAGCTCGTCCTGGACGATCGTGCGCTGCCGCTCGGGCGAGGCGAGGATCGTCTGGTACTCGGTGATCTGCGCCATCAGCGAGTCGTGCTCGTCGGTGATCTGCTGGCGCTCCAGGGCGGCCAGCTTGCGCAGCTGCATGTCGAGGATGGCCTGCGCCTGGATCTCGTCGATCTCCAGCAGCGTCATCAGGCCGCCCTGCGCCGCGGACGCCGAGGGCGACCGGCGGATCAGGGCGATGACCTCGTCCATCCGCTCCAGGGCCTTGAGCAGCGCGCGCAGGATGTGCGCCCGCTCCTCGGCCTTGCGCAGCAGGTATCGGGTCCTGCGGACCACGACCTCGATCTGGTGCGCCACGTAGTGGCGGACGAACTGGTCGAGCCTGAGCGTCCGCGGCACGCCGTCGACCAGGGCCAGCATGTTGGCGCCGAAGGTGGTCTGCAGCTGGGTGTGCTTGAAGAGGTTGTTCAGCACGACCTTGGCGACCGCGTCGCGCTTGAGCACGATCACCAGGCGCTGGCCGACGCGCGAGGAGCTCTCGTCGCGGACGTCGGCGATGCCGCTGATCCTGCCGTCCTTGACCGCCTCGGCGATGGTCAGCGCGAGGTTGTCCGGGTTGACCTGGTACGGGAGCTCGGTGACGACCAGGCACTGGCGGCCCTTGGCGTCCTCCTCGACCTCGACGATCGCCCGCATGGTGATCGAGCCGCGCCCGGTGCGGTACGCGTCGTCGATGCCGCGGCGGCCGACGATCAGCGCGCCGGTGGGGAAGTCGGGCCCCTTGATCTGGGCGATCAGCGCCTCGAGGAGCTCCTCGTCGTTGGCGTCGGGGTTCTGCAGGCACCAGGCGATGCCGGCGGCCACCTCCCGCAGGTTGTGCGGCGGGATGTTGGTGGCCATGCCGACAGCGATGCCCGCCGCCCCGTTGACCAGCAGGTTGGGGAAGCGCGAGGGCAGGACGAGGGGCTCCTGGGAGCGCCCGTCGTAGTTGGGGACGAGATCGACGGTGTCCTTGTCGATGTCGCGCAGCATCTCCATCGCGATGGGCGCGAGCTTGCACTCGGTGTAGCGCATCGCCGCCGGCGGGTCGTTGCCCGGCGAGCCGAAGTTGCCCTGCCCGTCGACCAGCGTGTAGCGCAGCGACCAGGGCTGGGCCATCCGCACCACGGTGGCGTAGATCGACGTGTCGCCGTGCGGGTGGTAGGAGCCCATGACGTCGCCGACGACGCGGGAGCACTTGAAGTATCCGCGGTCGGGCCGGTAGCCGCCGTCGTACATGGCGTACAGCACGCGGCGGTGCACCGGCTTGAGGCCGTCACGGACGTCCGGCAACGCGCGCGAGACGATGACCGACATCGCGTAGTCCATGTAGCTGCGCTGCATCTCGGACTGGATGTCGACCGGCTCGACGCGGTCGGTCGGAGGGCCGGGCGGAGTGTTGACTTCCGTCACAGGTCAAGATCCTTTTCTGGTACGGCTACCGCTACACGTCGAGGAAACGGACGTCCCTGGCGTTCCTGATGATGAAGGAACGGCGGGCTTCGACGTCCTCACCCATGAGCACGCTGAACAGCTCGTCGGCCTGGGCCGCGTCGTCGAGGGTGACCTGGAGGAGAAGGCGGGTGTCGGGGTTCATGGTCGTGTCCCAGAGCTGGTTGGCGTTCATCTCGCCCAGACCCTTGAAGCGCTGCACGTTGTCGCGCGGCCGGGGGTCGGGCTTGCCCGCGTCGATGCCGGCCTGGATGACCACGTCACGCTCGCGGTCGGAGTAGGCGTAGGAGGCGTCCTCGCCCTTCCGGTCCCACTTGATCTTGTAGAGGGGCGGCTGGGAGAGGTAGACGTGCCCGGCCTCGATCAGCGGCCGCATGAAGCGGAACAGCAGGGTCAGCAGCAGCGTGGTGATGTGCTGGCCGTCGACGTCGGCGTCCGCCATCAGGATGAGCTTGTGGTAGCGGAGCTTGGCGATGTCGAACTCGTCGTGCACGCCCGTGCCCATGGCGGTGATCAGCGCCTGGACCTCGTTGTTCTGCAGGACCTTGTCGATCCGGGCCTTCTCGACGTTGAGGATCTTGCCGCGGATCGGGAGGATCGCCTGGAACTTGGAGTCGCGGCCGCCCTTGGCGGAGCCGCCCGCCGAGTCACCCTCGACGATGTACAGCTCGCACTTCTCCGGGTCGCTCCACTGGCAGTCGGCCAGCTTGCCCGGCAGCCCCGAGCCCGACTCCAGCAGCGACTTGCGCCGGGTCAGGTCGCGGGCCTGGCGGGCCGCGAGTCGGGCGCGGGAGGCCTGCAGGGACTTCGTGATGATGTCCTTGGCCTCGCCGGGGTTGCGCTCGAACCAGTCGCGCAGGTGGTCGTTGCAGGCCTTCTGGACGAACGACTTGGCCTCGGTGTTGCCCAGCTTGGTCTTGGTCTGGCCCTCGAACTGCGGGTCGGTCAGCTTCACCGAGATGATCGCGGTGAGGCCCTCGCGGATGTCCTCTCCGGCGAGGTTGTCGTCCTTGCCCTCCTTGAGGAACTTCTGCTCGCGCGCGTAGCGGTTGACGATGGACGTCAGCGCCGCGCGGAAGCCCTCCTCGTGGGTGCCGCCCTCGGCCGTGTTGATCGTGTTGGCGAAGGTGTAGACGGACTCGCTGTAGGAGTTGTTCCACTGCATCGCGATCTCGACGGCGATGCCCTCGCCCTGCTCCTCGAAATCGATCACCGAGAGGTGGGCCGGCTCCTTCTTGGAGTTGAGGTGCTTGACGAAGTCGGACAGGCCGCCCTCGTAGTGGAAGGTGGCCTCCCTGGGCTCGCCCTCGTCGCCCTCGGCGAAGTCGGGGCGCTCGTCCCTGATGGAGATCGTCAGGCCCTTGTTGAGGAAGGCCATCTCCTGGAAGCGGCGCGCGAGGGTCTCGAAGTGCCAGGTCGTGGTCTCGAAGATGGTCTCGTCGGCCCAGAAGGTGATCGAGGTGCCGGTCTCGTCGGTCTTCTCGCCCCTGGCCAGCGGGGCGGTGGGCCTGGACTCGACGTAACTCTGACGCCAGTGGTGGCCCTCGGTGCGGATCTCCACGTCGAGCTTGCTGGACAGCGCGTTGACGACGGAGACGCCCACGCCGTGCAGGCCGCCGGAGACCGCGTACGACTTGTCGTCGAACTTGCCGCCCGCGTGCAGCACGGTCAGGACGACCTCGACCGCGGGACGGTTCTCGCCGGGGACGTTCCCGACGGGGATGCCACGGCCGTTGTCGACGACCCGCACGCCGTTGTCGGCGAGCAGGGTGACCTCGATCCGGTCGGCGTGTCCGGCCAGGGCCTCGTCGACGGAGTTGTCCACGACCTCGTAGACGAGGTGGTGCAGACCGCGTTCGCCGGTGGAGCCGATGTACATGCCGGGGCGCTTACGGACCGCCTCAAGCCCTTCGAGAACGGTGATTGAGCTAGCGTCGTAGGACAAGTGCGAAATCCTCCTGCCGCGGACACGCGGCAGGGAGACAACATGTAGCCCCGCCGTGCCCGTCACCGTCGTGAATGCCCCGATGCGTTCACCCAGGGGAGCCGGCATGCGCGCCGGGGGTGACACGCAAACGGACGTGTCCGGAATTCGATTTCATTCTAGCGGCTCAGAGCACATCATGTGGCATTGACGGCCTCTGGAATGGCCTGTCGCGCGACGATCATCGCTTTGGACATCCCCCTACGGGGACGGGGTTCACCGCGTCAGAGGGGCCACTGATCCGTTTTCGAGCATCGGATCAGCCGTACGTGTCGCCCGGGCCGCGACTTCCGGTGACGCGCAGGCCGCCGCTGGAGCGGGGGCCGTTCTGCGGTCCACGAACTTTTACCTTTTGCACCGTTCCGTCCCCGAGCTCCTCATTCAATCTCCTGACGAGCGTCCTCGCCAGCATCCGCACCTGGGTGGCCCAGGCGGTGGAGTCGGCGATCACCACGACCTCGCCCTCGGCGAAGGTCTCCGGCTTGGTGTGGGCCGCCATGTCGGCGCCGACGATCTCGTGCCAGCGACCGAAAACCCCGCCGATCGCGGCGGGCTGCTCCCAGCCGCGATCGGACAGCAGGTCGGCGATGGCCCTGCCGAAGAGCTGGGGGTCGCCGGAGTCCCTGCGCGCCCCCGACGCCCTGCGCCTCGGCTCGCGGCGGGGGAGCTGTCCCCGCCTGGCGGCGTCCGACTTGGCCTGGGCCAGCTTCTCCCTGGCCAGCGCGGCCCCCTTGGCGGCCGCGCTCCTCGCCGATCCGGCGGCCGCTCCGTCCGCCCCCGTACCGCCCGTACCGTCCGGCGCGGGTGCCGTGCCGCCCGCGCCATCCGGGTCCGGCGAACGGGGGTCGGGCCCGCTCCGCTCCTGACCACCTCGCGCGGCGCCGCGCCGTCTCGGCTCCGGGGCCCGCGGTCCGGGCACCGGGCCGACCGCGCCCTCTCCACCGTCATCGGACACGGGCCACGCCCCCCTCGGTCACGTCGAAACGGCTTCCGGCCAGCTCCCCGGGCACGTCGTCGGGGACCGCGGCGGTGATCAGCACCTGCTCCGCGGGGGCGACCATCTCGGCCAGGCGGCGCCTGCGCCTGTTGTCCAGCTCGGCGAAGACGTCGTCCAGGATCAGGACCGGGTCGCCGCCGTCGGCCCTGAGCAGGTCGTAGGCGGCCAGCCTGAGCGCCAGCGCGAACGACCACGACTCGCCGTGGCTGGCGTAGCCGCGCGCCGGCAGCTCGCCCAGGCCGAGGAACAGGTCGTCGCGGTGCGGGCCGACGAGGGTGACGCCGCGTTCGAGCTCGGAGGCGCGGACCTCCAGCAGGCAGGCCCGCAGCCGCTCCGCCAGCTCGGCGCGATCGGTCCCGGCGTCCGGGGGCAGGGTGCCGCGGTATTCCAGCCCCGCGGGGGCGGAGCCGGGCGCGAGCGAGGCGTACGAGGCGGCGACCAGCGGGCGCAGCGTCTCGACCAGCTCCAGCCTGGCCGCGAGCAGCTCGGCGCCGTGCGTCGACAGGTGGGCGTCCCAGACCTCCAGGGTGCTGAGCGGGTCTCCCGCCCCCGCCTCGGCGAACGCGGCGTCGCTCTCGGCCCGCCGCGCGCTCCGGCTCCGTCCGGAGCCCCGCCTGGCCTGCGCGGCGGTGCGCAGCAGGGCGCCGCGCTGCTTGAGCACCCGGTCGTAGTCGGCGCGCACCCCCGCGAACCTGGGCGTCCTGGCCACCAGGAGGTCGTCGAGGAACCGGCGCCGCTCGGAGGGGTCGCCCTTGACCATCGCGAGGTCCTCGGGGGCGAACAGGACCGTGCGCAGCAGGCCGACGACGTCGCGGGGGCGGGAGACGGGCGAGCGGTTCAGCCTGGCCCGGTTGGCCCTGCCCGGATTGATCTCCAGCTCGATCAGCGCGCGCCGGTCGTCGCGCACCACCGACGAGCGGACGATCGCCCGCGCCGCGCCCTGCCGGACCAGCGGCCCGTCGTTGGCGACCCGGTGGCTGGCCTGCGTCGCCACGTATCCCAGCGCCTCGACCAGGTTGGTCTTTCCCATGCCGTTGGGCCCGACGAAGGCCGTGACCCCCGGCTCCATGCCGAGGTCGACGGTTTCGTAGGACCGGAAGTCGGTCAGGGAGAGATGGGCGACATGCACCCCAGGAAGATTAGTCGGCCCCGTCCGTCACCGGGGCACCCCGCGTCCGTACGGCTCGCGCCCTGTGGAAAAGGTATGGCGCGAGCCGCAGGGGGACGGGGGGTCAGCCGGCCGCCTCGACCGGCGGGGTGACGTCGGCGCCGGGGGCGTCGGCGCCCTTCTCGGCCGCGCCCGCCTTGGAGGTGACCGCGTGGCCGCCGAACTGGTTGCGCAGGGCCGCGACGACCTTCATGGCCGGCGAGTCTTCCTGGCGGGAGGCGAACCTGGCGTACAGGGCGGCGGTGATGACCGGCAGCGGGACCGCGTGCTCGACGGCGGCCTGCACCGCCCAGCGGCCCTCGCCCGAGTCCTGCGCGTAGCCCTCCAGCTCCGCCAGGGACGGGTCCTCGTCGAGCGCGCGGACCATCAGGTCGAGCAGCCAGGAACGGATGACCGTGCCCTGCCGCCAGCTCTTGAAGGAGCCGGCCACGTCGGTCACGATGTCGGAGGCCTCGAGCAGCTCCCAGCCCTCGGCGAAGGCCTGCATCATGCCGTACTCGATGCCGTTGTGGACCATCTTGGCGAAGTGGCCGGCGCCGACCGTGCCGGCGTGCACGAAACCGTCCTCGCCCTCGGGCTTGAGGGTCTCGAAGATCGGCATCACCCGCTCGACGTCGGCCTTCTCGCCGCCGACCATGAGCGCGTAGCCGTTCTGCAGCCCCCAGACTCCGCCGCTCACGCCGCAGTCGACGAAGCCGATGCCCTTGGCGGAGAGCTCGGCGCCGTGCTTCTGGTCGTCGACATAGTGCGAGTTGCCGCCGTCGACGAGGATGTCGCCGGGCGACAGCAGGCCGCCGAGCGCCTCGACCGTCGCCCGGGTCGGGTCGCCGGAGGGCACCATGACCCACACGGTGCGCGGCGCCTGGAGCCGCTCCACCAGCTCCTCGAGGCCGGAGACGTCGCTGACCGCGGGATCGCGGTCGTACCCGATGACGTCGTGGCCGCCGCGGCGCAGGCGCTCAGCCATGTTGCCGCCCATCTTGCCCAGCCCGACCATGCCGATCTGCATACGAGACCCCCTTCAGGGTTTCATCATTCACCTACGCCAGACGTGCCCGCGCAAGCCTTACCAACTCGGCGTTCCCGCCGACGGGGTCACCCACAGGGCCGTGGAGGACGTCCTCCAGGCCGATGCGCGTGGCGAGTCCAGACTGCCCCGCCTCGTCCAGGAGAATCCAGGCGGGGTCCCCTTCACCGTGGAGCAGTCGCGGACCGGGGACGCCCAGCTCGGCGAGGCGGTCCAGAACGGCGCGCGCCCGGGGGACGGCGGTTTCCGCGGGACCGCCGAGGATCTCGACGAGCACCCGCACGCATTCCAGGCCGGTCGCGGCGAGCGCGTCGGCGTCGTCCACCGACCAGACCCCGGCCTCCACCCCCACCCCGAGCCGTCGCAGATCATGCCACAGGGCCTCGAAGCCGGGTTCTGAGAGGTTCACCGAGGCGAAGTCCGGCAGCTCGCCGGGGGCGAGCGCGGCCCAGCCGCGGACGGCGTCGCGCCGCGCGTCCACATCCCCGCCGGTTATCCACAGCCCGGTGCTCACCCCCACGGGGAGGCCGGGGCAGGCCTCGTGCACGGCGCGTACGGCCGCCCCGATGTGGGCGGCGCTGAGCGACTCGCTGCCCGCCTCGTCGCGCGGATGCAGGTGAACGGCGTCCGCACCCGCCCCACGCGCCTCACGGGCCGCCTCAGCGAGCTCCAGGGGGGTCAGGGGCAGGGCCGGGTGGTCGCCGGGCCTCCTGGCGCCGTTCAGGCACGCCTTGAGCCACGTGGCCCCCTCCCGCCGCCCCGTCGCCCCGCCGCGCGTCTCCGCGCCTCCGCCCGCAGCCGTTCCCGGCGCGGGATCACTTCCGGGACCCGTCGGGGGATCCACAGCGGGCCCCGTGGTGGGGTCCACCGGGTGATCCCCCGCGCCGGGCCGTCGGGGGGCCTCCATCAGCTGGACAGGCGGATGGGCATGATCAGGTAGCGGTAGTCGGGAACACCGCCGTCGTCCGCGGGCTTGCCACCGGTGAGGATGGCGGGCTTGGTGGACGTGGTCATCTGCAGGCGGGCCACGTCGGAGTCGATCGCGCCGAGCCCCTCCAGCAGGAACTGGTGGTTGAAGGCGATGTTGATGTCGTCGCCCTCGAAGTCGACCGGGAGGACCTCGACCGCCTGCGCCTCGTCGCCGCTGCCCGCCTCCAGGACGACCTCGTCGCCGCGGAAGGCCAGCCGTACGGGCGTGTTGCGCTCGGCGACCAGGGCCACGCGCTTGACGGCCTCGACGAAGGCGGCCGTCGGCAGCTCCGCGCGGGCGGAGAACTCCGTCGGCAGCAGCGAGCGGTACTTGGGGAACTCGGGGTCGAGCAGCCGGGTGGTGGTGCGGCGCCCCGCGCTGGAGAAGCCGATCATGCCCTCACCGGTGCCGCCCGCGGAGCTCATCGCGATCTCGACCTCGGCGCCGGTGCCGCCCAGGGCCTTGGCCGTGTCGGCGAGGGTCCTGCCCGGGATCATCGCGATCGCCGAGAAGTCGGGCTGGCCCGGCTGCCACTTCAGCTCCCGTACGGCGAGGCGGTAGCGGTCGGTCGCCGCGAGCGTGACCGTGTCGCCCTCGATCTCCACGCGAACGCCGGTGAGCATCGGCAGGGTGTCGTCCTTGCCCGCGGCCACCGCGACCTGGCCGACGGCCGAGGCGAACACGTCGCTGCCCACCCGGCCGGCGGCGGGGGGCATGGTCGGCAGGGAAGGGTAGTCCTCCACAGGCATGGTCAGGAGTGTGAACCGGGCGCTGCCACAGGTGACGACCGCCTTGGCTCCCTCCACCACGAAATCCACAGGCTGTGCGGGAAGCGCCCTGGTGATCTCGGCCAGAAGCCTGCCGGAGACGAGCACCACGCCCGCCTCGCCCGTCTGCAGTTCGAGGGTCACCTCGGCGGAGACCTCGTAGTCGAAGCCCGAGAGCTTGAGCTGCCCGTTCTCCGTGACCTCAAGACGCATGCCGGCCAGCACCGGCACGGAGGGACGCGCCGGCAGGCTGCGCGCCGTCCATGCGACCGCCTCAGCGAGCACGTCTCGGTCGACCCGGAACATCACGTGGATCCGCCTCCTGTGTGTCGAGCGCCATCCGCTCGGTGCCTGGGGTTCAAGTGTTCACTGTCGCGCACCTGCGCTCCCTCGGAACCCCTCTTATGGCTCTTGGGTTTCCTAGTTAGAGATACAAGTGGCCTTCGTATTAGGGGCTGTGGATACTGTGGAAAGCCATTGTTTCCGCAGGTCAAGTGCTGTTTTTTCATCCACCGGGGCTGTGGGTGGAGACTGTGGACAACTCTTGGGGCTGGGGAGAACCTCGGAGTACACACAGGCCGTCCCCAGATTCGGTGCCCTCTGTCCCCAAGTTTTCCACGAGGTTTCCCCAGGTTATCCACGGGGTAGGAGGTCGTTTTGTCCTTGTGGAAAACTCTCCCCACAGGGCGTCCCCAGGTTATCCACGAGTTGTCCCCAGGTTGTCCCCAAGTTCTCCCCAGGGTTGTCCACATGCGCCGAACAACGTTCGGACCAGCGGGTTTCCGGATGATCATGGTTCGACGCCCCGGAACCTCCCCGGCCCCAGCGAACCGTTGATCCACAAGGTTTTCCACAGCCTGTGCATCACGGGGTGAAAAACCTCATCATCCATTGCGGGACTGCTGCTTGATCCGGGTCGTCAGCTCGTTGACCTGGTTGTAGATCGAGCGGCGCTCGGCCATCAGGGAGCGGATCTTCCGGTCGGCGTGCATGACCGTGGTGTGGTCGCGGCCGCCGAACTGCTGGCCGATCTTCGGCAGCGACATGTCGGTCAGCTCCCGGCACAGATACATGGCGATCTGGCGGGCGGTCACCAGCACCCGCGAGCGCGACCCGCCGCACAGGTCGTCGATCGACAGCCCGAAGTAGGCGGCGGTGGACGCCATGATCGTGGCGACCGTTATCTCCGAGCCCGCGTCCTCGGTGATCAGGTCCTTGAGCACGACCTCGGTGAGCTGCAGGTCCACCGACTGCCGGTTCAGGCTCGCGAACGCGGTCACCCTGATCAGGGCGCCCTCCAGCTCGCGGATGTTGGTCGAGATGCGGCTCGCGATGTATTCGAGCACCTCGGGCGGCGCGGCCAGGCCCTCCTGGATCGCCTTCTTGCGCAGGATCGCGATCCGGGTCTCCAGCTCGGGCGGCTGGACGTCGGTGATCAGACCCCACTCGAACCGGTTACGCAGCCGGTCCTCCAGCGTGACCAGCTGTTTCGGCGCCCGGTCGCTGGAGATGACGATCTGCTTGTTGGAGTTGTGCAGCGTGTTGAAGGTGTGGAAGAACTCCTCCTGCGTCTGCTCCTTGCCCTCCAGGAACTGGATGTCGTCCACCAGCAGGATGTCCACGGCCCGGTAGCGGCCCCGGAAGTTGTCGGCCTTGTGGTCGCGGATGGAGTTGATGAAGTCGTTGGTGAACTCCTCCGAGCTCACGTATCTCACCCGCGCGCCGTCATAGAGGCTCTGGGCGTAGTGGCCGATCGCGTGCAGCAGGTGGGTCTTGCCCAGGCCCGAGTCACCGTAGATGAACAGGGGGTTGTACGCCTTGGCCGGCGCCTCGGCCACCGCGACCGCCGCCGCGTGCGCGAACCGGTTGCTGGAGCCGATCACGAAGGTGTCGAAGGTGTACTTCGGGTTCAGCCGGGCCGGCTCCCCCTGCGTCCGGCTCCCGCGGCCGTCCCACCTGTTCTGCACGCCACCGGCGCCGCCCGCGGCGGGCACGGGGGGCGCGCCGCGGTCGAACGAGTCGGGCTCGGGCCGCGGCGGTGACGGCTGCGGGGTGTAGCCGCGGCCGTATCCGGGGCTCTGCTCCCCCTGCGCGGGCGTCTGCGAGGGCTCCGCGGGCAGGTACGGCTGGGGAGACTCCTCGCCCTGCTGGTACGGGTAGGAGAACGGCTGTGCCTGTGGATAGTCGGTGGACGGCTGCGCGGGCTGGTTGCCCCCTGGATAGGGGTGCTGGAGCCCGGAACCCCCGTGGTGCTGGGGCGGAGCGGGCTGTGCATAACCCTGCCGGTCCCCGCCGGCCTGTGCATAACCCGGCGGCTGGGCCTGGGGATAAGCGTCCTGGCGGGGGGTGAGTCCGGACTCGGGGCCCGCCGCGCTGGGGTCGACCATGACCGCCACCCGCATCGGGCGGCCGAACTCCTGGGAGAGCGCCTGGCTGATGAGCGGACGAAGCTTGTTCTCCAGGACATCTCTGGCGAAATCCGTGGGTGCGGCGAGCACCACGGTGTCGTTCATGAGGCCGAAGGGCCGGGTCATGTTGAGCCAGACCCGCTGCTGGGACGGGACGTTCTCGTTCAGGGAGTTCTCAAGAGCCCTCGCCCAGACCGCGCTGAGGTCCGTTCCGTCCATGGTCCGGCTCCCCTCCTCCCGACGCGGCCCGCTGGCCCACCGCGATCTGTTTATCCACAATGGTGGCCGCCGGGCGCACCGGATCTCGTCGTTGTCCACATGCCGGGAGTCCCGTGGCCCCGTCGTGGGCGCCATACGAAATCCACATCGAATCCACAGGCTGTGCACAGCCCGTTACCTGCGGTCCGACGCGTCCTCGCAGCGGAGAGAGGGTCTGGAAGGGCCGACAGTAGCCCTGTCCACAGCTGTGTACAAGACGTTGTCCACAGCCTAGTGGCGTACGGGAGGGACGGAGCGCACATCCTGTGGACGGCGAGGCGCCGGTGGATAACGTGCCTGTGGAAACGTGGATAACCTGTGTGTGCGTGCTTCGGAACACTCTCCGGTTTGACCTGGGACACGCCTGACCCGTAACGTACGACGGTCGGCTTGCCACGCGGCGGCTATTTCGCATGCCCCGCATCCGGCAAGCCAGCCACTGTCGAGCGTCCCCATGTGCTGGGGATGCGTCTTGAGCCTGGAGCCCACTCGTGAGCAAGCGTACTTTCCAGCCGAACAACCGCCGTCGTGCGAAGACCCACGGCTTCCGGCTCCGCATGCGCACCCGCGCCGGCCGCGCCATCCTTGCCGCTCGCCGTCGCAAGGGCCGCGCCGAGATCTCCGCCTGACGCATCCGTTGCGCCCGGTTCGCCGGGCCTAGGCAGTAGCGCCCGTCGCCCGCCGGCATCGCTGCCGGCGGGCGACGGGCGTACCTGCCCAGGGTCACCAAGATCTCTCGTGCTGCCGTCCGGGTCCCGCATGCGCCGGGGCGACGAGTTCGCCGGCGCGATCAGAAGGGGAAGCCGAGCAGGCCGCCCCACCCTGGTCGCGCACCTTGGCATGCGCTCTGACAGGGACACTCCCCCCCTGGTCGGATTCGTGGTGAGTCGTGCCGTAGGAGGCGCGGTCATCAGAAATCGGGTTAAACGTCAGTTGAGACACCTCATGCGAGACCGTCTCGACCGGCTTCCGAGAGGTAGCCTGCTGGTGGTACGCGCCAATCCACCGGCCGCGTCCGCGCGAAGCGAGCGCATCGCCGCCGAACTCGACGTCGCGCTGGATCGTTTACTCAGGCGGCTGGAGCCCCCCGGGGCTCGCATGGATGGGCGATGATGACGGCGCAGCAGACCGCTGGAATTTCTCCGGCTGCCAGGATCCTGATGGCTCCGATCCGGTTCTACCGGGCCTTCGTGAGTCCTCTGCTGGGTCCCCGTTGCCGCTTCCACCCCTCGTGCAGTGCCTACGGCCTCGAGGCCGTGGCCGTTCACGGCGCGCTGCGCGGCACATGGTTGACGATCCGGAGAATCGGGCGTTGCCACCCATTCCATCCCGGAGGCTTTGACCCGGTGCCCCCGCGCCCGGGCCGGTCCGACGAAACGCAAGGGAGCTAGCTCGGTGGAGCTGTCCTGGCTGAACTGGCTGTACACAGCCGTCGCCCACGTAATCACCTGGATTCACCAGGGCTACAGCACCTTCCTCCCGAAGGACAGCGGGCTCAACTGGGCGCTGACCATCATCACGCTCACCGTGCTGATGCGGCTGCTGATCTTCCCGCTCTTCCTCAAGCAGATGCGCTCGTCGAAGAAGATGCAGGAGCTGGCGCCCAAGGTCCAGGAGATCCGCAAGCGCTACAAGAACGACAAGCAGCGCATGAACCAGGAGGTCATGGCGCTGTACCAGGGGCAGGGGGCCAACCCGCTGGGTGGCTGCCTCCCGATCCTGGCGCAGTTCCCGATCTTCATCTCGATGTTCACCGTGCTGCAGGCCATGGCCGCGGGCCAGGCCAAGTTCGGGATGTCGCAGGACCTCGTCAACAGCGCCCGGGCCGCGCACATCTTCGGCGCCCCCATCCCCGCGACGTTCTTCACGAGCTCGGCCGACATCATCAAGCTGGACGCCGACCCGATCATCACCAAGGTCGTGCTCGCCATCTTCGTGGCGGTCAGCTCGCTGACGACCTTCCTCACCGTCCGGCAGAGCGTGACCCGCTCGATCGCCCAGATGCCGGACAACCCGATGGCGCAGCAGCAGAAGATCCTGATGTACGTCTCGCCGCTGTTCGCGATCTTCTCGCTGAACTTCCCCCTCGGACTGATCCTCTACTGGGTCACCACGAACGTCTGGACCCTCGGCCAGCAGCACTGGTTCTACAGCCGTAACCCCTCCCCGGTGGTCGACGCCAAGGGCAACGTCACGACTCCCGAGCCCAAGCCGAGCCTGCTGAGTAAGGTCAAGAAGACCGCCCCCGAGCCCGAGGCGCCGCCCGTGCCGGAGGCCAAGGTGATCCGACAGCAGCCCACCCGCCAGCCCCGCAGCAAGCGGACCGGTAGCAAGAAGTCCTGACGTCTCATCCCGACAGCACGAAGGAGTGGCCGGACGTGACCGAGGCCGAGGCCGAGAAGGAGCCCGCGAAGACGGCTCCCGATCTCGCCGCCCTGGAGCAGGAAGGCGAGATCGCGGCGGACTACGTCGAGGGTCTGCTCGACATCGCCGACATCGACGGTGACATCGACATGGATGTCGAAGGCGATCGCGCCGTGGTGTCGGTCGTCGACATCAAGGGCGGCGACCTGGTCGGCCCCAACGGCGAGGTGCTGGAGGCCATCCAGGAGCTGACCCGCCTCGCGGTCCACCGCCAGACGGGTGAGCGCTCGCGCCTGATGCTCGACATCGGCGGCTACCGCGACCGCCGCCGGAGCGAGCTGAGCGAGCTCGGCACCAAGATCGCGGCGGACGTCAAGCGGAACGGCGAGCCCAAGTCGCTGCAGCCGATGACCCCGTTCGAGCGGAAGATCGTGCATGACGCCGTCGCGGCGGCGGGCCTGCGGAGCGAGTCCGAGGGCGAGGAGCCCCGCCGTTTCGTGGTGGTGCTTCCCGTTTAACGCCTCTTGGCGATGGCGTGGGCCGGCAGAGGCCGCCGCCCCCGGTTCCCCGGGGACGGCGGCCTTTTTCGTGGGCCGCTCTCGTGGCCCGCTTTGTGGGACCTTTTCGTGGGCCGCACGCGTCGCACGGCATCGTGTCCCGCGCGCCCGCGGCGGCGTCGCCACCCCGTGCTGTACGACGGCGCCGAAGCGGGCCGTTAGCCTTGAGATCGGCCTGACCCCGATATTTCCGAGGGAAGAGTGAGCATCGAGTGAGTGACCAGATCCCCGAACCGCCCGAGGTCGCGCGCGAGGTGTTCGCCGGCGACGCCTGGGCCAGAGCGGAGGCCTTCGCGGAGCTGCTGGCCGGTCCCGGGGTGGTGCGCGGGCTGCTCGGCCCGCGGGAGGTGCCGCGCATCTGGGACCGCCACCTGCTCAACTGCGCGGTGATCGCCGAGGCCGTGCCCGCCGACGTGCGCCTGGTCGACATCGGTTCCGGTGCCGGCCTGCCGGGCCTGGTCCTGGCGATCGTACGGCCCGACATCACCGTCACCCTCCTGGAGCCGCTCCTTCGCCGGACGGTCTTCCTGGAGGAATGCGTGGAGTCGTTGAAACTCGACAACGTCGAGGTCCTGCGCGGCCGGGCCGAGGAGTTCGCGGGCAGGCGGGAGTTCGACGTCGCCTCCGCCCGCGCGGTGGCGCCGCTCGATCGCCTGCTGAAATGGGCGCTGCCCCTGCTGCGCGAGGGGGGTGAGCTGCTGGCCATGAAGGGCGAGCGTGCCGCCGAGGAGTTGGCGGACGCCGAGCCGCAATTGCGGGCGAGTGGGGTGCAAACCGCCGAGCTTACATCGGTCGGGCACGGTAAGGTCGAGCCGCCCGCAACTCTCATCCGAGTGGTCGCCGGTCGGGCTCCCGAAGGAGCGCGGAAGGCCTCTCGCCGGAAGGATCGTGCCTCGCGAGGCAGGTAAGCGCGAGGTCACCAGGTAAACCGAGCAAAGCGAGTACGAGGCCAGTGAACGACCGTTCGAGTGCGATCGCCAGCGCGAGGAGCGGTCTCGGCTGGCCCGAGATTCCCGCCGTTTTGCCCCATGGACGCCTTTCCGGTCTGGGCTGGCCGGCACCAGCACCCGGTGCCGTAGTCAGGCCGGTTGAAAGGAAGACGACCGTGACCCAGACCCCCCTTAATCCCGGCGACTCGCCGCTGGTACGAGAGGCACTCAGCTCAGTGGTTTCACGTGAAACATCGGCCCAGAAGACCGCCGCCGCTCCCGGAGGTTCCACCGGGGTCCGGGACGGTGACTGGCCCCGCCCCGCCAAGACCCGGATCTTCACCGTCCACCACGTCGGTCAACCTGGCCGCGGCGCTGTCCATGCACGGCCAGCGCGTGCTCGTGGTCGACCTCGACCCCCAGGGAAACGCCTCGACGGCCCTGGCCGTCGAGCACCGCGGTGACGTACCGGACATGTACAAGGTGCTCGTGGAGGACCTGCCGCTCGCGGAGGTCGTGAAGGAGGTCCCGGACATGCCGGGCCTCTACTGCGCTCCCGCCACGATCGACCTGGCCGGTGCCGAGATCGAGCTGGTCTCCATGGTCGCCCGCGAGGCCCGTCTGCAGCGCGCGCTGGCCGCGTACGACGCCGTCGAGTTCGACTACATCCTCATCGACTGTCCTCCCTCGCTCGGCCTGCTCACGGTCAACGCGCTGATGGCCGCGAACGAGCTGCTGATCCCCATCCAGTGCGAGTACTACGCGCTGGAAGGCCTCGGCCAGCTGCTGAGGAACGTCGATCTGGTCCGCGCCCACCTGAACCCCACGCTCGACCTCTCCACCATCCTCATGACGATGTACGACGGGCGCACTCGCCTCGCCTCGCAGGTCGCCGACGAGGTTCGCTCCCACTTCGGCGCGACGGTCCTGAGCACGCTGATCCCCCGAAGCGTGCGTGTCTCCGAGGCTCCGAGCTACGGTCAGTCGGTCATGACGTACGATCCGGGCTCCAGCGGCGCGATGGCCTACATGGACGCCGCCCGCGAGATCGCTTACCGCGGTGCGGCCATATGAGCACCGCGAGTCCCGTGGCCGCGGCCACGGGTATGTCAGTGAGTGCGACACCTTGAGTCTCGGGAGGGGCAGTGAGTAAGCAGCCGAGAGGGCTGGGCAGGGGACTGGGGGCGCTCATCCCCACGGGTCCGGCCGTCGTCACGGAGACGCCCGTGTCGATGACCGTGACCATGGTCGCCCCCGAGCCGGTGGTGCCGGAGCAGCCGGGCCCCAAGCCGGTCATGGGGGCCTACTTCCTCGAGATCCCCGTCGACGACATCGCACCCAACCCGCGCCAGCCCCGCGATGTCTTCGACGAGGAGGCCCTCCAGGATCTGGCCGCTTCGATCAGCGAGGTCGGTCTGCTCCAGCCGGTCGTGGTGCGGGCCACGGGTGAGGGGCGCTACGAGCTGGTCATGGGTGAGCGCCGCTGGCGCGCCTCCAAGCTCGCCGGGCTCTCCGAGATCCCCGCGATCGTGCGGAACACCCAGGAGGACAAGCTCCTGCTCGACGCGCTCATCGAGAACCTCCAGCG
The DNA here is from genome assembly GCF_051918855.1 of Streptosporangium sp. H16. Lineage (NCBI taxonomy): Bacteria > Bacillati > Actinomycetota > Actinomycetes > Streptosporangiales > Streptosporangiaceae > Streptosporangium > Streptosporangium sp. H16. Next base: position 141,495 of record NZ_JBPXMD010000011.1, read on the forward strand.
CGAGCAGCTCAACGCCCTGGAGGAGGCGGCGGCCTACCAGCAGTTGCTCGACGACTTCGGCGCGACCCACGAGCAGCTCGCCACCCGGATCGGCCGTTCCCGCTCGCACGTGACCAACACGCTGCGCCTGCTGAAGCTGCCACCCGGGGTGCAGCTCAGCGTCGCGGCCGGGACGATCAGCGCGGGCCACGCCCGAGCCCTGCTCCGGCTGGACGATCCCGCGGCCCAGGAGCATCTCGCCCGCCGGATCGTGGCCGAGCTGCTCTCGGTCCGCGCGGTCGAGGAGATCGTCGCCGTGGGCGACGCCAAGGCGGCACCGGCACCGGCACCGCGCGCTCCCCGCGCGAAGCCCGACGAGGAGCCCGCCCTCCGGCATCTGGCCGACCGTCTCTCCGACCGCTTCGAGACCCGGGTGAAGGTCGACTTCGGCCGTCGCAAGGGGCGCATCGTGGTGGAGTTCGCGACCATCGACGATCTGGAGCGCATCATCGGCACGATGGCTCCGGGCTCGCTGCAGGCGATGGAAGGATGATCGAACCGGCTCCGGAAGCCCGGGAAGGCGAGCCCGTGGCGCACCCGCCGGGCCGGTGAATCTCCCCCGAGGCCCCTTCCGGGATGGCTGCCTTCCGGGATGACCCCCGGCGGCCGACCTTCCCGGACGGTTCCCCGACGACGAACGGCCTCCCTGTTTCACGTGAAACAGGGAGGCCGTTCGCGTTCTCCCCGGCTCGCGTGTACCGGTCGCTCCCGTGTCTCGGTCGTCCCCCCCGGCCCTCTCCGGTTCAGCTGATTCGACCGACTCCGCCCCCGCTCCGCCGGCCGCGTCTTCCCCCGGCTGCTTCCCGCCCATGCGCGGCCCTTTCCCCGCTTTCGGCCTTCCCTCGCTCCCGCTTTCCCCGCCGCCACGTCCTTCCGGCCTCTCGCATCCAGGTGTCCGGGACTCGTCCACCGCTCTGTGCTCGCCGCACGGCGTTGCGGTGATCGACTGGGCCCCTGCCCCTTGAGACGCGTTCAACGCCTACGCATGCGCGGTTCCAGGGGCGTGGAGCCCGCTTCGACGAGACCGTCGCGCGTGGAGCATCGCATCCCGGCGGAGGCTTCCGTGGGGCCGGCGGCGGGCCGTCTCGTCGGGTGGTCCCGCTGTCGTCATCGTGGAGGCGGCGTCGTGGAGGCAGCGTCGTTTCACGTGAAACATGAAGCGGCGGGATGTGCGAGCCGGACTTCGGCAAGGCGGGGGTTCCTTGGTAGGGAGGAATCGGGGAGCGGCAGGAAAGGCCGGGGGCGGAGCCCACGCCCATGAAGAACGGCCGAGATCTTGACGTACGGGAGAAGGAAAGCGGCCTGAAGGCGGCGGCCGGTGTTTCACGTGAAACGTCACCGGCTCTGGAGCCAGGCCGTTTCACGTGAAACAGATGCCGTTCAGGAGCCGGGGTTCTCCTGAACGGCGAGACGGATGTCGGCGACGAAGGCGTCGACGTGCTCTGGGGTGGTGTCGAAGGCGGTCACCCAGCGGACCACGTTCTCGGCCGCGTCCCAGACATGGAAGAGATAGCGCTGCTGCAGTTCCGCGATGGCCTTCTCGGGGAGGGCAGGGAAGACGGCATTGGACTGCACGGGATAGCGCAGGGAGACGCCCGGGAGGTCGGCGACGCCGTCGGCCAGGCGGTGGGCCATGGCGTTGGCGTGGGCGGCGTTCTCGCGCCAGAGGTCGTCGGTGAGGAGGGCGGTCAGCTGGGCGGAGACGAAGCGCATCTTGGAAGCGAGCTGCATCCCCTGCTTGCGCAGGAACAGTGCCGGGGAGTCCAGCTCCGGGCGGAGGACCACGAGCGCCTCGGCACCCATGGCGCCGTTCTTGGTGCCCCCGAAGCTGAGCAGGTCCACACCCGCGTCCGTGGTGAGGGAGCGGAGCGAGCAGCCGAGCTCGGCCGCCGCGTTGGCCAGCCGGGCGCCGTCCATGTGCAGGAAGAGGCCGTGCGCGTGCGCGAACTCCGCGAGCTCGGCGATCTCGTCGGCGGTGTAGCAGGTGCCGCACTCGGTCACCTGGGAGATGGAGATCACCCGGGGCTGGGAGTGGTGCTCGTTCCCCAGCACTGACAGCTCGCCGCGGACGTCGTCCACGGAGATCTTGCCGTCATCCGTGGGAAGGGTGACCAGCTTGGCGCCCAGCACGCGTTCCGCGGCACCGCACTCGTTGGTGTGGATGTGGGCGGTGGCCGGGCAGAGCACCGCGTCGTACGCCCGCAGCACGAGTCCGAGGCCCACCACGTTGGCGCCGGTGCCGTTGAACATCGGGTAGGCGGTCGCGCGTGCGCCGAACTCGGCGCGGAAGGCGTCCTCCATCGCGGTCGTCCAGGCATCGCCGCCGTAGGCGAGGGCGTCTCCGGCGTTCGCTTCGAGGATGGCGGTGAGAACCGCGGGATGCACGCCCGCGTGGTTGTCGCTGGCGAAGCTCTTGGGGAATGGGGTGGAGGTCAGCACACGGCCAGCGTAGGGGGAGGCCCGGCCCGCCCGCCGACCAGGCCCGCCGGCCCGCCCGCCGACCAGGCCCGCCGGTCCGTCGACCGGCCCGCCCGCCGACCAGGCCCGCCGGTCCGTCGACCGGCCAGGCCCGGCACCATGCCGGCTCGGCCCGTGCCCGCGGTGTGGTTCAGGCGGGGGAGCCGGGCGAGAGGTCAGGCGCCGCGAGCGGCTGCCTGTTCCAGGAGAACGCGGCAGAGGGTGCCGAGGTCCTCCCCTGCGGCCTCGGCGGCCATGGGGAGGAGGGACGTCTCGGTCATGCCCGGGGCGACGTTCACTTCGAGGAAGTAGGGCAGGCCGTCCGCGTCGACGATCAGGTCGGTACGGGAGATGTCCCTGAGGCCGAGGGCGGTGTGCGCGGTCACGGCCATCTCGGCGCAGGCCGCCGACGCCTCGGGCGACAGGCGTGCCGGGGCGAAGAACTCGGTGTGCCCTGCGGTGTAGCGGGCCGCGTAGTCGTACACGCCCTCGTTGGCGACGATCTCCACGGGGGGCAGTGCCATCGGCCCGCTCCCGAGGTCGACCACCGAGACGGCGACCTCGACCCCCTGGATGCAGCGCTCGATCAGCGCGGTGTCGCCGTAGGCGAAGCAGCCGACCATGGCGGCGGGGAACTCCTCGGCGCTGCGGACGATCGACGCGCCGAGCGCCGAGCCGCCGCGGGACGGCTTGACGAACAGGGGAAGGCCGAGGCGGTCCACGATGCGGGCCAGCACCGCGGAGGCGCCGAGGTCGTGGAAGGTCTCCTTGGGCAGCGTCACCGACTCGGGGGTGCGCAGCCCGACGGAGCGGACGACGGTCTTGGCGGTGGGCTTGTCGTAGGCGACCCGGCAGGCATCGGGGCCGGCGCCGACGTACGGGACGGAGAGGAGTTCGAGGACCGAGCGGATGGCGCCGTCCTCGCCCGCCCCGCCGTGCAGGGTGACGAAGACCGCGTCCGGCGGGTCCGCGAGCACGGCGGGAACCAGCGACGCGTCGGTGTCGCGGGTCTCCACGGAAACGCCCGCGCCGCGCAGCACCTCGCTCACCCGCCGGCCGGAACGCAGCGAGACCTCCCGCTCGTAGGAGAGCCCGCCCGCCAGGACGAGCACATGGCCCAGGTCACTCATCCGACATACCTCTCGTCAAGGCCCGCTCCGAGCCTGTCCTGTCGCTCTCGTCACGCGCGGTCCGGCTGTCCCGGCGAACCGGATCGATCATCGCGCACCGGCGCAGGAAGTCACCGTACGGTACCGGCGGGGAGGAGCTCATGCCGGAGGTGCCCCGTGGCACGGAGCACCTACCGGGTGTCAGGGCGTGGCGGGGTCACGCGAGGTCGGGTCCCGGAGTGTCGATCCCGGCGCGCTCGGTGGGCGAGCCGGTCCCGAAGGTGTCACGGACGCGGAGCTCCTGCCCGATCACCCCGGCCAGCCGGCGGACGCCCTCGCGGATGCGCTCGGGCTCGGGGTAGCAGTATGAGAGCCGCATGTGCCGCGCGCCGCCGCCGTCGGCGAAGAAACCGGTGCCCGGTACGAAGGCCACCCGCTCGGCGACCGCGCGGGGCAGGAGCGCCTTGGAGTCGAGCCCCTCGGGGAGGGTGGCCCAAACGAAGAACCCGCCACCGGGGCGGGTCCAGGTGACGCCGTCGGGCATCAGGGCCTCGAGCGAGGAGAGCATGGTGTCGCGGCGCTCGCGATAGAGCTCCCTGAACGCCTTGATCTGCTCGCGCCAGGGCTGAGTGGCGAGATACTGGCCGACGGCCAGCTGCGTGAAGGAGGAGTGCGACAGCACCGCGGACTCCATCGCCAGCACCAGCTTCTCGCGGATGGCGTGCGGGGCGAGGGCCCAGCCGACCCGGAAACCGGGGGCCAGGGTCTTGGAGAACGAGCCGAGGTAGACGATTCCGTCGGCGTTGTCGGCGCGCAGCGTCCGCATGGGATCGCCGTCGAAGCCGAGCATGCCGTACGGGTTGTCCTCGACGATCAGCACGTCGGCCCGCTGGCAGATCTCCAGGACCTGCTGCCTGCGCGCGACGCTGAGCGTCACGCCCGCGGGGTTCTGGAAGGTGGGGATCGTGTAGAGGAACTTGATCCGATTGCCCGCGCTCTTCAGGGCGTAGATGGTCTGGGCGAGCGACTCGGGGATGATCCCCTCGCTGTCCATCGCGATATGGATGACCTTGGCCTGGTAGGCGGAGAACGTGCCCAGGGCTCCGACGTAGGAGGGGCCCTCGGCGAGCACGACGTCGCCCGGGTCGATGAAGATCCGGGTGATCAGGTCGAGGGCCTGCTGGGAGCCGACGGTCACGACGACGTCGTCGGGGTTGGCCTCGATGCCCTCCATCCGCATGACGTCGCAGATCTGCTCGCGCAGGTGCGGGTCGCCCTGCCCCGAGCCGTACTGGAGCGCGACCGGGCCGCGCTTGGCGATCAGGTCGGCGACCAGCTCCCCCACCACGTCCAGGGGGAGGGCGGTGACGTACGGCATGCCGCCGGCGAGCGAGACCACCTCGGGCCTCGACGCGACGGAGAAGAGAGCTCGCACCTCGGAGGCGACCATCCCGGTTGCCCGTGCCGCGTAACGGTCGACGTAGGCGTCGATGCGCGAGCCTTGGGTCGGGGCGATGGTCTGACCGTGTTCGTTGTCCTGGGGCACGGTCCACCTCCTAGGTAGTGTGGAGCGCAAGCGCTCATACTAGAGAAACCAGGTTACGTCAGGGGTTGCAGTCGTCTGCGTGTGGGGACGGGACCTCCTGAAACCAGGACCCGCACTGGGCTACGATGCCAGCTGGAGACGCCGTTTTCGCGCGTTTTTCGCCATGGCTTGCACTCGTCTCGCCAGGATTGGGGCCAACAGGTGTCGCGTCGGCTGGCAAACGTCACCCTCGACAATCTCGACGACCTGCCGCGCCGCTGCCGCCGGTGCGTCTTCTGGGAGCTCGATCCCGTCAACGCGGACCGGGCCGTGAAGGCCGGTGATCCGGGACTGGAGAAGGAGGCCTGGATCTCCTCCACTCTGCTGGAGTGGGGAAGCTGCGGAAAGATCGTCTATGTGGACGGGGTGGCGGCCGGCTTCGTGCTCTACGCGCCGCCCCACTACGTGCCGCGCTCGGTGGCCTTCCCGACCTCGCCGGTGAGCGCGGACGCGGTGCTGCTGATGACCGCGCACATCATCCCGGAGTTCTCCGGGGGCGGACTGGGCCGGATGCTGGTCCAGGGCGTGGCCAAGGACCTGACCCGGCGCGGGGTGCGGGCGATCGAGGCGTTCGGCGACCTGAAGTGGGAGCAGCCGGGCGCGTGCCTGATGCCCGCCGACTACCTGCTCTCCGTGGGTTTCAAGACGGTCCGCCCGCACCTGCGTTTCCCCCGCCTCCGCCTGGAGCTCAAGAACGCCGTCTCGTGGCGTGAGGACGTCGAGGTGGCACTGGAGAGGCTGCTCGGGTCGATGAGTCCGGAGAGGGCGCTGCGGCCCGTCTGAGACCCTCTGGAGCCCGTACGGCACGCGTGGGGACCGAACCGCGCCCTCCCGGGCCCGTGAGCCTGTCTCCGAGGCCCGTATGTCTGCCTTCGAGGCCCGTGAGCCTGTCTCCGGGGTCCGTAGGCCCGGCTCCGGGAGTCGTGAGCCTGTCCCCGGGAGTCTCGCGAGCCCGCCCGGCGCGGCGCGTGCCGGAAGCCCTGGGCGTGCCCTGTACGGGTGCCGGGTGCATGTGAAAGCCCCCCGCGGTGAGACGGGGGGCTTTCAGTGGGTGGGTGTGCCGCTCGGAAGCGGGTGATACGGGCGGACGCCGTGGGGGACGGCCGACCCGCAGGGGGCCTAGATGATGCCCTCGAGCTCGCGAAGCAGCATGGCCTTCGGCTTGGCGCCGATGATCTGCTTCACAACCTCTCCGTTCTTATAGACGTTCAGAGTGGGAATCTGGAGTACGCCGTAGTTTGTCGCCGTTGTCGGATTCTCGTCGACGTTCAGCTTGACGACGGTGAGCTTGTCGGCCTGCTCGCCGGCGATCTCCTCCAGGATCGGCGCGACCTGGCGGCACGGGCCGCACCATTCGGCCCAGAAGTCGACGATCACGGGCTTGTCGCTCTTGAGGACGTCGGCGTCGAAGCTGGCGTCGGTCACGTGCTTGATGGTGCCCAAGGTTCCTGCTCTCCCTCTTGTCTGAGGACGTGTTCCTGATGACCTTGCCGATGGGTGACCGGTGTGCGCGCGGTGCCGTCCGGCGGGGGTGCGACGCGCGCCCGAGGCCTGCCTCGCGGGGGCGTCACACCCGGCCGTGCACCCTGTCGTCACACGCCGTCGTCATGCGCCGTCGTCACGCGCCGTGGTGCTCGGCCAGCCAGCGCTCGGAGTCGAGCGAGGCGGCGCACCCGGTGCCGGCGGCGGTGATCGCCTGGCGGTAGGTGTGGTCGACGACGTCACCCGCGGCGAAGACGCCCTCCAGGTTCGTGCGCGTCGAGGGCGCCTCGACCTTGATGTAGCCCTCGTCGTCCAGCTCCACCTGGCCCTTGACCAGCTCGGTGCGGGGATCGTGGCCGATCGCGATGAACAGCCCGGTGGCCGCCAGCTCCGCCTCCGCGCCGGTCTTGAGGTTGCGTACCCGCACCCCGCTCACCTTGTTCTCGCCGAGCACGTCGACGACCTCGCTGTCCCACAGGAAGTGGATCTTCTCGTTCGCGAACGCCCGATCCTGCATGATCTTGCTGGCGCGCAGCTCGCCACGACGATGCACCACCGTCACCGAGGCCGCGAACCGGGTCAGGAAGGTCGCCTCCTCCATCGCGGTGTCCCCGCCGCCGACGACCACGATGTCCTGGCCGCGGAAGAAGAACCCGTCACAGGTGGCGCACCACGACACCCCGTGGCCCGACAGGCGCTTCTCGTTGGGCACGCCCAGCTCGCGGTAGCCCGAGCCCATCGACAGGATGACGGACGTGGCGTAGTAGGTGTCGGTGGCGGTCTTGACGACCTTCGGGTTGGCGGCCAGGTCGACCTCGACCACGTCGTCGGCGACCAGCTCGGCGCCGAACCGCTCGGCCTGCTTGCGCATCCCGTCCATCAGGTCAGGGCCCATGATGCCGCCGGGGAAGCCTGGGAAGTTCTCCACCTCGGTGGTGTTCATCAAGGCGCCACCCGCGGTGACCGACCCCTCGAAGACCAGCGGATTCAGCTCGGCACGCGCGGAGTACACCGCGGCCGTGTAACCCGCGGGTCCCGACCCGATGATGATCACATTCCGGACGTCCATCAGCGCTCGCGCCTCTCCCTCTGTCGATGCCACCGGCGTCAACAGATCCTAGGCGCCGCTGATTCCCGCCCGGCGTGGTGACGCATCCCCCGGTGGAACCGGAAAGCCCGGCACGGACGAATCCATGCCGGGCACCCACGGTGGAAGCGAGGGTTTTGGCAGCGGATTACCCGCCGCGGATCACCTCGGGATTCTTGTCACCGGTCATCTTTCGGGACCCTTTTCACCGGCCCCGGGTGTTTCGCCGCAGGCCGCCCCGGGTGGCCTGTCGAGGTCACCCGGGGCCGCACCACCGGTCACTTCCAGCGTGCGAGGCCTGGCTTCCGCACGTCGTCACACTGCGGGCCCACGACGTGGACGCGCACCGTGTTCTTGGCCTGGTCCTGCCAGAAGAGCAGGATGTTGGCCTCCTGCCCGTTGTAGAACCCCTGGTCCACGGCGAAGGGCGAGATGCCGACCTGCGCCGAGACCTGCCGGACACACTTGTCGATCCCCGAGTTCTCGGTCGTCCCGAGGATGGTCCCGGGACCGATGTAGTCGAGCAGCGAGCCGCGAAGCTCGGCGTCGGTGTAGTTGTAGTTGCTGTCGGTCAGCGCGTACTGGATCGTGTCCGCCGGCACGGGCTGAGCGAGAGGCGCGGGGGACGGGCCGGACGCCGTCAGCGTCCCGGCTGCCAGCGCGGTCGCGCCGATCACCGCCGCCGCCACGCCCGCCGCCGCGGCGGGCATCGCCCACCGGCGCCGCAGGTTCGCGCCGCGACGCCTGGCCGCGGCCGCCGGGACCACGGTGCCGTCGTCACCGACGACCCCCAGCCGCACCGGCTCGAGCTCAGGCTCCTGCTGCGGGAGCGGGGCCCGCAGAGGGGTCGTCTCCCATGGCGCCGGTTCTGCGGGAGAGGACGTCTCCCACGGCGCGTCACGCATTATGTCGTCCCAGGCCGGTGCTTCCACCAGGCCCACTCCACCTCCACGGAAGCTGTCTGCCTCAGCGGCCAGTGCGCGGTCGATCCTCAGCGCGACTCCCATCGGCATCGCCGGTGTAGGAGTCGCCGCCAGCACCTCACGAACTGCCGCGAGGTCGGCGAGGCTCTCACCACAGGGATCGCAGATCGCGAGATGCTCGCGTACCCGCATGGCCGTGGCGGCGTCGAGGAGCCCCTCGGCCAGTTCGGCCAAGATCTCCAGGTCGTAGTGCGTATCACCCGTCACGAAGTTCTGCTCCCTTCGCGGATGAGACGCGAGACAGGTCTGATCGGTTCCGCAAATGGGAAAGAATCGGGGCGAGTTTCGCCCTTCCGCGAGCGCACCGGCTCTTCACCGTGCCGCTCGGTACCTCCAGCACCTGGGCCGCGTCCTCGACCGAGTAGCCCATCATGTCCACGAGGACCAGCGCGGCGCGCTGGTCGGAGGGCAGCAGCTTCAGGGCCGCCGAGACCTCCATGGACACCTCGCGCTCGGCCGTCTGGTCGAGCACCGGGGTCTCGCGCTCCGCGGCCTCGACGAGCTCGTCGTCGGCCACCGGGCGCACCGATTTCCTGCGCATGCGGTCGAGGCAGGCGTTGACCACGATGCGATGCAGCCACGTGGTCACCGCCGCCTCGCCGCGGAAGCTCCCGGCCTTGCGGTAGGCCGAGACGAAGGCGTCCTGAACGGCGTCGGCCGCCTCGTCGGGATCGCCCAGCGTGCGCAGGGCGACCGCCCACATGCGGTCTCGATGTCGCTTGACTATTTCACTGAAGGCGTGCGGATCCCCGGCGATGTGCCGGGTGAGCAGGTCGGCGTCGGACACGGGGGCCTTCGCCGTCTGCTCGTCCGCCGCTGGCGGGGTCTCGGGTGGGGAATTCACAAGGAGAGTCCTGCTATACCGATCCGGGGAGAACACCTCTACGGGATAGATGGTGCCACGGATTCTCTGATGATCTGCAAGAAGCCGGGTAAAACAGATCAAATCGGAGCGGTGTCACTTGGTCGCGAGGACCTTCATGTCCAGCACCTGGCCGCGGTACTTCCCCTGGTAAGTGGGCATCTTGGTGAACCAGACGAGCACGTAGCGGCCCTTCTTCGGGCTCTCCGCGGTGAACGTCTTCTTGCCGGAGACTCCGTTGATCTTCTGCAGGACGGACAGGTCGTCGAGCTGCGGGGAGTCGCCGACCCTGAGCTCCACGGTGCCTCCCGAGGTGCTGCCGAAGTTGACCGTCACCTGCTTCACCGGGACGCTCTCGCCCATGTCCAGCAGGAGGCCCACCCCGGTCTTGAGCCGGCCGAAGTCGGCGGAGTCGTACGACTCGGAGTGCCAGTCGGTGGACTCCTTGCCGTCGGTCGCGTTGACGGCCAGCTCGCCGCGCTCCTCGTTGTCGCCCAGCGGGTCGAAGCCGGTGACCGAGGAGGGCTTCACCTCCCGGGTGCCGACGGCCGCGGTCGGCGTGGGCGTGGTGCTCTCCTCGCCGGGCGCCGGGGTGCCGGCGTTGCCGATGCTGCGGCCGAGCGTCCAGGCGCCCAGGCCGACGGCCACCATCACCAGCAGCACGACGACGGTCATGGCGACCTTGTTGACCATGCCGCCGCCCGTCTGGCGGGGCATCGGGTGGTGGTGGTGCTGGGGAGGGGGCGTGTGGCGCTGGGGCGCCGCGGTGTCGATGCCCTCGGAGCGGGAGGCCGCCACCGGCAGCGCCGTCATGGGCATCGGCGTCGGCATCGGCAGGGGACTGGGCCGCGACACCGAGGCCAGGGCCTCGGCGACCTCGGCGGGCGTGGTCAGCGGTTCGAGCCCGCGCCTGGTCTCCGGCAGCAGCGCCCGGCAGACGATGGCGTCCAGGTAGCCGGGAACACCTGCGGTGACCTGGCGCGGCGTGCAGAAGTGCCCGTCGCCCATGGGCGCGACGGGCAGGCCGCCGCCGTCCTGCTCGTCGCCCGGCCAGTGGCCGGTCAGCCCGGCGTACAGCAGGCGGCCGAGGCCCTCGGCGTCCTCGCGGGCGGGGTCGTCGCTCGTCACGTCGTCCAGGACGGCGTCGACTCCCAGGCCGAGCAGCTTGACGGTGCTGCCCGCCGTCCACACCAGGTGCTCGGGGGTGAGGCAGAGGTGGGCGAGGTTCGCCTCGTGCGCGTGGGCCAGCGCCTCCGCGGCCTCGGCGACCATCGCGGCGGCCCGCTCGGGGTCGAGCGGCCCGTTCGCGATCATGTCGCCGAAGGACTCGCCGCTCACCCACTCGCTGACGACGTAGGAGTGGCCGTCGTCCTCGGTCGCGTCGAAGACCTGGGTGAGGCGGGGGTCGGTCAGCCGGCTGGCCACCCTGGCCGCCGTGACGACCTCGTTCAGGCGGGGGAAGTCGGGATCGAAGGTGTGGACGGCGACGGGCCTGGCGAGCACCTCGTCGATGGCCTTCCACAGCGTGGCACCGCCCGACTCGTGGACGCGGTCCTCGAGCCGGAAACGCTCGGCCAGCTTGGTGCCGGGCTCGACGGCGGGGGAACTCACGAGGACCCCGTACCTGAGAACACGACAGCACCATGCCCGGTCAGCACATCACGACACATCACACGATGCTGGGTGGATCCGCCCACGCCCTCCTGCTTCCATTAGCCGCATGTCACCACACGCGTCGCACCATGGTAGTCCCGCGCCGGTTCCGCCCGTGTTCGTCTTGTCAGACGTTTGAGACAAGTCTTTGGGTTACCGGCCTACCCGTCCTGCCACCATTCCAACGATCGAACTCACCTCGGGGATGCGCATCCGGTGGGCGATCGCCAAGTAAAGAACCATACCGAGTCCGCCGCCCACCGCCAGCATGATGGCCGCGCTCAGCGCGTCCAGCCCCGTGAGCTCCTGCGTGAGCCACAGGACGCCGAGCGCGAGCGCCGCCGAGGGGAGCGCGGCCACGTACATCCGGGACAGCCCCGCGGCCACCCTGCGCCCCGCCAGGCCCCCCACGCGGCGCGCCGCCAGGATCCAGGCGACCGCCGCGCCGACCACGTAGGCGACGGTGAACGCGAAGGCCAGGCCCATCACGATGTACCGGGGCGGCAGGGTGTGGTAGGCCACGAGGCCGAGCGTGGCGTTCACCGCCACGTTGCCGAGGGCGAGGAAGACCGGGGTGCGCGTGTCGCCGAAGGAGTAGAAGACCCGCAGCAGTAGCTGGAAGATCGAGAACGGTACCAGCGCCAGCCCGAAGACCTGCAGCACGTTGCCGATGTAAACCGCCGAGTCGATGGTCATGTTGCCCCACGAGAAGATCAGCACGGTCACCGCGGGGCCCAGCACCATCAGCAGCAGCCCGGCGGGCACCAGCAGCACCGACACCAGCCGCACCCCCGAGGCGAACTCCTCGCGGACCGTGTCGAGCTGCCCGTCGGCCACCCCCCGGCTCATCCTGGGCAGCATCGCGGTGATCACCGAGACCGCGATGATCCCGTACGGGAGCTGGAAGAACTGGTAGGCGTAGGAGTAGGCGGCGATTCCCGCCCCCGGCGCCCGCTCTCCGGCGCCGGTCGCCAGGTTGGTCGTGACCAGGAAGCCGAGCTGGCTGATGCCGACGTAGGCGAGGGTCCAGGACGCCATCCGGCCCATCTCGCCGAGACCGGCGTTGCGCATGTCGAACCGGGGCCGGAAGCGGAAGCCGACCCGGTGCAGCGCGACGACCAGCACCACGCACTGCGCCACGATGCCGGCGGTGGTGCCGAGCCCGAGCAGCGCCAGGTCGGCGTCCGTGACCGTGGTGACGTCCACCCCCGCCCTGCCCAGTTTCACGTAGTAGACGATCGCGACGCCGATCATCACGACGTTGTTCAACACGGGCGCCCACATGGGCGCGGCGAACCTGTCGCGGGTGTTGAGGATCGCGCCCGCGATCGCGCCGACCCCGAAGAAGGCGATCATGGGCAGGATGAACCGGGCCAGCTTGACCGCCACCTCGGTCTGCCTGGGATCCCAGCCGGTGCTGTAGAGGCCGATCAGCGGCCTGGCCAGCGCCACCGCGACCAGCGCCATCAGCGTCAGCGCGACGACCCCGAGGGTCATCAGGCGCTGCTCGTAGGCCCGGCCGCCGTCGGGGTCCGACCTCTGCCGCCTGACGATCATCGGCACCACGACGCTGCTCAGGATCCCGCCGATGAGCAGGTCGAACAGGATGAGCGGGATCGTGTAGGCCACGTTGTAGGCGTCGCCCAGCGCGAAGGTGCCGATGGCCGCCGCGAGCACCGCCGTCCGGACGAAGCCGGTGACGCGGGAGACCATCGTCCCCGCCGCCATGATCGCGCTCGCGCGCAGGACCCTGCTCATGCGCTTTCCTTCGCTAGGTGCTCGGAGCGCCAGGCGCTCAGGACTCGGTGCCGGCGGGCTCGCGCTCGCGCTCCGGCGGCGGGGCGGCCGCGGGGCGGCGGCCTCCCCGGCGGCGCAGGACGCGCAGGACGACGGCCGCCAGCATCACCACGAGAGCCGCCCCCACGATCACCAGGGCGACCCCGGTGTAGCCGGTGGTCCGCACGGTCAGCTCGATCGGCTTGCCGTACTTGCGGCCGTCCTCGGTGGTGAGCTGGACCGTCACGGTCGTCTGGCCGCTGGACCTGGAGGTCATCGGGATCCGGATGGTCTGGTTCTGGCCGCCGCGGATCTCCAGCTTGTCCTCGTACGGCTCGATCTTGAGCAGGTCGGGCTGGTCGGAGGTCACCTTGAGCCGGACCGCGACCGCGACCTCGCCGGCCTCGCCGCTCAGCTCATTGCGCACGCTGATCGGCACGTCGCCGTTGCTGCCGGCCAGGGTGCGCAGCCGCGACTGCTCGCTGCCGGTGATGTTGACCATGGCGATCCGGCCGTCGATCGCCTCGGCGACCTGCTGGACGTACGGCGTCGCGGCGCCGGTCCGGCCGCGCCACGCCGAGGAGGTCAGGCGCAGCAGCGCCAGGTCGAAGACGTCGAGGTCCTGGGCGGTGGTGATCGCGGCGGTCAGGTCGGCGCGGGCGCCGACGCGCTTGACGCCGGTCAGGTACTGCTTGGAGAGCTCCAGCTTCCGGTCCTGGTCGCTGTAGGTCAGGCCGGCCCGCGGGACCGGGGGGACGCCCTTGGCGCGCTTTACCGCGTCGAGCGTGACGGGCATCAGCCAGGGCAGGGTGGCGGCCGTCTCGATCAGATCGGTCACGTACTCCGGGTCGGGGTCCCAGCGGCGGTGCGGGACGGCGATCACCGTCCTGGCCGGGGCACCGGGCTCCGAACTGATCATCGCCGTCTCCGCGATGAACCGCTGGCGGTTCGCCAGCGCCGCGCCGGGGGCGGAGGTGTCGGCGCCGACCGCCTCGCTCAGCGCCGCGTCGGCGACCAGGGCGGTGACCGGGCCGTTCACGCTCTCCAGCGTCGCCGAGGCGTCGGGGGTGGTGACCGGGGGCGTCACCGGCGGCAGGTTCGACACGTTCAGCAGCACGGTGCCGACGCCGCCGGTGGCCAGCAGGTCCAGCCCGTCGTAGTCGATCAGGCCGCCCACCGGCCAGTTCACGTTGGTGATCACGTCGCGGCCGAGGGTCTCCCTGGCGACGATCCCGGCCGCGGCGATCCCGGTCCCGACGGCGTCGTCGACGCCGTTGTGGGCGAGGGCCGCCACGTCGGGGTCGCCGTACGGGGTCGCCACCACCGGGTGGTCGGCGACGGCCTCGCGGAAGTCGTTCAGCCACTGGGCGGTCTCGGGGGTCGCGGGGCGCTGCTGGGTGCGGTCCTTGACCCTGACCGCGTGCGGCTCGCCCATGGCCCGCGCGTCGTCGAGCAGGGCGGGGTCGACGATCCAGGTGAGCCCCTTGGCGGACGACGTGTCCTGGGCGATCTTGAGCAGGTCGCCCAGCCGCTTGCCGGGGGCCATGGCCGCGGGCAGGCCCTCGTCGACGAAGGTGGAGTCGCCGGCCCGGCGCGGCTGGTCGACGATGGGCAGCACCGTGGCGAGCCGGGTGCGGGCCACCTTGGTCTCCCTGGGCATGTAGGTCACCGTGGTGCGCAGGGTGCCCTGCTGCCCGAAGGCGTTGAGCACCTCGACCATGACCGGGTAGACGCCGAAACCGGAGAACTTCAGCTCCTGCGGCGTGAAGGAGAACTCCCACGGCAGCTTGCCCGAGGGCGCGATCGGCGCCTGGACGAAACTCTCGCAGCACCACGAGTTCGGGAGTGTCTGTCCCGCCTGGTAGGCCTCCAGGTCGGCGCGCCGGGCGAACGGCTGGGGGGAGTAGTGCATCCGGATGCGCAACCCGTTCAGGGTCTCGGTGCCGGAGTTGACCAGGGAGCCGGACAGTTTGATCTCGGTGGTCGGGTCGCGGGGGGCGTCGGGGCCGATCGCCTCCAGCACGACCTGGAGGCCCGCCCGGCTCACCGAGGTCGTCCGGGCGTTCGCCGTACCCGGAACGACCACGGCCGCGGGAACGAGCAGCGTGGTGGCGAGCAGGGCGAGGAGCGCGGCCTTGTGGATCACGTGCCGGCCAGGGGTCGAGTACGGCGCACGCCGGTAATGCTATGGCCTAACCGGCGAGGGGAAAGGTCGCCGGCTCTCTGCGGGAGCCGTGCCGGGTCAGGTCGACGATCTTTCCCGACACCAGTGTGAGCAGATGGTCGGCACGGATCAGGAGTGCCGTACGACGCTCTCCGGTGGGCACGTAAACGGGTGTGACGGTGCGGGTGAGCCGCTCGTCCACCAG
This sequence comes from Streptosporangium sp. H16, assembly GCF_051918855.1. Classification (NCBI taxonomy): domain Bacteria; kingdom Bacillati; phylum Actinomycetota; class Actinomycetes; order Streptosporangiales; family Streptosporangiaceae; genus Streptosporangium; species Streptosporangium sp. H16. The sequence continues at coordinate 156,897 of NZ_JBPXMD010000011.1, forward strand.
CACGGTGAGCGTGGGGGGCAGCAGCAGCGGGCAGACCAGGCCCGAGGCGTAGTCGGTGGCGGAGTTGACGGTGAAGGCCGAGGCCTGCCGGACCCGCCGGGCCTCCAGGATGCCGGCGACCACGCCGGGGCGCGGCGGGGAGCCGACGGAGGTGACGACCGCCACGGGGTCGCGGCCGATCCGCGTCGTGACCTCGAGGACCGTGACTCCCACGCAGATCTCGGGACTCGCCGACAGCACCTCGGGGAGTTCGTCCGAGCATGTCATCGCGCGCGGAAGGCGTACGATCTCATGATGGACCTGGTGTGCGAGGAGCCAGCGGTGGATCGCGAGCGCATCCTTCATGTGTGTGCTCCTTGCCTCGACGCACAGTCCCCGAGGTTCCCTGACCGACCGTAACCTGGTGATCGCTTCAGGTGTATCCCCGCAGGGGAACATGTTCCGTAACCGAAGGACCTACCCGGCTTGTCCCTTTCAAATCTGACCCAGAGCCAGCGCCACGGCATGAGCGAGCTGTTCCGGAAGATCGCACCCGTGGCGGACGAGCTCGGCGAGCTCTTCGCCGCCAGGGGATACCAGATCGCCCTCGTCGGCGGCTCCGTACGCGACGTCTTCCTGGGCAGGATCGGCAACGATCTCGACCTGACCACGGACGCGAGACCCGAGACGGTCCTGGAGCTCGTCCGCGACTGGGCCGACTCCATCTGGACGATCGGCATCGACTTCGGCACCGTCGGCGTCCGCAAGGGCGGGTGGCTGCTGGAGATCACCACCTACCGCAGCGAGTCGTACGATCCCAAGTCGCGCAAGCCCGACGTGGCCTACGGCGACACGCTGGAGGGTGACCTGGCCCGGCGCGACTTCGCGGTCAACGCGATGGCGCTGCGCCTGCCGTCCCGCGATTTCGTCGACCCGCACGGCGGCCTCGACGACCTGCACGCCAAGGTGCTGCGCACCCCGGGCCCCCCCGAGCGCTCCTTCGGCGACGACCCGCTGCGGATGCTCCGCGCGGCCAGGTTCGCCAGCCAGCTCGGCTTCGCCGTCGACCCGGCGGCGCTCGCCGCGATGGGCGCGATGGCCGACAGGATCGACATCGTCTCCGCCGAGCGCATCCGCGACGAGCTGGACAAGCTCATCGGCGGCGGCCACCCCCGCGAGGGCCTGCGGCTCCTCGTCGAGTCCGGGCTCGCCGACCACGTGCTGCCCGAGGTGCCCAAACTCCGTCTGGAGATCGACGAGCACCACCGGCACAAGGACGTCTACGAGCACTCGCTGATCGTGCTGGAGCAGGCGATCGACCTGGAGGAGAGCGGTCCCGACCGGATCCTGCGCTGGGCCGCGCTCCTGCACGACGTGGGCAAGCCGAAGACCCGCCGCCACGAGCCCGGCGGCCGGGTCTCCTTCCACCACCACGAGGTGGTCGGCGCCCAGCTCGCCAGGAAGCGCATGGCGGAGCTGAAGTTCCCCAAGGACGTGGTGGCCGACGTCTCCCGCCTGGTGGAGCTGCACCTGCGCTTCCACGGGTACGGCACGGGCGAGTGGACCGACTCGGCCGTGCGCCGCTACGTCCGCGACGCCGGGCACCTGCTGGAGCGCCTGCACAAGCTGACCCGCGCCGACTGCACCACCCGCAACCGGCGCAAGGCCCAGGCGCTGTCGCAGACCTACGACCAGCTGGAGGAGCGCATCGCCCGGCTGGCCGAGGAGGAGGAGCTCGGCAAGATCCGCCCCGAGCTCGACGGCAACGAGATCCAGGAGCTCCTCGGCGTCCCGCCGGGCCCGGTCGTGGGCCGCGCCTACAGGTTCCTGCTGGAGATGCGTCTCGACCGGGGTGTCCTCGGCAAGGAGGCCGCCGCGGACGCCCTCCGCGAGTGGGCACGGGCGAACGGGGTGGACGGCCGGAGCGGTGATGCCGGCGGTGAGGTGGACCCTGAACGGCGCTCCTGACCTCGGCGGTCCCGGTGGCCTCGGTGGACTCGGTGGCCTCGGCGGTCCCGGCGGCCTTGACGAGATCGCGGGAACGGCCGGGGTCGCGGAGACGGCCGGGGGCGCGGAGATCGCCCCGGCGGAGATCGCCCGGCTCGACCGTGAGCACGTGTGGCACCCCTACGCGGCCACACCCCAGCCGGTGGCGCCGCACGTGGTCTCCCGCGCGGACGGGGTGCGGCTGACGCTCGCCGACGGCCGCGAGCTGGTCGACGGCATGTCGTCCTGGTGGGCGGCGATCCACGGCTACAACCACCCCCGGCTCAACCGGGCGCTGAAGGACCAGCTGGAGGACATGGCGCACGTCATGTTCGGCGGGCTCACCCACGAGCCCGCCGTGCGGCTGGCCGCCACGCTCGCCGCGATGACCGGGCTGCCGAAGGTGTTCCTCGCCGACTCGGGGTCGGTCGCCGTCGAGGTCGCGATCAAGATGGCGTTCCAGTTCACCGGCAGGGGACGGCTGCTCACGGTGAGGGGCGGCTACCACGGCGACACCTTCGGGGCGATGTCGGTCTGCGACCCGGTCAACGGCATGCACCACCTGTTCTCCGGCGTGCTGCCCGAGCACGTGTTCGCCGACCGGCCGCCGCGCGAGTACGACGAGGGCTACGCGGCCCGGCTGGCGGACCTGGTCGCCCGGCACGCCGGCGAGCTGGCCGCGATCATCGTGGAGCCGGTCGTCCAGGGGGCGGGCGGCATGCACTTCTACCACCCGGCCTACCTGCGGCTGCTCCGCGAGCTGGCCGACGAGCACGGCGTCCCGCTGATCGCCGACGAGATCGCCACCGGGTTCGGCAGGACCGGGGAGCTGTTCGGCTGCGACCACGCCGGGATCAGGCCCGACATCATGTGCCTGGGCAAGGCCCTGACCGGCGGCTACATGTCGCTGGCCGCGACGCTGTGCACCGAGCGGGTGGCCAGGGGCGTCGGCGTGCTGGCGCACGGGCCGACGTTCATGGGCAACCCGCTGGCCGCGGCCGTCGCGAGCGCCTCCCTGGAGCTCCTGCGGGAGCGCCCGTGGCGCGAGGAGGTCGGCCGGATCGAGGCCGGTCTCCTCGCGGGCCTGGCCGGGGCCTCGGGGGCACCCGGGGTGAGCGACGTGCGGGTCCTCGGCGCGATCGGGGTGATCGAGGCCCGCGAGCCCGTCGACGTCCCCGCCGTCCAGGACCTCGTCATGCGGCACGGCGTCTGGCTCCGCCCGTTCGGACGGCTGATCTACGCGATGCCGCCCTACTCGATCGGCGACGGCGACCTGGAGAGGGTCACGACGGCGATGACGGCGGCGGCCCGGTCACTGTGAGGGTGACGACGGCGGGCACGGTCACCGTTGAGATCACTGTGAGGGTGACGACGGCGATGACGGCAGCGGCTCGACGGTCCGGGCCGGCGTGACGATCCGGTAGATCACCGCGCCCGCGACGTATCCGGCGGCGATGACCACCAGCACGAGCAGCGACTTGCCGTCCGGCGGGAGCAGTGCCGCCGCCAGGGCCGCGGCCAGCACGTAGCTGCCGTTGAAGAGCATGTCGTAGATGGAGAAGGCCCGGCCGAGGTAGGCGTCCTGCAGGTCGCGCTGGACGGCGGTGTCGGCGCAGATCTTGATGCTCTGCCCGGCGATGCCGAGGACGAAGCCCGCGGCCGCGAACCCCCACTGCTGGAACGGCGCGCAGAGCGCCGCCGTCAGCACCCCGGCGGTGACCAGCATGGCCGGGACCCACCGCTCGATGCCGAAGCGCTCGGTGGCCCACGGCGTGACCAGGATGGCCAGGAAGTAGCCGACCCCCGAGGTGGCGACCACGACGGAGACCGCGTTCAGGGCGTCCTCGGCGTTCTCGGCGAAGTAGTAGCGCGACAGCAGCACGAGCATGGCCGTGCACATGCCGTACATGAACCGGTGGGTCGCCATCGCGCCCATCGCCGCGGCGGCGGCCCGGTGCCGGGCGAGGTGCCGCGCGCCGTCGGTCAGGCCGGTCAGCACGTGGCGTACGGCCTCGCGGGCCTGCGGCCGGTCGGGGTCGTAGGCGGGGCCGAGCAGCCGCCTGCCCATGGTCATGGAGATGAGCGCGCTGAGCCCGAAGACGAGCCCTGAGACGACCAGCAGCACCGCGGTGCCCCGGTGGTCGGAGCCGAAGGCCGCCCGGAGCAGGTAGCCGGCGCCGATGCCCACGAAGGTGAGCACGGTGCCCGAGGTCGGGGTGACCGCGTTGGCCACCATCAGCCGGTCGGCCGGCACGACGTGCGGGAGCGAGGCCCCCAGCGCGGACAGGAAGAAGCGGTTCACCCCGAGCACGCCGAGCGCGGCGGCGTAGAAGATCCCGTCGGGGGCGTCCGCGGCGACGAGCGCCGCCGTGGCGAGCAGCAGCGCCCCGCGGACCAGCGGCGCGATGACCAGGATCTGCCGCCGCGACCAGCGGTCGATGAACACCCCGACGAAGGGGCCCAGGATCGAGTACGGAAGCAGCAGCACGGCCAGCCCGGCGGCGATCTCCACCGCGCTCGTGCTCTTCTCCGGGCTGAAGAAGGCGAACCCGGCCACGGCGAACTGGAAGATCCCGTCGGAGAACTGCGAGACCAGGCGGGTCGCGTACAGCCTCCGGAAGTCCCGACCTTCCAGGACCACGCGTAGATCGGATACGAATGACACGCGCTCAGCTTATGTGCGACGGCGATGGGCGGGCATCGGGAACATCCCTGATGGGGTAGTTGGACATTTCGTACCTTTGACTACGTATCGCTTAGGGGGCGCGGTAAACCGACATGATCACGTACCCTCGGTCGAGTGACACCTGATGAACACGTTGTGCTCGTCGACACCGAGGGAAACGCGATCGGCACGGCGGCCAAGGCCACGGTGCACGGTCTCGACACTCCCCTCCACCTGGCCTTCTCCAGTTACGTGTTCGACGAGCAGGGGCGGGTCCTCCTGTCCCGCCGCGCACTGCACAAGATCACCTGGCCGGGGGTGTGGACCAACAGCTGTTGTGGCCACCCCCTGCCCGGCGAGCCGCTTCCCGAGGCGGTGACCCGCAGGCTCTCGCACGAGCTGGGCCTCGCGGCCGGCCAGGTCGATCTCCTCCTGCCCCGCTTCTCCTACCGCGCGGTCATGGACAACGGCACCGTCGAGCGGGAGCTGTGCCCGGTCTACCGGGTGCTCGTGACCGCGCAGGCGGCGCCCAACCCCGACGAGGTCGACGACGTCCGCTGGATGCCGTGGAAGGAGTTCACCGACGGGGTGCTCGGCGACCGTCTGGCGATCTCCCCCTGGTGCCGCGAGCAGGTTCCGCAGCTGGCCGAGCTCGGTGCCGACCCGCTCGCCTGGCGGGCCGCCGACCCCGCCGATCTCCCGCCCGCCGCCCGCTGACCCACCCGCCGCCCGCCGAAGCGGTGATCTCCCGTCCCGACGGTGTGAGGGTCTCTCACACCGTCGGCCGTTCCACGGCGAGCCCACCGGTCCGGCGCCTTTCCGCGTGTCCGGATGTTTTTGGCTACCGTGCCTGCCCGGTCAGCAGCTGGAGCCACATCTCGCGGGCCTCGCGGTGCGTCCACCGCCCAGCGAAGGCGTGCTCTGCCGGCCTGCCCTGGATCACCCTGTGGATCATGTAGGTGCCGCCGCGAGCGATCAGCTCGAAGTAGACCGCCCGGCAGGCGCACGTGTGCTCCAGCACGCGGTACGGTCCTGGCGCCAACGCCTCCCAATCGAATGCCCGGCGGCCCGGGGCGACGCGTACGGGGTGCGGGCTGATGCCGGGGCAGGTCCATTCACCTCGGGCGTCCAGATCACTGCCCGGGGCGCCGGGGGTGGTCGGCATCCGGAGCTCCTCTCCGGGGATGCGGGGAGCCTGGCGACGACTCCCGGCTCCCCGCGTCTCGCCCCGCCGGTCGCCTGCCGGTATGCCGGGTGATGGGATCACGACCGCCTCCTTCGTCAGACCGGTCCGGCGTGATCGGTCATGAGTTCGTCGGCGAGCGGCGGCGGTTCGCCGGGCGGCACGGCGGTGAGGCTTCTGCCGCGCAGGATCGCGTAGTGCCCGGCGAGTTGTTCGGCGGCGGCGGGCAGCGTCAGCTCGGAGCTGAGCACGGGGGCGCCGGAGTCGCTGAGCCCGGGGCCGGTCCACCAGAACCTCTCGCCGTCGGTGTAGGCCAGGAGCCCGCGATAGAGGGACACGATGGCGTTGCCGGAGCGCAGCGTGTGGACGTCGGCCGAGATGCCGTACACCTCGCTGAGCACGAGGGTCAGGTCCTTGGCCCGCGCGACGGCCTGGCCCTCGGTGTCGGCCGACGGCGCGGCGGCGCATGCGTGGGAAGGAGACACGCCGCCGCGCCTGCTCATGGGATCGCCCTGCGGTGGGACCGCGTTCATGCCGCGGCCTCCCGCCAGGGCTCGTGCCGTCGTGCCGGAGGGGCGTCCGGGGAGCGGCCCCGGCCGGGGGCGACGGCGGGCCCCGGCCGGGGGGTCTGGTGGTCGAGGAGGGAGAGCGGCGGCCGGGCGTTCGAGAGGGTGGTGCCCGGAGGCGGGGCGCCGTGTTCGTGTACGCGGGCGACGGTGCGGGCCCGGCGGTGGGCGAGGGGGTCGCGGGCGAGCGCCAGGCGGACCGCGCGGTTCTCCCGCGTCTCGACCGGCCGGTGCGGGCGGGCGGCGGGCGGTGCCGGGCGGCGGGTGCCGGTGTGTCCGGCGGGCCTGGTGCGCGACGGCGTCGCCTCGGGTGCGGCCTGGCGGGGCGCGGGCACCAGCGGAATCGGCTGCGCCGGGACCTCGCGGGCGGGCTCGAAGGTCGGCAGAGCTCGGCCGAGCCCGAGGCGGCGGCGCGCGTCGAGGCGCTCGGCCATCAGCGCGCCGGTCGGCTGCGCGTACTCGTGGTCGGCGACCTGGCCGGGACAGCCGTGCGCGTAGGGGGCGTGCCCGCAGTCGGCACAGCCCATCGGCAGCGGCGGGGCCTCGGCGAAGCAGCCGCAGCCGCTCGCTGTGGTCCGGTCGAGAACTGGAGCATTAGGGTTGTCCATCGGGTCAGGACTCGCTTCCTGATCAAGGAGCTCGCCCTGGTGTCAGATACCGGTGGCGGGCTCCGCTTTTTAAATAGTCACCTCATGAGATCGCTGTAAAAGCACGTACGGCCAGGTGAGAGTGAGGGAAACTGAGGGAAAGAGCCCTTTCCCCTGCTCTGAAGAGGTGCGCCAATGGCCAGCGGGACTTCCCCCAAGACTCCCCCTTGGGCTGTTCGATTGCGGGAGGAACGGCGCAACCGCGGATGGTCTCACCGGGACATGGCCAAGGAGTTGGCTGGGGTGGCCAGCGAGGAAACGCGTAGCCGTCTTCCTGCACGTGAGAGCATCGTGCGCAATATCAAGAACTGGGAAGCGGGTAGGAATCGGCCGAAGGATCCGTATCCGAAGCTGTATGCCCGAGTCTTCAATCTTGATGAAGTTGCTATCTTCGAGGCCTCATCGCCTGCGCTTCCGGCTCCCGTCGAGAGCGATGAATTGGTGGGCGTCGTGGTGGAACCGGACCTTCCGTGGGTATGGGAACCGCGATCTACAGCAAGCGCCGCTTACGACTTCAGCAGAAGTGATCTAATGCTCGATCGCCGCCAAGCCATCAAAGCACTGTCTATTACAGTCGGACTTCCGCTCATTGATCCTGTTCAGCGCTGGCTCTCCAAGGCTCCAGACGCCCTTCCCGCCGTCCCTGTGACGGGCCGCATCGGCGTCGAAGAGGTAGCTCGGCTTGAGAGAACCGCAGATGTTTTCAGAACTTGGGACGACTCCCAGGGCGGAGGCCTCGCACGTAAGGCGGTGATCGGTCAGCTCAACGAGGTCGCCGACCTGCTGCGAGATTCACATCCGCAGGACATCGCGGTGCGGCTGTTCCACGTGATGGCCGAGCTCGCAAAGATCGCCGCCACGATGAGCTGGGACTGCGGCATGCAGACCACGGCCCAGAAGTACTACGCCCTGGCGCTGCAAGCGTCCAAGCCTGCCAAGGACAAGCCCTTCGGGGCCAGCGTCCTGGCGTCCATGGCCCGCCAACTGCTCTATCTCGACCGGCCACATGACGCGCTGGAGTTGGTCCGCCTCGCGCTGGATGGGGTTCAGGTGGACGGCACTCCCAGACTCCGTGCCATGCTGCACACCCGCGAAGCATGGGCTTACGCCGCGCTCGCCCGACCCGAGGCGTTCCGGAGAGCGACGAACGCGGCCGAGGATGCGTTCGGCGCTATCCGCACTGGGGATCCCGACCCTGACTGGATTGCCTACTTCGACGAGGCCGAACTCGCTGGTGTCACTGGGGGCCGTTACCTGGAGATGTCGCGCCGCAGCGGCCAACACGCGGCCGTCGCTGTACATCACATCGGACGAGCGCTGGAACTCCGCAGACGGACGAGCATGCGCAGCCTTGCCCTGGACCAGGTCGGGCTTGCTCAGGCGCACCTGCGTAACGGCGACCTGGACGAGGCGGTCGTGGTGGGAAGCGCCGCCGCGTACACGGCTGGCCAAGTGCAGTCCGATCGAGTCCGCGTCCAACTACGTGAGCTGCACGCGGAGATCGCAACGCTGCGAGACCCTGCGATGACTGGCCTGAGAGAGCGACTTCAGGAGACACTGGCACGCTGAAAAGATCACTGTTGTCGATCAGGAGACGCTGATGGTGCGTATCGGTGTGAGCGGCCACATGAACTTGACCCCGGATACGGCTCGCCTCGTGTCCGATGCGCTTCGCTCGTACCTGACGGCGGTGGCCGATGATGTGACCGGAGTGTCCTGCATCGCTCGCGGCGCCGACTCGCTGTTCGCCGAGGCCGTATTGGAGGCTGGCGGCGCGCTCGAAGTTGTCCTGCCGTCCCGGGACTACCGGGAGGCCAAGGTCAAGCCAGATCACGCCGAGCAGTTCGACCGGCTGCTGAGCAAGGCCGCCCGGGTGCGCGTGATGGATTTCGACCACGCCAGCCGGGACGCGTACGTCGCGGCCAACGAGGCGATGCTGGGCTCGGTCGACGAGCTCGTGGCGGTGTGGGACGGAGAGTCGTCTGTGGATGCGGGCGGGACGGCGGGCGCTGTGGCGGATGCCCGGCGCCGTGGCGTGCGGGTGATCCGGGTCTGGCCCGAGGGTGCCGCCAGGGAGTGATCGGCGCGGTGACGCACGCCTCTGGGAGGGAGGCGCCGCCGCGCTCCGGCGCAGCGTGGTCGCACCGCCCGAGCCAGGATGGTGCGACGACCGCCGGAAAGGAGAGCCCCCCGGCCCTACGTGGGCCGGGGGGCTCTCGCCGTCTACCGCTCGGTCGTCGTACGACGGCGCCGGGTCAGCGCTCGACCTCGCCGCGGATGAACTTCTCCACGTAGTCGCGCGCCTCGTCGTCGGAGTACTGCTCCGGCGGTGACTTCATGAAGTACGAGGAGGCGGACAGGATCGGGCCGGAGATGCCCCGGTCAAGGGCGATCTTGGCGGCGCGCACCGCGTCGATGATGATGCCGGCGGAGTTGGGGGAGTCCCAGACCTCCAGCTTGTACTCCAGGTTGAGGGGAGTGTCGCCGAAGGACCTGCCCTCCAGGCGCACGTACGCCCACTTGCGGTCGTCGAGCCACGGCACGTGGTCCGACGGGCCGATGTGCACGTCGGCCTTCTGCATCTCGTGCGGGATCTGCGAGGTGACCGACTGGGTCTTGGAGATCTTCTTGGACTGCAGGCGCTTGCGCTCCAGCATGTTCATGAAGTCCATGTTGCCGCCGAAGTTCAGCTGGTACGTGCGCAGCAGCTCGACACCGCGGTCCTCGAACAGCTTGGCCATCACGCGGTGTGTGATGGTCGCCCCGACCTGCGACTTGATGTCGTCGCCGACGATCGGGACCCCGGCGTCGACGAACTTCTGGGCCCACGTGGGGTCGGAGGCGATGAACACCGGCAGCGCGTTGACGAACGCGACCTTGGCGTCGAGGGCGCACTGGGCGTAGAAGCGGTCGGCCTCCTCCGAGCCCACCGGCAGGTAGGACACGAGAACGTCGACCTTGCTGTCCTTGAGGACCTGGACGACGTCGACCGGGGCCTCGTCGGACTCCTCCACCATCTCCCGGTAGTACTCGCCGAGACCGTCGTAGGTGGGACCGCGCTGCACCGTCACGCCGAGCGGCGGCACGTCGCAGATCTTGATCGTGTTGTTCTCCGAGGCCACGATCGCCTCGGACAGGTCACGCCCGACCTTCTTGGCGTCCACGTCGAAAGCCGCGACGAACTCCACGTCGCCGACGTGGTAGTCGCCGAACTTCACGTGCATCAGGCCCGGCACCCGGGCACCGGGGTCGGCGTCCCGGTAGTAGTGCACGCCCTGAATGAGCGACGTGGCACAGTTGCCTACACCGACAATGGCTACGCGCACCGAACCCATGGCACTCGCTCCCCTTTGTTCTCTCAGTGGTCAGTTCTCTTCCGGGGTGGCGTGCCGCCCCGTCGTGCCCGTCCCTGGCGCGGGCGCCCTGGACGTCTCATCTCGCGCGGGCCGCCGTTCCCCCTCCGGCGGCGATGCTCGCCGTTCGGTGGCGATCAGCTCATTCAACCAGCGCACTTCGCGTTCGACCGACTCCAGACCGTGACGCTGAAGCTCGAGGGTGTAGCTGTCCAGCCGTTCGCGCGTACGGGCGAGTGCCGTGCGCACGGCGTCCAGACGTTCCTCCAGCCGGCTGCGGCGACCTTCGAGGATGCGCAGGCGCACCTCGGCCTCGGTGTGCCTGAAGAAGGCGAAGTGCACGCCGAAGCTCTCGTCCTCCCAGGCGGACGGGCCGGCCTGGGTGAGGAGCTCCTGCAGGCGTTCCTTGCCCTCCGCGGTCAGCTTGTAGACGATCTTCGAACGGCGGCCGGGGAGCACGATGGCGCTGTCGGCGGCCGTGGTGGCCGCGGCGGCGTCGCCGTCTTCGACGATCAGCCCGTCGGTGAGCAACTGGCGGAGGCACGGGTAGAGGGAGCCGTAGGAGAACGCCCGGAACATGCCGAGCAGGGCGTTGAGCCGTTTGCGCAGCTCGTAACCGTGTAGCGGGGTCTCGTGCAACGACCCGAGCACGGCCAGTTCCAGCACGCCGCCACGTCCGCCGGCCACTGGAAACCACCACCTCTCGCGTCGATGTATCGAACCGATACATCGACAGGATACGTCCATTCAACATAAGGCTGCAATCAGCGACTTTCCCAAGAGGTTGGGAGCAAACCGCAAAAAGCCGTAGTCTGGCGCGTATGTGGTCACAGCAGGCGGTGGTGGGACACGGCCCCCGCGCGGCGTGGACCGCTTTTCAATGCCGGGAATCCCGCGTCAACGCGGGGGAGGTCTGCCAAGGTTGTTGCTCGAACCACCTGGCGATCTCGTTCGTCCCCGGGAATGGAGATCCACCCGAATAGGCCGGCTACCAGTGAGCCAAGGCGGTGAGGTCTCCGTTGATCAGGAGGTAGTCTCGCCCGCCTGCACGCCGTCATAGACCCCGATGACCAAACGAGGACGCGTGAGTTACAGCCACAGCAATGACCCGGAGCCGGACGGGCGCCATGAGGGCGCCGACGGATCGGCTCGCCAGGGGCGGCGCCGTCGCTCGAGCCCAGGAGCCGCTCCCCGTGCAGTTCCCCCCTCGCAAAACCCTCAAACTGACGCGAGCTGGGATTCTTCCCGGCAGGCACCGCAGGCCCGGCCGCCGCAGAGAGCGGGAGCCGATCCCCGGACCGCGATGATGCCCCAGCCCGGTGGGATGCCCTATCCCGGCGGCGCGTCCCCCCAGTCCGGCGGACCGCCCCGGCGCGACGCGGGCGCCCCCGGCGGCATGCCCCCGCGCGGCCCCGGCGCTCCCGGTGGCCCCGGCGCTCCCGGTGCTCCCGGCGGGATGCCCCCGCGCGGCCCCGGTGCCCCCGGTGAGGCGCGCCGTCGCGACACCGACCCGACCGGCCGCCGCGCCGAGGCCGCCTTCGAGGACACCCAGGCGATGCTCGCCGCCCAGGCGGGCGGCGGGCGTTCCGCCGGTCCGAGGCCGGGCGAGGGCGGGCGCAGGCGCCGCGGGCGCGGCGCGAGCGGTCCCGCCGCGGGCGGACCCGAAGGTCCCGAGGGTCCAGGAGGTCCCGGGGGAGGCGGTCCCGACGGAGACGACGAGCCCGAGGCCAGGAGGTGGACGCGCTTCCTGCCCAACTGGAAGATCGTCATGGCCAGCTTCGTGGTGCTCAGCGCTGGTGTCTTCGGCATGATCGCGGTCGCCTACGCCAACACCCCCATTCCCTCGTCCACGCAGGCCAGCGCGGACGACCGGGGTAGCGTGATCTACTACCGCGACAAGAAGACCGCGATCGCGCGGCTCGGCGTCCAGCGCGTCCCGGTGAAGCTCGCGCAGATCCCCAAGCACGTCCAGGACGCGGTGATCGCCCTGGAGAACCAGACCTTCCGCACCGACAGCGGCATCGACATCGCGGGCATGGCCCGCTCGCTGTGGAGCACCGTGAGCGGAGAGCAGCTCCAGGGCGCCTCGACCATCACCCAGCAGATGGCGCGCGGCTACTACGAGGGTCTCAGCCAGGAGGTCTCGATCCAGCGCAAGATCAAGGAGATCTTCGTCGCGGTCAAGATGAGCAAGACGCTGGAGAAGGACCAGATCCTCGAGGAGTACTTCAACCTCGTCTACTTCGGTCGCGGCGCGTACGGCATCCAGGCGGCCGCGAAGACGTTCTTCGGCAAGAACGTCGGCCAGCTGACCGTGCCGGAGGGCGCCTACCTGGCCGCCCGGGTCCAGAACCCGAACGCCTTCGACGTCCAGGAGCAGAAGGGCGACTACTCCGCGACCAAGTGGCGGTTCGGTGCCGCGCTCAAGAACATGGGGGAACTCGACCCCGCCGCGTACGGCAAGTACGCGGGAAGCTCCTTCGACGATCTGGAGTTCAAGAAGGCCAAGGTCGCGAACACCTACAAGGGCCTCAAGGGCTACATGCTCAACATCGTCCTGCGGGAGCTCAAGGGGCGGGGCATCAAGCAGGAGGACCTGGAGACCGAGGGCTACAAGGTCTACACCACCTTCGACGAGGACATGATGACGGCGGCGCAGAAGGCGGTGAAGGCCCGCACCGCCGGCCTGGAGCGGACCATCCACGCCAGGCTGGCCTCGGTGGACCCGAAGAACGGCCGGGTGCTCGCCTTCTACAGCGGCGACGACTTCGTCAACGACTTCAACAACCGCGCGTTCGACTCCACCAAGCAGGCGGCGTCGGCGTTCAAGCCCTACGTGCTCGCGGCCTGGCTGGAGAACGACAAGTCGCTCGACAGCCTGGTCGACGGCATGCGAACGATCAAGATGCCCGGCACCACCCCGATCAGCAACTCGGGGAACCAGGCGTTCGGGCCGATCGACATGGTCAAGGCGATGGCCAGCTCAGTCAACACCGTCTTCGTGCAGATGGGCGAGGAGGTGACCCTCGACGAGGTGGCGAAGATCGCCAAGACGGCGGGGGTCGGTGAGACGGCCAAGTACAACCCCTCCTACGGAGGCAAGAACGCGGTCGACTACGCGGTCGATGAGCAGAAGTACCAGGTCACCATCGGCAGCGCCTCGGTCACCGCGGTCGAGCAGGCCGCCGGTTACGGGATCTTCGCCAACGAGGGCAAGCACTTCAACTGGCACACCGTCACCAAGGTGACCACGGTCGACGGCTCCCTCGTGCTCCCCGAGCAGGTCGTCGAGACGCAGGTCATCACCCCCGAGACCGCGGCCGACACGACCGTCGCGCTGCAGGCCGTCGTCAGGAGCGGCACCGGTAGCGCCGCCAACCTCGGCACGCGGCCGGTGGCCGGCAAGACCGGCACGAACAACGGCTACAAGGACGCCTGGTTCGTCGGCTTCACCCCGCAGATCGTCACCGCGGTCGGCATGTCCAACGACGTGCCCTACAACAAGGCCGGGACACGCAAGCTCAAGGTCAACAAATACGGCCTGCCGAACCCGAAGATCAAGGACGAGAACATCCTCTGGAAGGAGCAGCCCATGCCCGAGTTCATCGGCGGCGGCGGCACTCCGACCCAGATCTGGCACGACTACATGCAGGTCGTGACCGCCAAGGACGAGGTCCTGCAGTTCCCGCCGCGGGCGAACACCGGGACGCGGAACAACCTGGTCACGCCCACCCCGACGCCCACCGCGACGCCGACGATGGACGACACCAACCCGTTCCCCGACGAGAACGGCGACGACGGCGGCTGGCCGAACGGCAACAACGACGGCGGCGGCGATCAGGGCGAGCCCGACGGCCGCGAGTGCCTGCCCTGGGACGGCTCGTGCGACGTCGGCGACGGCGGCGATCCGGGCAACGATCCGCCGAACGGCGAGCTGGAACAGAACGGCGCGCCGGGCGCGGTCGGCGCCCCCGGCACGCCGGCCGCCGCCCTGGTCCCGACCCCCTCTCCGAGCGGACGGCGTCCCTGATGAAGAACCTCCTGTCGCCGCGAAGCCCGCTGCCCGAGTTAGGCACCCGGGCCATCCCGTACCTGCCCCTGGCCCTGTTCGCGGGGCTGGGGGCGGTCCTGGCCTGGTTCTGGAAGTGGCCGTGCCGCGTCGACGGGGCGTGGAACCACGGGACCCTGCAGTTCACGAACTTCTGTTACACCGACATCTATCCCCTGTGGTGGAACGAGAAGCTCAACGAGGGCAAGATCCCCTATTTCGACTATCCGGTCGAGTACCCCGTCGGCATCGGCGGGATCATGGAGTTCTTCCGCCGGATCGTCACCCCGATGAGCGACCAGGGGACGGCGTTCTACGACCTCACCGTCATCCTCATGGCGCTCTGCCTGGTCGTCGGCGTGCTGCTGATGGCCACGCTGGCCGGTCCCGCCAGGCGCTGGGACGCACTCTGGTACGCCCTGGCCCCCGCGCTGATCCTCACCGCGTACATCAACTGGGACCTGGCGGCCAACGCCCTCGCGCTGGGCGCGCTGCTGGCCTGGTCGAAGCGGAAGCAGTGGCTCGCGGGCATCCTGCTCGGCCTGGCGATCGCCACCAAGTTCTACCCGCTGATGTTCCTCGGCCCGCTGTTCCTGCTGACGCTGCGCACCGGCAGGTGGATGCCGTTCCTCAAGACGATCGGCGGTGTCGCGGGCGCCTGGCTCGTCGTCAACGTGCCGATCATGGTCTTCGCCTTCGACGGCTGGAAGAGGTTCTACGTCTTCAGCCAGGAGCGACCGGCCGACTGGGGTTCCATCTGGTACTTCTTCAACCAGAAGCAGTGGCCGATCCTGGGTGACTCCGAACTCCTCGACAGGCTGGGCGTCGTCTCGCTCGCCGCGTTCTGCCTGGCGATCGCCGTGATCACCCTGACGGCGAAGACCCGTCCCCGCCTGATGCAGCTGTGCTTCCTCACCCTGGCGGCGTTCATGCTGACCAACAAGGTGTGGTCGCCGCAGTACGTGCTCTGGCTGATCCCCTTCGCGGTGCTGGCCAGGCCGGGCTGGAAGCCGATCGCTCTCTGGCAGCTCGCCGAGTGCTGGTACTTCTTCGCGATCTGGCTGTATCTCGTCGGCATCCAGCCGGGCAACGAGGCCCTGGGCATCGCGGGCGACACCTACTTCACCGCCGTGTGGGCCCGCGCGATCACCATTCTGATCATGATGGCGTTCGTCGTACGGGACATCTTCGTCCCGGACAAGGACGTGATCCGCGAAGATGGGACCGACGACCAGGCGGGCGGCGTCTTCGACGGGGCACCCGACCGCTTCAGGCTCGCGCTCTCCTAGCGCCGGTCGGGGCGTCCGCCGGGCGTCCGTGCCCGGCGGGTCCGGTGAATCCGCCGAGGTGGCAGGGGTCGGGACGAGGGTGTTCGCCGAGCGCCAGGGGAGGCGGAGTGGGTCCGTTCGTCGAGCGTCCGAGTCTGGCGGTCCGCCGAGGTGATCCGGAACAATTCGACCTTGTGACCACTCCTTCCGCTCCCCCTCGCGACACCCCTCCGCGCGACACCGCGGCGGAAGGGCTGTTGCTCTGGCTGGCCTCCCGGCTGGGAATCGTCGTCCTGGTCGTCGTCGGCGCGCAGGCGCTGATGGAGGGGGACGCCGTACCGAAGCCGTTCCTGGAGCGCTGGCGCAACTGGGACGCGAACCTCCTCATCACCATCGCCGAGCACGGCTACGACGGCGTCCCGGGCAGCGAGCCCGACAGGGGACTGCCCGCCTTCTTCCCCGGAATGCCGCTGATGCTCCGCGCGGTGCATCTCGTGATCGACGACTGGACGCTCGCCGGTCTGCTGATCTCCCTGGTGGCCGGTGCCGTCGCGATGGCGTCGCTCGCCAGGCTGGCCGAGTTCGAGGGGCCGGAGGGAACCGGCCGGCGCGCGGTGCTGGCGCTGCTGCTCTGGCCGATGGCGGTGTTCCTGTTCGCGGGCTACAGCGAGTCGCTCTTCCTGGCCTTCGCCGTCCCGGCCTGGCTCGCGGCGCGTCAGGGCCGCTGGCCGCTCGCCGCGGCCCTGGCGGCGGGCGCCTCCTGCGTGCGCATCACCGGCCTGTTCCTGGCCGTCGCGCTGATCGTGGAGTTCCTCGTCCGCAGGCAGCCCTTGCGGCAGGCGGGGTGGCTGCTCCTCCCGTTCGTGCCGCCGGCGCTCTACTCCGCCTACCAGTACTCCCGCACGGGCGACTGGCTGGCCTGGAAGAGCGCGCAGGAGGCCGGCTGGGGGCGTCACATGGTGTGGCCCTGGGAGTCGCTGATCACGACCTTGAACGCGGCCGCGGGCGAGGGGCGAATGGCCTGGGCGTTCCGGATGGAGATCGCGGGGGCGATCGTCGGAGTCGGGCTCGTGCTGGTCCTGCTCTTCCTGCGGAGGTGGAGCGAGTTCGTCTACGTGGGGCTCCAGGTGGGCGCGCTGCTGTGCTCCGCCTACTATCTGTCGGTCCCGCGCTCGGCGCTGCTGTGGTGGCCGCTCTTCATCCTCATCGCCAGGGCGAGCGGCGGGCCGGCGCCGTGGCGACGATGGATCATCATCGTCTACGCCCTGGTGGTGGGCCCGTTGATGGCGCTCAACGTATTGATCTTCGCCGACGGGGCCTGGGTGGGCTGAGCCGCGGGGAGAACTCCTTACCCACTCTCCGGGAAAAGTAATCCCATGAAGTTATCCACAGGCTGTGGACCAATTCTCGTCCCGGAGTCTCGTCAGAGCCTCCCTCGGAGCTTCTGGAGCTTCTAGAGCTTCGTCCTGAGGAAGGCGATGTCCTCGGCCTGGCCGTCGAAGGGGGTCTCCACCACGATCGGGGCGTTCGCGCTCCGGCACACCCCCAGGATGAGCTCGGGGTCGATCTGGCCCGCGCCGAGGCTCGCGTGCCGGTCGGCGCCGGAGTCGAAGGCGTCGCGCGAGTCGTTGCAGTGGATCAGGTCGATCCTGCCGGTGATCGCCATGACCCGCTCGACCACGTCCGCCAGGTCCTCGCCGCCCGCGTGGGCGTGGCAGGTGTCGAGGCAGAAGCCCACGTCGAAGCCGTCGAGCGCGTCCCACAGCCGGGCGACGCGCTCGAGCTTGCGCGCCATCGCGTTGCCGCCGCCCGCGGTGTTCTCGATGAGCACGGGGACCTCGTGCTCCTCCAGGCGCTCGAACACCTTGCGCCAGTTGTCGAAGCCCGTCTGCGGGTCGTCTCCGGCGCCGACGTGCCCGCCGTGGACGATAAGCCCCCGGGCGCCCAGCTCGGCCGCCGCCGCGAGGTGCGAGCTCAGCAGCTTGCGGCTGGGGATGCGCACCCGGTTGTTGGCGGTCGCCACGTTGATGACGTAGGGGGCGTGGACGTACACCTCCACGTCCGAGTCCTTGATCTCCCGCATCTTCTCGCCGATGACCGGGGCCTTCCACCCCTTCGGGTCACCGAGGAAGAACTGCACGACCTCGGCGCCGCGCGCCCTGGCATGCGCCAGCGGGTCGTCCTGGTCGACATGAGCTCCGATAAGCGGCATGTATCCGAGAGTAGCCGTTTCAACGCCGAGGGCATGGGCAGTCGCAGGTCGCGCCCCACCGCCCGCCCCCACGGGCCAACCCCAAGGAGTTCCAAGTGGCTGCTCGCTATCGCAGAGGGATCAGTCTCATCGGCCTCATCTACATCCTGATCGGCCTCTACGTCGCCTGGGTGTACGAATACATCACCCCCGCACTCCTGAAGGACATCGCCGAGGCCCTGCTCGCGGTCTTCCTGTGGTTCCTCATCCTGCTGGGCGTGGACCTGCGCCTGGCCGGCTAGCCGTTCCCCGTCCGCGTGCCGCCCGGCGGCCCGGCCCGCATGGCCTGGCCGTCGCGGCCCGGCCTTCGCCGGTGTGGCCCTCGTCAGGTTCGGGACCCTACGGGAGGAAACCCCCGTTGCGGATGCCGAAGGCCACACCGACGAACGAGGCCACGATGCCCACGATGTTCAGCGCGCGCTCCGGCGTCGTCGCGGAGATGTACTGGGAGTAGAGGCCGCCGAAGAACCCCAGCACCCCCAGGAACGACGCCACGGAGTGCGCCGCGGGGAAGAACCCGGCCACGAAGGCGATCAGCCCGCAGAGGATCGTGCAGACGCTCAGCGCGTTCTCCAGGGGGTGGCGCCGCCCGTCGCTGTTCAGCCTGAACCGGGAACGCCCGCTCCGGCCGTGCCCGGACACCTGCGGCATCTTCCCCGCCCCCTTTCCCGGTGAGGACGTGTCTCACCAGGACGTACCCGTTTCCCCTGATGGGGACGTGCCCGGCGAGGTGACGGCCCAACCCTTGCCGGACTGGTAGGCTGGCACGGCTACGTCGAATGGGTGTGTCATGGCCCACCCTCCACCCCGAGCGCCGAAATGGGAGCCCGGGGTGAAGTACGTCAGCGTCCTCCTGTCACGGCACGGTGTCGTGACCGCAAGAGTCCAGAGGAGGTTGGAAGTCAGCATGCGCCGTTACGAAGTGATGGTCATTCTTGACCCCTCGCTCGATGAGCGTACGGTCGCCCCTTCCCTCGACCAGTTCCTCACGGTCGTCCGCAACGACGGCGGCACCGTGGAGAAGGTCGACGTGTGGGGTCGCCGCAGGCTGTCCTACGACATCGCGAAGAAGCCCGAGGGCATCTACGCCGTCATCGACCTGAGCGCCGAGCCCGCCACGGTCAAGGAGCTCGACCGGCAGATGAACCTCAACGAGGGAATCCTGCGCACCAAGGTCCTGCGCCCGGACGTGCACTAATCTCCGGCATTTTGTCGGGCGGCAGCCGTACTCTGAGCCGATAACCAGCGAAGGCCGCAGGAAGGGCAGCGCTAGCCATGGCAGCAGGCGACACCACGATCACCATCGTCGGCAACCTCGTCGACGATCCGGAGCTGCGCTTCACCCCCACGGGGCAAGCGGTGGCCCGGTTTCGCATCGCGTCCACCCCGAGGTTCCTCGACAAGACGACCAACGAGTGGAAAGACGGCGAAGGCCTGTTCCTGACCTGCAACGTGTGGCGGCAGGCGGCGGAGAACGCCGCCGAGAGCCTCCAGCGCGGCATGCGGGTCATCGTTCAGGGACGGCTCCGCCAGAGGTCTTACGAGACCAAGGAAGGCGAGAAGCGCACCGTTTACGAGGTTGAGGTCGACGAGGTCGGCCCCTCCCTGAGAAACGCGACCGCCAAGGTCAACAAGACCGCCCGTCAGGGCGGTGGCGGCGGTGGCGGCTTCGGTGGCGGCCCCGCCAACGACCCGTGGGCCTCCGCGGCGCCGGCCGCACCGCAAGGTGGCGGCTTCTCCGGCGGCGGCGGCAACAACTACGGGGGCGGCGGCGGTCAGCAGCAGCAGGGTGGCGGCGGCTTCGGCGGCGGCGACTTCAGCGACGAACCGCCCTTCTAGGGACGCTCCTGCGGGACGGCCGCGACCGCGTCCCGAAATCCCAGTCCATATCCGCAGCGACCATTCCCGCCTGACGGCGGGGCTCTGAAAGGAGCACCACGATGGCCAAGCCGGCACTGCGCAAGCCTAAGAAGAAGGTTTGCCTGTTCTGCCACGACAAGATCTCCTACGTCGACTACAAGGACACTGCGCTGCTTCGGAAGTTCATCTCCGACCGCGGCAAGATCCGTGCCCGCCGGGTGACGGGCAACTGCACCCAGCACCAGCGTGACGTGGCGACCGCTATCAAGAACGCTCGTGAGATGGCGCTCCTGCCGTACATGAGCACCGCGCGCTAAGGAGGTCCGGACAGATGAAGCTCATTCTCACCAGTGAGGTCACCGGCCTCGGCGCCCCTGGCGACATCGTCGAGGTCAAGAGCGGCTACGGCCGCAACTACCTGCTTCCCCGCGGCTTCGCGATCCTCTGGACGCGTGGCGGCGAGAAGCAGATCTCCTCGATCAAGAAGGCCCGTGACGCTCGCGAGATTCGCGACCTCGGCACCGCCAAGGAAGTCGCCGGCCAGCTGCAGGCCCTGAAGGTGGTCCTGAAGACGAAGGCCGGCGAGTCCGGCCGTCTCTTCGGCTCCATCACCACGGGTGACGTCGCCGAGGCCGTCAAGGCCGCCGGTGGCCCCCTGCTCGACCGCCGTCGCATCGAGATCGCCTCCGCGATCAAGAGCCTCGGTTCCCACCGGGTCAGCGTCAAGCTGCACCCGGAGGTCTCCGCGTCCCTCGATGTCGAGGTCGTCGCGGCCTGACAGGCCCCGTGCGACAAGGGCCCCTCCCCGTTCGCGGGGAGGGGCCCTTGCCCTTCCCCGGTCCTCGCCCTTCCCCGGTTCTCTCCGTTTCCCGGTTCTCCCCCCGGCGTCCTCCCATCGGCCGGGAAAGCCGGTGAGGACCGCCCTTCCCGGTTCTCACACGCGCCCGGAAGGCCGGTGAAAACCCTCTCTCCGCCGGGAAATTTCACATTTTGATATCCCGTTACCCCAGGTCACTGCTAGTACATACAATTCGGGAACCGTTGCTTCGCCCTGGAGGTTTCGCCATGGTCCGTCCCTCGACGCTGCTCGCGCTCGGTGTCCTCGCGGCGACCGCGGTGGCCTGTGCACCGGCCTCGGAAACCACGACCCAGGCGAGCCCCGCGTCCCCGGGCGCCTCCACGGCTCCCAGCGCCTGCGCCAAGGACAGTCCCGCGCTGAAGACCCCCGGCAAGCTGACCATCGGCACCGACAAGCCCGCGTACGAGCCGTGGTTCAGCGACGACGACCCGGCCAACGGCAAGGGCTTCGAGAGCGCGGTCGCCTACGCCGTCGCGGACCGGCTGGGCTTCGCCAAGGGTGACGTCACCTGGGCGACGGTGAAGTTCGACTCCGCGTTCGCACCGGGTGCCAAGCAGTTCGACTTCGACGTCAACCAGGTCTCGGTGACTCCCGACCGGGCCAAGGTCGTCGACTTCAGCAAGGGCTACTACACGGTCAAGCAGGCCGTGGTCGCGCTGGACGGTTCCAAGGTCGCCTCCGCCACGGACCTGGCGGGCCTGAAGGACGCCAAGATCGGCGTGCAGATCGGCACCACCTCGCTGCAGGCGGTCAAGGACGTCATCAAGCCGTCGTCCGAGATCAACGTCTACAACGAGCAGATCGACGCCGTCAACGCGCTGAAGAACAAGCAGGTCGACGCCGTGGTGGTCGACCTGCCCACCGCCTTCTACGTGACCGCGGCCCAGGTCGAGAACTCCAGGATCGTCGGCCAGTTCGGCACGGCCTCCGGGGAGCCCGAGGTCTTCGGCGCGGTCTTCGAGAAGGGCAGCCCGCTGGTGGGCTGCGTCAACGAGGCCATCGACGAGCTGACCGCCTCCGGTGAGCTGGCGAAGATCGAGACCGAGTGGCTCGGCTCCGCCGCGGGCGCACCGGAGCTGAAGTGACCCTGGAGTCCCCTCCGACGTCGCTCATGCTCATGTTGATGTCCGAAGCCGGAACCACGGCCGGAGGCAGAGCCGCAGCCGGGGCAGAGGGTTCGCCGCGGGCGCGGAGCGCGTACGGTCCGCGCCACGGCGGCGCTCGATGAGGAACGACGAGCGCCTGGGGGTTCCCACCGGCTGGGCGAAGAGCGAGCGGCAGCTGGAGCGGGAGCGGCTCCGCAGGAGGTCGTCGATCCGTTCGGGCTCCGTCGCGACGGTCTCGACGATCCTCGTGATCGTCCTGCTGCTCTGGCTCTTCACCACCTCGCCCGGCTGGCCCCGGGTGCGGGAGACGTTCTTCGACCTCGACCAGTTCACCGAGGCGCTGCCGGACGTGCTGAGCGGGTTCCTGCTCAACATCAAGATCTTCCTGATCGCCGAGCCGCTGATCCTCGTGGTGGGAATGCTCGTCGCGCTGGCCCGCAACCTCACGGCGCCGGTGTTCTTCCCGCTGCGCGCTCTCGCGGTGATCTACACCGACGTCTTCCGCGGCGTGCCCACGATCCTCGTCATCTATCTCGTCGGCTTCGGCCTGCCCGCGCTCGGCCTGCAGGGCACGCCGACGGACCTCGCGACGCTGGGCATCATCGCGCTCACCCTCTCGTACGGCGCGTACGTGGCGGAGGTCTTCCGGGCCGGCATCGAGTCGGTGCACCCCAGCCAGCGGGCCGCCGCCCGGTCCCTCGGGCTGAGTCACGGCCAGACCATGCGCCACGTGGTGGTGCCGCAGGCCGTGCGCCGGGTGGTGCCGCCGCTGCTCAACGACTTCGTCTCGCTGCAGAAGGACACCGCGCTCGTCGCCACGATCGGTCCCCTGGAGGCGCTGCGGCAGGCGCAGATCCACGTCGCCAGCACCTTCAACTACACCCCCTACCTGGCGGCGGCGCTGCTGTTCATCCTGCTCACCATCCCTATGGCCCGCTTCACCGACTACCTGGCGGCCCGCTCGCAGCGGCGGCGGGGCCAGTGAGCGGGCGGACCGGGGCGTACGGCGGCGGCGTCCCACCGCCCGGTGAGACAGCGGCGGCACGGGAGGAGAGGGCATGAGCCTGCTGGCCATCGAGGGCCTGTGGAAGAACTACCGCGGTCACAGCGTGCTGCGCGGGATCGACCTGGAGGTCGAGCCGCACGAGGTGGTCTGCCTGATCGGCGCCTCCGGCTCCGGCAAGTCCACCCTGCTGCGCTGCGTCAACCTGCTGGAGACGGCCGACGACGGCACGATCACCCTGGACGGTGAGGAGATCACCGACGCCAGGACCGATCCCGACGACGTGCGCAAGCGCATGGGCATCGTGTTCCAGGCGTTCAACCTGTTCCCGCACATGAGCGTGCTGGACAACATCACGCTGGCGCCGCGCAAGGTGCACAGGAAGGGCAGGAAGCAGGCCGAGTCGCAGGCCCGCGACCTGCTGGCCAGGTTCGGCCTGGCGGACAAGGCGGACGCCTACCCCGACCAGCTCTCCGGTGGCCAGCAGCAGCGTGCCGCCATCATCAGGGCCCTGGCCACCCAGCCTCGCCTGATGCTGCTGGACGAGGTCACCTCGGCCCTGGACCCGGCGCTGGTCAAGGAGGTGCTCGGGATCATCCGGGAGCTCAAGGAGGGGGGCATGACCATGGTCCTGACCACCCATGAGATGGGTTTCTGCCGCGAGATCGCCGACACCGTCTGCTTCCTCGACGGCGGCGTGCTCCTGGAACGAGGCACCCCCGAGCAGATCTTCACCGATCCTCGTGAGCCCCGTACCAGGGAGTTCGTGCAGAGTGTGATCGACGCCCGGCGCCTTTGACCTCTTACCGCTCCCGGGTTCCCGGCCTTGCCGAGGCCTCGGCGGACGGTCTCAGCGGCGGTGCCTGCCGCGGGGCCCGGCGGCGGGTCCGGGGCCGGGACCGCCGGGCGGGCCGAACGGAGGACCGGGTGGACCAGGCGGGCCGGGCGGGCCCGTCCGTCCGGCCCCGGGTCCGTAGTGGGAGCGCCCCGGGGCGGGACGTGCGGGAGTCTCGGGGAGAGGCCGCGCCGTCGTGGCGAGCACGCTGTTGCGCCTTCCGTACACCAGGTAGACCAGCACGCCGAAGGCCATCCAGATGATGAAGTACAGCCAGGTGATGAGCTGCAGGTTCACCATCAGCCACAGGCAGGCGAGGATCGAGGCGATCGGCACGCCGGGAGAGAGCGGGGTGCGGAAACCTCGTGGCAGGTCCGGCATCGTCTGCCGCATCCTGACGACCCCGCCGGCCACGGCGATGAACACGAACAGGGCCCCGATCACGACCAGCGGTTCGAGCGTCAGCACGTCCACGAACTCGGCCAGCAGGATCGCGAGGAATCCGATGGTCACCGTGACCCTCGTCGGGCTGCGGTAGCTACGGTTGATCTTGGAGAGCGAGCGGGGGATCAGCCCGTCGCGCGCCATGGAGAACAGCACGCGGGTCAGGCCGACGAGCAGCACCAGGACGACGGTGGTGAGGCCGAGCACCGCCCCGATGTTGATGACGTGCACCATGAAGCCCTCGCCCGCCTCGCGGAAGGCGCTGGCGAGCGGGGCATCCGTGGAGATCTTGTCATATGGGGTCATCCCGACCATGATCACCGCGACCGCGATGTAGATGACCGTGGTGAGCACCAGCCCGCGGATGATGCCCTTCGGGATCGACCGCGGGGCGTCCTCGGACTCCTCGGCGGCGGTGGCCACGACGTCGAAGCCGATGTACGCGAAGGTGATGGCCGCCGAGGCGGCGAAGATGCCGAACCAGCCGAACGTGCCCGTCTGGCCGAGGAGGAGGCCGAGCAGCGGGGAGTGCAGGGCTTCCTCTGCCCTCCCCGCGGGCACCGCCGGCACCGGGATGGCCGCGAGGTTGCGCTGGTCGAAGTGGAGGGCGCCGACCACGATGACCGCGCCGATGGCCAGCAGCTTGGCGACCACGATGACCCACAGGGTGCGCAGTCCGACGCGGGCGCCCAGGGCCACCACGGCGGTGAGGATCGCCAGGATGAACAGCGTGAACAGGTCGAAACCCGTGGTCTGGCCGACCATGCCCGCGATCACCTCGGGAAGGCGCACGCCGAGGTCGGTGAGCATCTGGGCGGCGTAGAGCGACCAGGCGCGGGCCACCGCCGCGGTGGCCAGCAGGAGTTCCAGGACCAGCGCCCAGCCCACGACCCAGGCCCAGACCTCGCCGAAGATGACGTAGGCGAAGGTGTAGGCGCTTCCCGAACTCGGCATGGCGGAGGACAGCTCGGCGAAGCAGAAGGCCACGAGCAGGCTGGTGATTCCCGCGATCATGAAAGAGAGGATCACGCCCGGTCCGGCCATGTTGGCGGCCTGGCGGCCGGCGAGGCCGAAGATGCCCGCGCCGATCATGACCCCGACGCCGAGGACGATGAGGTCCGCCCCGCGATAAGCCGTGGGAAGGCCGTGGCGCGCACCGGTCAACCGGCCTGTGGCATGGTCCGGCGGCATGCGGCGAACGATCGACGAAGAAGGACCTTCGGGCACGACGCGACCAATCGTGGTGGGCTGATAACCCTATATTGTGGGACTCTTTTCACAGTGCCGCAGGGGAGTTCCACCGGACAAGGGTTATCCGGTCACGTCGTGGACACCACAGTGTCACGCCTGGATCACCTGCCCGGAGGACACCGTCCGTCACGGGCGAACCGCCCGCCGTCTCGCCGCCCTGGCGTCCGCCCGGCCGCTTCGGCCGCTTCGGCCCTTTCAGTCGCTTCGGTCGTTTCAGCCGCCGACCACCAGCCACGCCCTGCCGTACGCCCGCGTCGACAGGGTGACCAGCCGGGCCGTCATCCACAGCCCGAGCGCCAGCCAGAGCGCCACCAGGCCGCCGCCCCGCAGGTCCACCAGGAACGCGGCGGGCAGGTAGGCGATCGTCGTCCACACCCCCGCCCAGGCGAGGTAGCGCCGGTCTCCGGCTCCGATCAGCACGCCGTCCAGCACGAACACCACCCCGGCGACGGGCTGCAGGGCGGCCACCACCCAGAGCAGGTCGAGCAACTCCGCGGCGACGACGGGGCCGGCGTCGAACAGCGCGGGCACGAACGGCCTGGCCAGCACTATGAGGAAGCTGAGCAGCACGCCCGAGCCGACCCCCCAGACGACCATCCTCCCGGTCGCGCCGCGGGCTCCCGCCACGTCGCCGGCGCCCAGCGCGCGGCCGGTGATCGCCTGCCCGGCGATGGCGATCGCGTCCAGGGCGAACGCCATCAGGGTCCAGATCCTGATGGCGACGGTGTGCGCCTCGATCTGCTGCTCCCCCATGCGGGTGGCCGCGGCGGTCGCGACGGCCAGGACCAGCTGAAGACACGCCGTACGGATGATCAGAGCGATTCCGGCCGAGCCCGCCGCCCGCACGCCCGCCAGATCGGGGCGGAACGGCGCGCGGTACCGGACGAGGATCAGCAGGAGATAGACGGCGGCGGCGAGCGACTGGGCCAGCACGGTGCCCCAGGCCGAGCCCGCGATCCCCCAGCCCAGTCCCAGGACGAACACGATGTTGAGCACGGCGTTCAGCGCGAAGGCCCCCACCGCCACCACCAGCGGGGTGGCGGTGTCCTGCATGCCGCGCAGCACGCCCGTGCCCGCGAGCACCAGCAGCATGGCGGGGACGCCCAGCAGGCTGATCCGCAGGTAGGTCACCGCCTGCCGGGCGAGCTCGCCCTCGGCGCCGATCAGGTGAACCAGCGAGGGGGCCAGCGGCCAGACGACCACGATGATCGCCACTCCCACCCCGGCGGCCAGCCAGAGGCCGTCCACCCCCTGCCGGAGCGCCCGCCCGGTCTCGCCCGCCCCGATCTGCCGTGCCACCGCCGCGGTCGTGCCGTACGCCAGGAACACGCACAGTCCCACCAGGAAGCTCAGCACCGTGCTCGCCACTCCCAGGGCGCCGAGCGCGGGGGCGGGCAGGCGGCCGACGACGACGGTGTCGGTCAGCAGGAACAGCGGTTCGGCCACCAGGGCGCCGAACGCGGGCAGCGCCAGCCGCAGGATCTGCCGGTCGTGGTCGCGACCGGATCCGCCGGACCGGCCGGATCCGCCCGATCCACCGGAGCGACCGGATCCGTCGGCCCGGCCTGATTCGCCGGACCGATCCAATGCATCGGATCGACCTGATGCGTCGGATCGGTCGGATCGGGACCGTTCGGATCGGCCGGATCGAGGAGTAAGAGGCACTTGTCCATTGTGCCTCTTACCATCAGGTGGATCTTCAGCGGGATGAACCCGTCAGGGGGTGTCATCTGGGGTGACTTTCGGCGTGTCGTGCCAACTTTCTTTTCTCCACAGGCAGTGGATGACGTTTTTGCTGGTCAGAGCGTTATCCACAGCTGTGGACAAGAGTTATCCACAGTACTGTCCCCAGGGTGCCCACACCTCTGGGGAAGAAGTGCACAGCTTATCCACACCTCTGTCGACAGGCCGCGTTGCCAGCCGGGCGCGAAGCCGCGAAACTGTCACACCGATCGGCTACAAATAGAGATAACGTAACTGTGTTCGAAAGAGGGGGTGTGTGGTGAGCATCGCGGAGCCGCCGGTCTTCGAGCCGAGATTCGAGCGCACCCCACCGAACAACATCGAGGCCGAGCAGTCGGTCCTGGGCGGCATGCTGCTGTCCAAGGACGCCATCGCCGACGTGGTCGAGATCCTGCGGTCCGACGACTTCTACCGTCCGGCCCACCAGATCATCTACGACATCATCACCGACCTCTACGGCCGCGGCGACCCCGCCGACGCCGTCACCATCCTCGACGAGCTGCAGAAGCGGGGCGAGGTCGCCAGGATCGGCGGCGGCGCCTATCTCCACACGCTGACCGCCGTCGTCCCGACCGCGGCCAACGCCGGTTACTACGCGAGGATCGTCCGCGAGCAGGCCATCCTCCGCCGCCTGATCGAGGCTGGCACCCGCATCGTCTCCTACGGTTACGGCGGCCAGGACGAGGAGGTCGACGACCTCGTCGACCGCGCCCAGGCGGAGATCTACAAGGTCACCGAGCGCCGCACCTCCGAGGACTACATCCCGCTGGCCGACATCATGCCGGGCGCCCTCGACGAGCTGGAGGCCATCGGCGGCCGCAGCGGCCAGATGGTCGGGGTCCCCACCGGCTTCCAGGACCTCGACTCCCTCACCAACGGCCTGCACCCCGGCCAGATGATCGTCGTGGCCGCCCGTCCGGCCATTGGGAAGTCGACTTTGGGGCTGGATTTCGCGAGATCTGCCGCTATCAAGCACGGCATGACGACTGTGGTGTTCTCGCTGGAGATGTCGCGTAATGAGATCACGATGCGTCTGCTGTCGGCCGAGGCGCGGGTGGCGCTGCACGCCATGCGGTCCGGCACGATGACCGACGACGATTGGGCCAAGCTGGCCCGGCGGATGGGCGAGGTGGCCGAGGCCCCGCTGTTCATCGACGACTCGCCCAACATGTCGATGATGGAGATCAGGGCCAAGTGCCGCCGTCTCAAGCAGCGCAACGACCTGCGGTTCGTCATCATCGACTACCTGCAGCTGATGTCCTCGCCGAAGAAGACCGAGAGCCGCCAGAACGAGGTCTCCGAGATCTCCCGGGCCATCAAGCTCCTCGCCAAGGAGCTGGAGGTCCCGGTGATCGCGATCTCCCAGCTCAACCGTGGTCCCGAGCAGCGGACGGACAAGCGGCCCATGGTCAGCGACCTGCGCGAGTCCGGAAGTATCGAGCAGGATGCGGACATGGTCATCCTTCTCCACCGGGAGGACGCCTACGAGCGCGAGTCGCCCAGGGCGGGCGAGGCCGACCTGATCGTGGCCAAGCACCGTAACGGTCCCACCGCCACGGTCACCGTGGCCTTCCAGGGCCACTACAGCCGTTTCGTCGACATGGCCCCTCACTAGACCTCGCGCGACGCGGGTCCTCGTTTCCCGCGGCTGGGCCACCGCCCGCGGTTCGGTGATCCACGAGTGCCGGTCGGAACTCACCCGGCCGCCGCACGGCCCTGTTCTCCTTGCTCTTCCTCTCCGCCCCGTCCGCGTCTTCGCCGCGCCCGCCGGATCGGCGGGCCTGTGCCGCTCGCGTGGATGTTTGTCCACCGGGGAGCGGGTAAGGGCCCGCTCGCAGGCAGAAAACTCGCAGGTAGAAGAGAGGCGTCGCGGCCCGAGGGTGGGGTCGCGGCGCATCCGGGGGACAGGAGCAGGGCGTGCCCGACGCGGGGTTCGAGGCGGTGCGATCACTGCCGGAGCGGACCTTCGCCACCCTGGCGGAGGTGACGTAGACCCTCGGTTACGGCAAGGAGGAGACGGGACAGGGCTGAGACCCGCGGGCGATCACGGTTTCTCGTACGGATGGCCGTGATCACCTGCGGCCCGATCATGAGGGGGTGAGGGCATGGGTGCTGTTGCGGTGATCGTGGTGGACATGCTGAATCCCTACGACCACGAGGACGCCGACACCCTGGAAAAGAGCGTCGAGCAGATCGTGGAGCCCCTGGCGGGGCTGATGAGGCGCGCCCACCGGCATAGAGACGCCCGGCTGATAGTCGTCAACGACAACCACGGCGACTTCACCGCCACGACCGAGGACCTGCGGCGGCGCGCCCTGGAGGGCCGGCGCCCCGACCTGGTCGAGCCGGTGCTTCCCCCGGACGACTGCGCCTTCATGCCCAAGGTGCGCCACAGCGCGTTCTTCGGCACGCCACTGGAGTACCTGCTGCGCCGCGAGGAGATCGACACCGTCGTGCTGGCCGGCCAGGTCACCGAGCAGTGCGTGCTCTACAGCGCGCTGGACGCCTACGTGCGCGACTTCTCCGTCCGGGTGGCCAACGACTGCGTGGCCCACATCCACCCCGACCTCGCCGAGGCGTCACTGCGGATGATGGAGCGCAACATGCGCGCCGACCTCCTGCCCGCAGACCGGTGCCTGGAATGACAGGCCGCGCACACGCCGTCTTTCGTTGTTGATCACGATTTTTCTCACCATGCGTACGGCCGGGAGGTTAGCTCGGGAAAGACGAGGGCATCAGGGGCGTATGGTACGCGTGTTCGATAAGTCCGTATATGAACGTATATGGCCGCATCGGCACCGACGGTCGCGCCGTCACCGTGGCATGCACCTCCATCGGGTCGGGAGCGATCCGGCGGCGCGACCCCAAGACGAGACGCCCTTCCAGAAGATGAGACCGCCAAGTTTCTCCCCGAGTCCTTCACCTGAGCCTTTCGTCGCCATGGGAGATCGTGATGCAGCTTCCCGCGCCCCGAGGTCCTCTCACCGCCGCGCTCTTCGAACGGCTGAGGCGCCCGCCGCACACCTTCGATCCGCCACCGGTACCGGCCGGGGGGCCGGCCGTCGAGGATGAGGACCTCCAGCTGGCGCTTTTCGCTTGCTACGAACTGCACTACCAGGGTTTCGAGGAGGTGCGGCAGGAGTGGGAGTGGGAGCCGTCGCTGCTGGCGGCCAGGAAGGCGCTGGAGCGGCGATGGGAGGAGGGCCTGGCGCGGGCCGTGCCGCGTCCGCCGCTCATGCCGGGTGTGCCCATGCGCCGCGCCCTGGCCGAGCTGGTGGCGGCCGACGAGGGGCCCCGCCTGGCGGCGTTCCTGGCCAGGCAGGCCGACCTGGAGCAGTTCCGCGAGTTCGTCACGCACCGGTCGATCTACCACCTCAAGGAGGCCGACCCGCACACCTGGGCGATTCCCCGGCTGAGCGGCCGTCCCAAGGCGGCGCTGGTGGAGATCCAGGCCGACGAGTACGGCGGCGGGCGCGTCGAGCGGATGCATTCGGAGCTGTTCCGGGCCACCATGCGCGGGCTGGACCTGGACGACTCCTACGGCGCCCACCTCGACCGGGTCCCGGCGATCACGCTGGCGATCTCCAACGCCATGTCGCTGTTCGGGCTGCACCGGCGCCACCTCGGAGCGCTGCTGGGCCACCTGGCGGCGTTCGAGATGACCTCCTCGGCGCCCAACCACCGCTACTCCCTGGGCCTGCGCAGGCTGGGCGGCGATGAGACGGCGCGGCGTTTCTACGACGAGCACGTGCAGGCCGACGCCGTCCACGAGCAGGTCGCGGCGCACGACATGTGCGGCGGCTTCGTGGCGCAGCACCCCTCGCGGGCCGGTGACGTCCTGTACGGCGCGGCCTGCGCCCTGGCCCTGGACCGGCTCTTCGCCGAGCACGTCATGGATCGCTGGCGGTGCGGTGTCTCCTCACTGCGTGAGACGCGTGAGGCGCGTGAGGCGGACCTGATGGCAGGGACCCGGTGACAGGACTGGACACGGGCCGGGAGACGGAGCTCGACATGGACTACGTGCTGCCGCTGCGCTGGAGTGACGACGCCGGGCTGGCGGAGCTGACCGCCTACCTGCGCCGGCTGCGCTCCAGCGTCCGTGTCATCGTCGTCGACGACTCCCCGGCCGGGTTGTTCGCCCGGCACGCCGCCCGCTGGGACGGCCTCGCGCTGCACGTACGACCCGACGGCGACCTCGACTTCGCCAACGGCAAGGTCAACGGAGTGATCACCGGGATGCGCCTGGCCCGTGCCGAACACGTGATCATCGCCGACGACGACGTCCGCTACGGCGAGAGCGAACTGGCCCGCCTCGACGCCCTGCTGCGGAGAGCCGACCTGGTCCGCCCGCAGAACCACTTCGACCCGATGCCGTGGCACGCTCGCTGGGACAGCGCCCGCATCCTGCTCAACCGCGGTTTCGGCGCAGACTATCCCGGTACGTTCGGGGTGCGCCGCTCGACCTTCCTGGCGATGGGCGGCTACGACGGGAACGTGATGTTCGAGAACCTCGAACTCATCCGCACCGTCCGCGCTCACGGCGGCCGCGAGGAGCGCCCCCTCGATCTCTACGTCCGCCGCCTGCCGCCCGATCCGCGCCACTTCTGGTCCCAGCGGGTGCGGCAGGCCTACGACGACCTCGCGCAACCGGCCCGCATGGCGTTCTTTCTCGCCATCGTGCCCGCGCTGGCCGCCGCGCTGCTGCGGCGGCGCCCGGAGCCGGTCCTGGCCGGTGCGGGAATGGCGATGGGCCTGGCCGAGCTCGGCCGCCGCCGCGCGGGCGGGCGGCGGGTCTTTCCCTTCACCACCACCCTGTTCGCCCCGGTGTGGCTGCTGGAGCGGGCCGTCTGCAGCTGGCCGGCCCTGGCGGCCCGGTTCCTGCGCGGCGGGATCTTCTATGCCGGGCGCCGGATACCGCTCGCCGCGCACTCGTCCCGCCGGCTCAGGACGCGAGCTCAGGCCACCGCGTCGGGCTCGCTCGCGGCCCGGAAACCGGACCGCTTGTGCGAGCCGTCACAGAACGGCTTGGCCGAGGATCGGCCGCAGCGGCACAGCGCCACCGTCGCCCGGCCGGGATCGATGATGGTCCCGTCCTGAGTGAGCAGGGTGAACGGCCCCCGGATCAGCAGCGGCCCATCCTCACACGGGGTGATGCTGACCGAATCATCCATTTTTGGCGCCATATGAGGCCTTGTGCCCGACACGTCCGCGAAAAAACACCGATCGCCTCCCTCGCAGCCCGGCTCGGGTCCCGGCCCCTTTTTCCGAGGCCGGACCCCGAGGGCCGGCATTGAGCCCGCAGCGACGGCGTCTCGCCGCCCGGCTCGACCGCGGCCACGTCCGCGGGAAGGCTCCGCGGGGCCGCCGGGTCGCCGCGGCTCAGGGGGTCAGGACGATCTTCCCGGTGGTGCGGCGGGTCGACAGGAGCTCGTGTGCCTTGGCCACCTCGGCCAGCGGCAGCACCTGATCCAGGTGGACCCTGAGCCGGCCCGACTCCGCCAGGGCCGTCAGCCGTGACAGGTCGGCCGCCGAGGGGCGCACGCTCACCACCGCCAGCCGTACGCCCAGCTCGGCCGCGCGTTCCCGCGTGATGCCGAGGTTGCCCCCCAGCGCTCCGACGAGCAGGCCGCCGGGCTTGAGCGCGGCGGCGGAACGTTCCCCGTACTCGCCGCCCACCAGATCGAACACCACGTCCACCGGTGCGGTCTCCGCGACGAAGTCCGCGGTGGTGTGATCGACCAGGGTGTCCGCGCCGAGCTCGCGCAGGAGGTCGTGCTTGGCGGTTCGGGCGGTACCGGTGACGTGCGCCCCGAAAGACACGGCGACCTGGACGGCGAGGTGGCCGACCCCTCCTCCGGCGGCGTGCACGAGAACCCGCTGTCCCTCGGCGACACGGGCGATGCCGACCAGCGCCTGCCAGGCGGTCAGCCCGGCCAGGGGGAGCCCTCCCGCCTGCTCCACGGGCAGCGCGGCGGGCCGGTGGACGATCTCGTTGGGCGAGGCGAGCACGTAGTCGGCGTAGGCGTTGCCGGCGCCGGGGAAGGCGAGCAGGCCCAGCACCTCGTCACCGGGGGCGAAAGCGGACACGCCGGGCCCGGTGGACTCGACCGTGCCCGCGACGTCCCAGCCGAGGGTGAAGGGCGGCGGGCCGAGCAGCGGGAAGAGGCCGGAGCGGACCGCTCCGTCGACCGGGTTGACCCCGGCGGCCCTGACCTTGATCAGGACCTGCCCGTGATCCGGCTCCGGCGGGTCGACCTCGGCGACATCGAGCACGGAAGGGTCGCCGACGGCGGACTGGGTGATGACGCGCATCGTGATCTCCTCTGAAGGAAAGTTCTTCGGGATCAATCGTCGGCGACACCGGTATCTGATTGAAAGAAGGCACCTTTTGGATATATAGGTACCTCATGGAAACTACTTCTGGCCTGCGGGAGCACGGCGCCGCGAACGCGTACCTTCGGGAGTGCGGCTCGCGGAAGGTCCTGGAGGCGATCGCCAACAAGTGGACGTGCCTGCTGGTGGACGCCCTGCGGGACGGCCCGGTCCGGTTCGGGGTGCTCCGCCGCAGGATCGACGGGATCACCCAGAAGAGCCTCACCCAGACGCTGCGGAACATGGAACGCGACGGGATGGTGACCCGCACCGTCTACCCGACGATCCCGCCCCGGGTGGAGTACGAGCTCAGCGCACTGGGGCGGAGCGTGGTCACGCTGATGGAGGGCGTCAAGAGCTGGTCGGAGAAGCATGTGGCCGAGATCATGGCCGCTCGCGAGCTCTACGACCTCCGCGCGGCCGAGGAACCCGGGCCCGTCCAGGTGGGCTGAGCGGACCCGGGCGCGTCGCCGGTCGTCACGCGTGCGGGCCCGTCCAGCGGGCCCGAGCGAATCCGAGCGCGTCACCGGCCGCCACGCACGACGGCGCCCGCCGCCCGGAATCGTGTTCCGGGTGACGGGCGCCGTCGTCTCCGGGGTCACGGATGGCTCGTGGCCGCCGTGGATCCCCTCCGCGTCCGGACGCTCACGACCGCCGCGTGATCCCCGGACGTCGTTCTACCAGCCGCTGCCGGACCGGTAGAGCTGGCCGCGCACCGCGCCGCCGCCGAACTCGGTGGTGTGCAGGTTGGTGTACCAGTTCTTCGGGTTCTTCTTGATGCCGCGGGCGATGTCGGACTTCACCGACGCGGTGCCGGCGATGCCGGTGACGCCCTTGGGCAGACCGTTCGTGTCGGCGAAGAAGTCGATCACGACATCGCCGTTCTTGCCCTTCTTGCCACGGTGGATGTGCCCGTTGGTGGGGGCGGCGAGCTTCTCCCAGATGGTGGCGTAGTAGACCTTCGTGCCCTTGATGCCGACAAGCCACTCGGCGCGGCCGTTCGGGTCGCCGACCTTCTTGCCGGGGGCCGGGACCTCCTGGCGGCCGTCGGCGTTGGAGTGGTAGCTGGGGTGCACGCCGCTGGCCAGCACGTTGGCCAGGTTGGTCGGGTGGATCCGGTGCATCTGGGCACGCACCGCGCCACCCGGGAACTCGGCGGTGTGCAGGTTGAGGTACCAGTTCTTCGGGTTCTTCTTGATCCCGGACAGCAGGCCACCGTCGTTGATCTTGACGCTGCCGAGGATGGCCTTGCTGCCGCCCGGCAGGGCCTCCATGAAGAAGCCGACCTTCACGTCGCCGTTCTTACCGGCCTTGCCCTGGTGGATGTGGAACGCGGTGGGGGTGGCCGTCCCCTCCCACCGTACGGCGTAGGAGACCTCGTTGCCGCGGATGCGGACCACGGCGACGGCCTTGCCGTTCTTGTCGCCGACGGCGGGACCGCCGCTGACCGGCACCTCGTTCTTACCGAGCAGGGTGCCCGCGAAGTAGGCGTCCGCTGTGCTCGCGGTATCAGACTGCGTGGCCGAGGCTGTGCCGGCCTGTGCGGCCTGCGCGGCCGGGGCGAGGGCCGAGGCGAGCAGGGCCGCGGCGATGGCCACGCCGGAGACGGTGAGGGTGCGCTTGGACATCGTGAACCTCTCGTAGCTGTAAGGGGCTGCTGCGTGCTTCTGCCGGTTGTACGGCGCCACGGCTACATATGGTTCAATCTTCAAATACGTAAAAAAGCACATAGGGAAACGGCCCCGGAGAGGCGCTCCCGTTCCGGGGAAGGGCTAGGATGCCCCGCTCAGACCATGACGGTGAGCAGCGTGTCGCCGCCGGTCGTGCGCACCTCGAAGCGGTCTATCCCGGCCGGACCCCAGGCGACCCCGCCGTGCACGTAGAGCGGTTCGGGAGAGCCGGGCACCCCGTAGCCCCGCTCGGGCACCGCCCATCCGGTGACCACGCGCCGCTCGCCGCTCCGGGAGACGGCGACCAGCTCGCACTCCAGCGGCCCCTTGACGCCCCTGAGCTCCAGGGCGGCGTGGGTGCCCCAGCCCTTCGTCTCCAGCACCAGGCCGCCGGTGACACCGGAGGCACCCGTGCCCGCGAGCGGCGTGCCGGACCGGTAGGCGTCCTCGGCGGGGCCGTGCGCGGAGTGGCCGACGGGGACGCTCCCGCTCTCGCCGGAGATCGAGGTGCCCACCGCGATCCCACCGGCGACCAGGGTGACGGCCGCGGCGGCGCCGATCACGAACGTGCCCCTGCGGGCGCGCCGGTCGGCCGCCTTGCGGCGGCGCAGCAGGTTGACCACCTCGGCGGGACCCCGGTCGCCGGCGTCGGCGTCGTCGCGCTCGTCTTCCAGGGGTCCGATGCCGGCGAGGGCGCCCGCCACCCCGGACAGCTCCTGAAGCTCGGCGGTGCAGGACGGGCACGCCGCCAGGTGGTTCGAGAAAGCCGTGCGGTCGGGCTCTTCGAGGATGCCCAGGGCGTACGCGCCCACGTCGGTGTGCTCCACCTGCGAGGTCATGCCGTCACCCCTCTCTCCTCAAGGGCGACGCGCAGCGCGCGGAGGGCGTAGTACGCCCTCGACTTCACCGTGCCCACCGGGATGCCGAGCGTCTCGGCGGCCTCGTTCACCGACCGGTCGCGCAGGACCGTCTCCTTGAGGATCTCGCGGTGGGCGGGAGACAGCGAGTCGAGCGCGTCCGACACGACGACCTGTCGCAAGAGATCTTCCATCTGATCGGGCATGGGCACACTCTCCAGTGGTCCCTCACCCGCCTCGTGGGGACGCGCGTCCTTACGGCGTTGGTCGTCGATCACGATATGCCTGGCGACCGTCGCCAGCCAAGGCATCAGGGACGACACGTCGGCGTCGAACCGGTCCGCGCTGCGCCACGCCCGGACCATGGTCTCCTGCACCACGTCCTCGGCCCACTGCACGTCGCCGCGGGTGAGCCGTACGACGAAGGAGAGCAGCGGCCGGTGGTACGCCCGGTACAGCTCCGCGACGATCAGCTCGTCGTCGGGGGCGTCGACCGGTCGCAGGTGGCGGGACCGGTTCCGCCGGTCACCGGGCCAGGAGGAGGCTTTCACGTCGAGGTTCTCTCCGGAGAAATCGGCCGGCGGGGAGGGGCAGGCGTCCAGCCGCGTCATCACGCGCGCCCCGCGGTTCGCGCCGGGGGGTCGTGACGGGTGCACGGGGCGGTATCGCCTGCCTCATCGTGGGCGCGGATGCCGGACGGCGGTTCCGCGATCACGGCGGTGCCCGCTGGAGCGGGCCGCCGCAGGGCGTTCACGATCACGCTGTGCCCTCCGGGGGTCGGCCGCCGGACGATTTTCCGGTGTCGGCAGGCAGTACGGCGCCGGATCCCAGGAGGTTCAACGGATCGCGTGGATTTTCGATTATTAGCCGAACTAGCCTCTCATAAGAGGAAAAATCGGTTAATTCCCGGCAAAGGCATCTCTCCGAACCGGTGAGCCACCATGGTGTCTCCCGGCCGGACACGGCGGGTACGGGGTGCGGGACCGGCCCTCGTACGGGGCACGACAGATCGTCGTGCGGCCTTCCGGTACGAGGCGCGGCGCCCGCCGGCCGTCATGCGGCGTGCGGGTACGGGGGCGGGGCCGGTCGTGCGGACATCGGGTGGCCGGTCTCGTGCGGCGTGCCGCTCGGGCCGCGGCACGCCGTGAGGGCGGGCCGCGGTGATGTCACAGGACCGGGCGGACGTGGGTGATGAGGCGGCCGCCGTCGAAGACGTGCATGGCGATCTGCGGCGGCAGGTCGTAGTCGACCGGGACCGGGGCGTCGAGCTCCTGGTTGAGCCGCAACGTGGAGACGACCCCCGGGGCGACCGACAGCGGCAGGCCCGCGAAGGTGGTGCTCGCCGCGGTGTGGGCGTGACCGGTGATGACGGCCACCACCCGCGGGTGCCGCCGCACGACCGCCTCCAGCCGCTCCGGGTTCCGCAGCCGGATCGAGTCCACGTACGGGGTGCCCAGCGACACCGGCGGGTGGTGCATGCCCACGATGACCGGGGTGTCCGGGGTCTCGGCGAGCACGCCGTTCAACCAGGTGACCGTCTCGTCCTCCAGGAAGCCCTCCGGCCGCCCGGGGACGCTGGAGTCGCACAGCACGACGGTGAGCCCGTCGAGCCTGAGGACCTGGTTGATCGGCCCGTCGCCGTCCTCGTCGAGGTCGAGCAGCGCCTTGCGGAACGCCGAACGGACGTCGTGGTTACCCGGGCAGATGATCGTCGGATGGCGCGTGGTCAGCAGCTCGCGCGCGATCTCGTACTCCTCGATCAGGCCGTTGTCGGCGATGTCGCCGGTCACCACGACCGCGTCCAGGGGACCGGGCAGGTTCTCCAGGTGTCGCATGACGGATCGGGTCCTGTCGATGCTGCGGGGGGAACCGTCGATGTGGACGTCACTTACGTGCGCCAGGATCAGCATCAATCAAGAGTGACATATCCGGCTTCCTGTCGCCGGGCATCCGGAACGGAGGCCGGGAACGCACCGGGCGAGGAAAGCCGGTGTGAGAGGGAGAGCCGGCGGAACGGGGGACGACGCGAGTCGGGCGGCATCCGGACCGAACTCCTTCGTCCTCGCCATGAAGGAAACGTGGAACAACCTGGAATGATCGGCCAAACAAGCTGTGGCCCGTCTCTGCCCCTGGTAAGAGACGGGCCACAGCGAATCGGAAGTCGTGCTCACCGGCTACTCCCAGCGGAAGACCCGCGTGGCCAGTCCGACCGTGACCAGCACGGTCACCGCCATCACCACCAGGTGCAGCGGCTGCGGAGCCTGCCCGGCCCACGTGTCACGGAGCGCGTCGGCGAACGGCGCCATCGGCAGGAAGTCCCCGATCCGCCGCACCAGCTCGGGCATGAGGTCTCGGGGAATCCACATCCCCGCCATGAACATCAGCGGGAACATCAGCAGCGAGCCGATGCCCGGCGCCACCTTCGCGTTGGGCGCCAACGCGGCGATCAGCAACCCCAGGCCCAGCATCGAAGCCGTGCCGAGCACGAACACCCCCGCGAAGGCGAGCGGGCTCTTGGGCGGGACCGAGCCGAGGACGAGATAGCCCAGGCCGACCAGGAGGAGGGTGGCGACGATCGCCACCGCGAGGTTGTTGACGATCTGGGCGACCAGCAGCCGGACCGGGTTGACCGGGGTGGTGGACATCCGGCGCAGCACGCCGCTCTCCCGGTAGGTCACCAGCGTCGCCGGCAGGACGGTCAGCGCCATCGTCACCACCGCCAGGATCACCATCATGGCGGGCAGCTGGGTGTCGATGACCCGCTCCCCGCCCAGCTCCGGGACCTTCTCCTGGTAGCTGGGGATCTGCCCGAGCGCGAGCAGGAGGACGAGGGGCAGCATTATCGAGAAGATCGGGCCGCCCGGGTCCCGCAGGAAGAGCTTGGCCTCGGTCAGGAGCATCTTGTTCATGAGGAAATCTTCTTTCCGGTGAGCCTGAGGAAGGCGTCGTCGAGGGTCGCCTGCTCCATGCGCAGGTCGGTGGGCACGACGCCCATGGCGGAGAGGACGGTCGTGACCGCGAGGAGCAGGTTGCCGGTGCCGGTGACCGCGACCTGCCCGCCGCTGCGGGTCACCCCGGTGACCTCGGGCAGGGCTTGTAGCCGCGAGTCGTCGAGCGGCCCGGACGGCCGGAACCTGATGGTCTGCCGCCCGCCGACCTGGGCGATCAGACCCGACGGGCTGTCCATCGCGACCACCCGGCCGGAGTCGATCAGCGCGAGCCGGTCGCAGAGCCGCTCGGCCTCCTCCATGAAGTGGGTGACGAGCAGGATCGTCACACCATCCTCGCGGACCTGCTCGATGAGCTCCCAGGTGTCGCGGCGCGCCTGGGGGTCCAGGCCGGTGGTGAGCTCGTCCAGGATCGCCACGCGGGGGTTGCCGATCAGCGCCAGCGCGATCGAGAGCCGCTGCTGCTGGCCGCCGGAGAGCTTGCCGTAGGGGGTGTCGCGCTTGCCAGCGAGCCCGACACGCTCCAGCAGCTCCCCCCAGTTCGCCGGATTCCGGTAGAAGGAGGCGTACAGGTCGAGCGCCTCCGACACCTTGAGCTTCTCCGGCAGCGTGGAGCTCTGCAGCTGGACTCCCAGCTGCTCCTTGAGCTCGGCGCGGTGCAGACCCCCGAGCACGCTGACGGTGCCGGAGTCGGGGACGCGCAGGCCGGCGACGCACTCCACGGTGGTCGTCTTGCCGGCGCCGTTGGGGCCGAGAACGCCAAAGATCTCGCCCTCTTCCACGGTGAACGAGACGTCGTCCACCGCCAGCTGGTCGCGGTACTGCTTGCGGAGGTTGCTGACCTCGATGACCTTCATGCTCACCGACGCTACGAGCCGCGCCGCGCCCGGAGAATCCGTCTACACCCCCGGCGGGGACGGGCCAGGCACCCACCGGGGGTGTGGCTACCTCCACCCCCCAACGGCACCCGTCACCACTGGGCACGCCCGGCTGGATCACCGACACTTGACCCATGAAGACGTACGCGGTGACGGCCGGCAGGGCACTGGCCCTGGGAGCGATGGCGCTGCTGGACACGGTCCTGGTCGTCGTGACCCTGGTCGCGTTCGTGCTGGCGTTCGGCCTGGGGATGGTCTTCATGTTCCCCCCGGCGGCCCAGCTGATCAGGCACCGCACCGCGCTCGCCAGGAGGCTGAACGGCACATGGCTCGGGACCGCCGTGCCGGCGCCCTACCTGCCCCCGCCGCTGCCGACACGGCCCCAGCCCGACGGCTGGTACCGCCACGAGCGCCAGCTCTACAAGACGCCGCGGTGGCCTGACTGGAACAACCGCTGGAAGTGGATCGTCGGCGACCCGGCCACCTGGCGGGACGGCCTCTGGCTCTACCTCAACCCGGTGGTCGTCTGCGCCCTCCCGCTGCTGCCCCTCACCCTGGCCGGATGCGCCGTCCTGGCGGCGTGGTCCGCGGCCCCCGCGGCGCTGCCCCTGGTCCTGGGATGCGCCTCGGCCGTCGCGCTGGCCGCGACGCCGCGCCTGCTGCGGGGGTACGCGTGGTGGAACCAGCAGCTGCTGTCTCCCACGGACAAGTCCGTGCTCGCGGCGCGGATCCAGCGACTCGACCAGGCGCGCCTGGCGACGGTCGACTCCCAGGCCTCCGAGCTGCGGCGGATCGAGCGCGACCTGCACGACGGGGCGCAGGCGAGGCTCGTCGCGATGGGCATGACGCTCGGCGCGGTCGAGGAGCTGATGGACAAGGACCCCGCCGCGGCCAAGGCCCTGCTCACCAAGGTCAGGGAGGCCTCCTCCACGGCGCTCGTCGAGCTGCGCGACCTCGTCAAGGGCATCCACCCGCCGGTCCTGGCCGAGCGCGGCCTCGGCGACGCCGTGCGCGCCCTGGCGCTGGACAGTCCGCTGAAGGTCACGGTCACCGTGGACCTGGACAGCCGCCCCGACTCGCCCGTGG
Source organism: Streptosporangium sp. H16 (assembly GCF_051918855.1). Taxonomy (NCBI): domain Bacteria; kingdom Bacillati; phylum Actinomycetota; class Actinomycetes; order Streptosporangiales; family Streptosporangiaceae; genus Streptosporangium; species Streptosporangium sp. H16. The sequence continues at coordinate 197,755 of NZ_JBPXMD010000011.1, forward strand.
AGTCGGCCGCCTACTTCTCCATCAGCGAGCTCCTCACCAACGCGGCCCGCCACGGCGGTGCCGAGCGGGTGTGGATCGACATCAGCAGCAACGACCACGCGCTGCGCGTGGTCGTCACCGACGACGGCTCGGGGGGCGCCGACCCGTCCCTGGGCAGCGGCCTGCGCGGCATCGAGCGCAGGCTGGCGGCCTTCGACGGGGTGCTCGCGGTCAGCAGCCCGCGGGGCGGCCCGACCACGGCCACGTTCGACCTGCCCTACGCCCTTCTGAGCGAGAAGGGGCCGGACTGCAAGCCGTCCCTGCCCCGCGGCAAGGCCGCCGTCGTCGGGATCTGCTGGGGGATCGGCTGGCTCCCGCTCTTCCCGCAGGGACTGGTGACGATGATCATGAAGCTCGTCGACACCGACAACCGCAGCTGGTTCCTCGCGCTCTACCTGCCCGAGCTCCTGCAGTGGCCGCTGATCGTCTTCAACATCCTCCTGGGCCTGTCCATGTACGCCGCGGGCATGCTCATTCCCGTCATGCACGCCCGCCAGCAGCGGCTGGCGGATGCCCTGCCGGTCCGCCTATGGTTGGGCCGGTGAGCCTGAGAGTCGTCATCGCCGAAGACCTGTATCTCCTGCGGGACGGCCTGGTTCACCTGCTCCAGGCACACGACTTCGAGGTGGTGGCCGCCGTGGAGTCGGGGCCCGAGCTGCTGGGGGCGCTGACCGGGCTGCGGCCCGACGTGGCGGTGGTCGACGTGCGCCTGCCGCCCACGTTCACCGACGAGGGGCTCCAGGCCGCGCTGGCGGCGCGCCGGGCCGTCCCCGGCCTGCCGGTGCTCGTGCTGTCCCAGCACGTCGAGCAGCTGTACGCGCGAGAGCTGCTGGCCGACGGCTCGGGGGCGATCGGCTACCTCCTCAAGGACCGGGTCTTCAACGCCGAGCAGTTCGTCGACGCGGTCCGCCGGGTCGCCGCGGGGGGCACCGCGATGGACCCGGAGGTGATCGCCAAGCTGCTGGCCAGCACCGCCCGGCACCAGCCGCTCGGCGCGCTGACCCCGCGCGAGCGCGAGGTGCTGGAGCTGATGGCCGAGGGCCGCTCCAACGCGGCCATCTCCCAGCGCCTGTTCCTCAGCGAGAGCGCGGTCGGCAAGCACACGGCCAGCATCTTCGCCAAGCTCGACCTCGCCCCCTCCGACGACGACAACCGCCGCGTGCTCGCCGTCCTGACCTACCTCAACGCCGCCCGCGGCTGAGGCTCCCCGTTCCCTTTTCCCCGACCGGGTAGCGGTTCTGTCGGTCTCAGCGGATAACGTGCTGTTGAAGTACGGCTTCCGCGTGTGGGGGTGCCGTTCGGGACGAAGGGATGATCAGGTGAAGTTCCGGGTTAACCGTGATGTCCTGGCCGACGCGGTGGCCTGGGTGGCCCGGGTGCTGCCGAACCGGCCGGCCATTCCCGTGCTCTCCGGCCTGCTCCTGGAGGCCGACGACGGAGACCTCGTGCTGTCGGCCTTCGACTACGACGTCTCCGCCCGCGTCTCGATCGACGCGGTCGTGGCGGAGCCCGGCCGGGTGCTGATCCCGGGCCGGATCCTCGCGGAGATCACCCGCAGCCTGCCCGGCGAGGTGGTGGAGGTTCTCACCAGCGGTTCCGAAGCGGTCCTGACCTGTGGCAGCGCGGAGTTCGGCCTGCTGACCATGCCGGTCGAGGACTTCCCCTCCCTCCCCGAGATGCCGCCGAAGATCGGCGCGGTCGGCGGCGTGGTCTTCGCGAGCGCGGTCGGCCAGGTGGCTCCGGCGGCCAGCCGCGACGAGAGCCTTCCCATGCTGACCGGCATCCGGGTCGACATCTCCGGTGACGACGTGACCATGGCCGCCACCGACCGCTACCGCATCGCGGCCAGGGAGTTCGGCTGGCGCCCCGAGGTGGCCGGTGCCACGGCCGCCGCGATGGTGCCCGCGCGGGTCCTCGTCGACGTGGCCAGGTCGCTGCGCGGCGGCGAGGTGTCGGTGGCGCTGGGCGACGGCGTGGCCGGTTTCGAGAGCGTCGGCCGGGCCACCACGGTCCGCCTGCTCGACGAGCAGTTCATCGACTACCGCTCGCGGCTGACCGACGACTGGTCGATCCGGGCCGACCTGCCGGTGGCGCCGTTCATCGACGCGATCAAGCGGGTGGCGCTGGTCGCCGAGCGCAACACCGCGGTCCGGCTCTCCTTCGGCCAGGGACAGGTCCTCATCCAGGCGGGCGGCGGTGACATCGGCCGGGGCACCGAGGTCGTCGACGCCGAGCTGTCCGGCGCCGACATCCAGATCGCCTTCCAGTCCCAGTTCCTGCTCGACGGCCTGAGCGGGGTCGAGACCGAGCTCGTCCGGCTCAACATGGAGTCGCCGAGCCGCCCGGCCCTCATCACGGAGGTTCCCGGCGACGCCGCCCCCTCCTTCCGCTACCTCGTGATGTCCCTGCGCCTGACCTGACCCGTCCGGTGCCTCGGGCGCGAGGCAACGGACGGTGCTTCTCATGATGTGGGCCCCCTCACCGCCGGTGAGGGGGCCCACATCATGAGAAGGCGAAGGAGGACAGGGTCAGAGGGAGAGCTCCTGCTCCTCCGTCAGGGCGATCAGGATGTGCTCCATGCACGCGTGACCCGCGCGCTCGGCGGCGGCGGCGTCACCGACGGCGATCGCGCGGGCGATCGCCTCGTGCGGGATGTACGTGCTGTTCAGGGTGCTGTTCAGTGAGGTGCCCGCGGCGGTGATGCTGGCGCGCAGCGCCGCCGAGAAGTCCTCGTAGAGATCGATCAGCACGAGGTTGTGGGTGGCGCGGACGACCGCCATGTGGAAGGCGAGGTCGGCCTCGACGAACGCGTCGGGCTCTCCCCTCTCCCAGGCCCGCTCCCGCTCGGCCAGCGCCGCCTCGATCCCGGTGATGTCGGCGTCGGTGCGGCGGGTGGCGGCCAGCCTGGCGGCCTCCACCTCCAGCGCGCGCCGCACCTCCAGGATCTCGAGCTGCTCGGCGGTGCGCAGCCGCCGCAGCATGGCCCCGGATAGCTCGCTCGTGGCACGGACGTACGTCCCGTCGCCCTGGCGACATTCCAGCAACCCGGCGTGTGTGAGGGCACGCACCGCCTCGCGCACGGTGTTGCGCCCCACCCCGAGCTGCTCGGCGAGCACGGTCTCGGTAGGAATCTTCGCGTGCATCTGCCAGGAGTTAGAAGTGATCTGCTCCTTGAGTTGGTCGATCACTTGGTCGACGAGGGATGCTCGCTGCGCCGTACGCAGACTCACCGTCCGCCTCCTCCGGAGAAACCAATCATCCTACGAGTCAATGACTGGTAGACCCTAGTTATTCCGGAGGTGCAAAAACAAATCTGGAACTCCAGAAGTGGGACCGTCTTAACGGACCAGAGCCGAATCGACTGTCATGCCCACCATCGCATCGCGCACTCCGGCAGTCTCAAGAGCCCTACGATACGCACTGGTCTGCTCCTCGACCACACCGACCTGGCCGTACAGGTCTCCCAGGTCACGCCAGGTCCGCGCGGCCTCCCGGTCGGGACCGGAAAGCTCGTGCCGGACGCCGCTCAGCATCTGCCTGGCGGCGCTCAGGGCCGTCGTGGCGGCGTCGTCCTCGCCGCGGGTGAGCGCGGCACGGGCGAGGACCAACTGCACGCCGGCCCCGACGGCACCCGCCTGGTCGCCCAGCGTGTCGAGGGCGGTTCCGGCCAGGGCGGTGGCGCCCAGCACGTCTCCGGCCCCCAGCTGGACGTGGGCGCGCACGACAAGACTCCTGACGTACTCGTGGACGTGCTCGGGGAACACGGCGAAGACCTCGCTCGCGGCGGTCGCGAGCTCGCGGGCCTCGTCGAGCGGCTCGTCACCGCCGGCGGCGGCGAGACGGGCCCAGTCCGTCGCGATGAGGGCGAGCTGCGAGGCCATCCGCGCCGGGCGGCCGGTTGCGATCGCGTCGTCGGCGAGGCGGACGGCCAGCGCCGAGTCCTCGCCGTCGGCGGCGGTGATGCTCGCCTGCCAGAGGGCGTGGATCTCCGCGGTGCGGTTGACCACGGCGGGAACGCCGTTGACCGACAGGATGTTCCGGACGTAGGACATGCTCGGCGAACCGGACCCGCGGGTGCCGCCGATCCCCACCAGGGAGGCGGCCAGCTCGATGGCGATCTCCCCCTGCGCCAGGGGCAGCCGGTTGACCTCCCCGAGCGCGTGGACGGCCAGGTCGCGGGCGCGAAGGATGTCTCCGGCGCGCTGGTAGCAGCGGCTCAGCGCCACCGCCAGCGGCAGGTCGGCCAGACGCTCGGGATGGGTGGCCGCCTCGCGCCGGAGGCGCTCGAACGCCTTCACCGCCGGGCCGATCTTGCCCTGGACCTCCAGGGCGCGGGCACGGCCGAACCGCGCGTGCGCGGCCAGCATGGCGTTCTCCTCGCCGGCGACCTTGACGATCTCGCCGAAGCGGTCCGCCGCGACGGACGGATTCCCGTGGAGGAGCTCCAGCTCCGCGTGGCGCAGGCCGAGTTCGGTGTCGATGCGCTGGCGCGGCTCGATCCCGTGCAGCAGGAACTCGGTGGTGCATCCCAGGCGCTCGGCCAGCAGGCGGGCGACCACGGGGGTCGGGGTCCGCTTGCCGGACTCGATGAGGGAGACGTAGCTGTCGGAAAGGTCCGGCCCTGCGAGCTGGGCCTGGGACATGCGCCTGCTCAGGCGCAGTCCGCGGACGCGGTCACCGATGGTTCCCTGACTCGGCATCTGATCTCTCAGGGCGGGGGATGGTCAATGTTCTCGCCATGATTGCATGAAGGGGTCGAATCAGGTAACCCCGAGTGAAAAATCTTCACCGGAAAGTGTCAACAGCCCTTATGCCCCGCGGATCCGTGATTCCTGCGTCATCGCGGACGCAGGGCGCTAATCATCTGAATCGTTACCCCCGGGGAAGAGCATCTGGCAGACCTCTAGATAGAGGGTCTCCGGGTACGGAATGTAATTGACCCTCGACAGGGCCTGGTCCTGGCCGGCCGACTCCAGGACGAACTCGCCGTAGCCCAGCATGCGGCCGAGAATCGAGCGCTGGAAACTCATGTCGGTGACCTTGCCGAGCGGCATCATGTCGACCTTGCGGGTGATGAGCCCCGTGGTGAGCAGCATTCGCTTGGAGGTGACGACGAAGTAGTCGACGGACCACTCGGCGACCTTCCAGACGAAGCGGATCAGCAACAGCAGCCAGGCCCACCAGACGACAACGAGCGCGCCGCCGCCGCCCTGGTCGCCGAACCACTTGCTCAGCAGTCCGGCGAGGATCAGGCCGCCGAAAACCTCGGCGACCGCGCGAAGCAGCACGGCCGGGTGGCGCCGCACCATGATGACCTGGTGTTCGTGGGGGAGCAGGTAGCGGTTGACCGACGAGGGAGCGGAGTCCCCGTGGGTCACGAGCCTCATGACAGATGTGAGACGAATTGGGCCAGAGAATCGGCCGCCGTGTAAACCGTGTCCATGGCACCCTTCACAGCGTTGGCCGCGTCACCTGGTCGTGTGAACAGGAAAAACGCCACGAATCCGACAGCGCCGTACGTCAGCACCTTTTTGACCTGCACCTTGGCCTCCTACTACCGCTCACCCACTGCACCCGCCATATACATTACCCAGGGCCATGCCGAGGTAAAGCGCATCGGCCGATTCGGTCTCGTGCGCGTCGCGAGAATCCTGTCCGGGGTCCTCGCGGGTCACGTTCCGCCGGCGCGCCCGCCATCAGTCCGCCGCCCGCGTCACCCGCGCTCGCTCGCGACCAGCGCGAGGACCTCGAGGTGCTTGCGGGCGATCCGCTCGACCAGTGCCGGATGGGCGTGGCCGACGACCTCCAGCGCTCCGTAGTGGGCCGCCTCTATGCAACGGGTCACCGTGGTCGCCGGATGGATCTCCGAGAACTCGTCCCTGAGCGCGGCGCTGAAGTCCGCGTACGGGTCCGGCTCGGTGTCCGGGATGATTCGCTCGCTCATGGTTCTCCCTGGTGTGCGCCCGCGGCCTCGGCGGACCGGGGACACAGAAGAGATGTCTTCGCCACGCTTAGTACCCGGGGAACCACATTATGTAACGGTCGGTGGGTAGAAGAACCATCCTTTAAGGGAAAAGGATGGTGCTGGAATCTCGGAGGCGGGAGCCGCGGCGTCCGGACGGGCGCCGGACGGGATGCCGGGAGCGCTTCAGACGACGCCGTAGAGGCGGTCTCCCGCGTCGCCCAGCCCGGGGACGATGTAGCCGTTCTCGTTCAGCCGCTCGTCCAGGGCCGCGGTCACCAGGCGGATCGGCCTGCCGGTGCCGGCGAAGGCCTCGTCGAGGTGGGCGATTCCCTCGGGCGCGGCCAGCAGGCACAGCGCGGTCACGTCGTCGGCGCCCCGGTCGAAGAGGAACTTGATCGCGGCCGCGAGGGTGCCGCCGGTGGCCAGCATCGGGTCGACCACGTAGACCTGGCGGCCCGAGAGGTCCTCGGGCAGGCGGGTGGCGTAGGTCTCCGCCTCCAGCGTGGACTCGTTGCGGATCATCCCGAGGAAACCCACCTCGGCCGTCGGCAGCAGCCGGGTCATGCCGTCCAGCATCCCCAGCCCCGCGCGCAGGATCGGAACCACCAGCGGATACGGGTGCGCCAGCCGCACGCCCCTGGCGGGGGCCACCGGGGTCTCCACCGACCACTCGGTGACGCGGACCTGCCTGGTCGCCTCGTAGGCCAGCAGGGTCACCAACTCGTCAGCGAGACGCCGGAAAGTGGGGGAGTCGGTGTTCACGTCCCGCAGTGCGGTCAGCTTGTGGGCCACCAGGGGATGGTCGACGACCAGGGTTTCCATGGTGGTCAAAGGTATCCTGGGCCGGCGGGCGGCGATGAGCCGGGGGGAAGACGGGCCACACCTGTTCGACATCGCCCGCTCACTCGGATTTGATCACAATTTGGTCGGAGAGGCCCACGTCGGTGCTTCGCTTCTGAAAGCATTGACCTCCGTAGAGAAAGCATTCGGTGGGGATGGCCATGTCAGACGAAGACTCGCTGGACTTTGCCATCGTGATCTACCGGGAGGACGACCGCTGGGAGGCGGAGATGCTCCCGGTGTCACTCACCTCCGACCTCGAGGGTCTCATCCACGCCCTGCGCCAGCAGCCGAGCATGAACGGCACGATTGGCCTGGTCGCCGTTGGGGATGAGTTCTTCGTGGCGCTACGGGTGTTCGGGGAGAGGGTCGAGGTGTTCCTCTCCGACATCGCCGCGTCCTGGGATTTCCCGCTCGCGCAGCAGGCGCTGGAATACCTGGACGTGCCGGTTCCCGACGAGGACGAACTCGACGCGATCCTCCAGGACGAGGAGACGGCGCTCCCCGCGGGCGACCTGTCCATCTTCGCCGACCTGGGCCTCGACGAGATGGAGCTCGGCATCCTGTCAGGGGATATCGACCTCCTCCCCGAGGACGTCCTGTCAAGCATCGCCGCGCGGCTGGGGTTCTCCGAGCCGTTCGAACGCGCCATCGACTCTGTGTTCGGCTGACCTCGGGAGATCGGCCATGCCCTCCAGACCATCCAACAGTGTGTTCTCCGCCGCCTTCGTCCGCACGACGGACGGTTGGAACGGTGCGGAGGTCGACCTCAGCGAGGCGGAGATCGCCGACGATCTCGGCGACGCCGTCCAGGAGCATCTGGGACTCACCGGTGACGAGCTGGCCCTGTTGTGCGTGGAGGTGGAGGACGAGTGGTTCGCGATCGTTCGCTATCAGGGAGACCTGGAGCCGCGCACGTTCCTGTCCGACGCCCACGCGGGTCTCTCCGACGACCTGGGTGAGCTCTTCACCGAGCTCGCCGGGGTGGCGGTCGACAAGGACACCCCGGACCTGGGCGTGCGGCCGGCGGGCGACTTCGAGCTGCTGAACGACCTCGGGCTGAGCTCCGAGGAGCTCATCGAGCTCAGCATGGAGGAGGGCGCCCTCCCCGCGGACACGCTCTCGGTGATCGCCGAGCGGCTGGCCTTCGCCGACGAGCTCGACCGGCTGCGCTGACGGACGCGCCGTGACCAGCCCGATGTCGGCGGATGCACGCTGAGCGGCCCGGCGCCGGTGGGCGTACGGATGACAGGGTCGGCACCGGTCGGCCCGTGGCGACCGCCACGGTGCCGGCGGACGCGCTGACCGGTCCGGCGCCGGTGGGCGTACGGTGACCGGCTCGGTGCCCGTGGGGTACGTCCGGGAGATGAGGCTCGCCCTGGCGCAGGCCGTCGAGGCCGGAGCCCGTGGAGAGGTGCCCGTCGGCGCGGTCGTCCTCGGTCCCGACGGCTCCGTGCTGGCGCACGCGGGAAACGACAGGGAGGTCTCGGCCGACCCCACCGCGCACGCCGAGATGCTCGCCCTGCGGCAGGCCGCGAGAGCGCGCGGCCAGTGGCGGTTGAGCGGCTGCACGCTGGTGGTCACCCTGGAGCCCTGCACCATGTGCGCGGGGGCCGCCGTGCTCGCCCGGGTCGATCGCGTCGTCTACGGTGCGGCGGACCCCAAGGGCGGCGCCGCGGGGTCACTCTGGGACGTGCTCAGGGACCGCCGCCTCAACCACCGTCCCGAGGTCCTCGGAGGAGTCCTGGCCGGTGAATGCGCGGCGGTTCTCACCGAGTTCTTCACCGCTCGCCGGATGCGCGAGCAATAGCGGTTATCCGGTAAGCTGCTCCGCGGTGGAGTCGCCTAGTGGCCGAGGGCGCACGCCTCGAAAGCGTGTGATGGGGCAACCTATCCGTGGGTTCAAATCCCACCTCCACCGCCACAGAAAGAGCCCCTGACCGCGTACGTGGTCAGGGGCTCTTCGCGTATCACCACCATGCTCGGGCGGCACCGATCCCGTCCGCCCGCGGAGGGGATCGGTTTTCCGCGGGCGGGTCCTGGAACTGCCCGCGGAGGGGTTCAGCTTTCCGCGGGCAGTTCCAGGACCCGCGCGTGCAGGACCGAGCGCTGGTGCAGGGCCGAGCGCAGCGCCCGGTGCAGGCCGTCCTCCAGATAGAGGTCGCCGCGCCACTGGACCACGTGCGGGAACAGGTCGCCGTAGAAGGTGGAGTCCTTGGCGAGCAGGGAATGCAGGTCGAGCACCGCTTTCGTGGTGATCAGGGTGTCGAGCCGGACCTGTCGCGGCGGTATCTGCGCCCACTCGCGATGCGAGAGACCGTGTTCGGGATAGGGCCGTTCGTCGCCGACCAACTTAAAGATCACAGTATGTAGTTTAGGAGAGAAACCCGCCTCCTGCCCGGCGGGTTTCTCTCGTCGCAGCTCACAGACCCTTTTCAGATGCTCCCGGCGAAAGTGTCGCACTTGGCGGGGTCGCCGCTCTGGTAACCGGTGGTGAACCACTTGACACGCTGCGCCGACGTCCCGTGGGTGAAGCCCTCGGGATTGACCCGGCCCTGGGTCCGCTCCTGGATGCTGTCGTCGCCCACGGCCGAGGCCGCGCTGAGCGCCTCCTCGATGTCCGTCTTCGTGAACGGCTTCTCGAACAGGCCGGTCTCGTACGCGTTCTTGGCCCAGGCGCCCGAGTAGCAGTCGGCCTGCAGCTCCAGCCGGACCGAGCCGCTCTCCGGGCCCTGCTCCGGACCTTCCTGGGCCTTGGCGTTGGTACCGAGAAGGTTCTGGACGTGGTGACCGTACTCGTGGCCGATCACGTAAGCCTGGGCGAAGGGACCGCCCTTGGCGCCGAACTTGCTCTCCAGCTCCTTGAAGAAGCTGAGATCCAGGTAGACCTGGCGGTCGGCCGGGCAGTAGAACGGCCCGACGGACGCGTCGGCGGCACCGCACGCGGTGTCGACCTGGCCGGAGAACATGACGGTCTTGGCCGGCTCGTACCCCTGAACCGCCTTCGGCCAGTAGTCCTGGATGCTGTTGACGACGCCGACCACCCGGCACTCCTCGCTCTGGTCGGCGTCCTGCCCCGTCTTGCACTGGGCGGTGAGGTCGGAGCTCGGACCCACCGGGGCCGGTTGGGAGGAGCCGCCGGTGATGTCCCCGGGGTTGATCCCGAATATCAGGGCCACGATGAGCGCGATGATCCCCGCCGCGCCGCCGCCGATCGCGAGCCCACCACCGGGGATCCTCCCCCCACCGCCGCGACTCTCGACCTGCGAGCTGTCCAGCTGGGCGTCATCCTTGAAATCCATCGCCGACGTCCCTTCGATCCGCTTGGGACCCTCCGACTGCCCAGGGGAGGGCCGGCCATGCCGACGGGGCCGGACACCCCCTCGGGGAAGGCACCGTGGCTCGGGTGATGAGGTGATCGGGTGACCGGGGCGGGGCGCCCGCGGGTCCCGTCTCGTCCGCCGGGCCGCGATCGGGCGACCGGGCGGAGCGGACTTCTCCCTTCGCTGTCCTGGACGTTCCCCGCACGCGTTCGTCTACGCGGGCAACCGGCTGGTCAGGGCCTGCGAGGCGGCCGGAACGCGGCCGGAACGCGGCCCCGCCGGGCGGTTCGGGGGCCGTTACCGGTTTCGGCACTTTCCCGGCACGAGGGTTCGCCTATTTTCTGCTCGCCCGCACGATACGGGGCCTCCCGGGCCGTGCATCGATCGCACGGCGGCAGGGGCCGCCGGCGACGGCCTCGCCCGTGGCCCCTCCGGAAGAGAAGATGAAGACGTCCCAGCTGCGCGTATCGCCTGCCGTCCCGCCGGAAACCCTCCAGGGGAGGTCCCCGTCACCGGAAACCTCGCGGGAGCAACACCTCGGCGTACTCGTACGCGAACACGAGAAGGCGCTGTTGGCCTACACCGAGAAACTGCTGCACGACCGCCATCTGGCCGAGGACATCGTGCAGGAGACCTTGATCCGCGCGTGGCACCACGCGGAGCGCCTGCACGACTCGCAGGGGTCGGTGCGCGGCTGGCTGCTCACGGTCGCCAGGAACCTGGTGATCGACCGGTCCAGGAGTGGTTTCCACCGCTATGAGGTGATCGGCACCGAGACCCTGGACGTGCTGCAGCGTGACCACGCGGACATGGTGGTGGCGGCGGTGGCGGTCACCGAGATGCTCGACTCGCTCTCCGTGGAGCACCGCGAGGTGCTCGTCCACACCTACCTGCGGGGACGCACCGTCAGCGAGGCGGCCAAGGTCCTCGGCATACCGGTCGGCACGGTGAAGTCCCGGCAGTACTACGCGCTGAACCACCTGCGGACGCACGGGAGGTACGAGAGGCCGCGGGCGGCGGCCTGAAGGCGGGGCGGGCGGCCCGCCCGCGTCCGCCCTCGGTGGGGTGGCCGGTCTGCCGTGTTCACAGCAGTCGCGGTTCCCCACGGTAGAGGTTTCCCGCGGTCACGCTGGGGCCGTCACCGCCAGGCGCAGGACGGGAATCTCCACCGAGCCGTCCGGGCTCGCCCGCCAGCGCCAGTGGGCGCCGTCGGCGTCCCCGCACACCAGGGCGGTCCAGCCGGCCCCTCCGGGACCGCTCAGCGCGGCCAGGTCCGCGCTTTCCCGCGCCGCGGGCGTGCCGGGTACGACCAGCAGCGCCTCCAGCGGGCGGGGGTGGGCCGTGGCCCGCAGCGTGCCGGTCCCGCGCGCCGCGGCCGGGACGTCCGCGGTACGCCGGCCGGGGGACTCGACCCTCGGCATGGTGGGGGGGAGGGCGATGGCCAGGCCGTCCGCCACCTGGATCACGGCCACCGGCACCGTCGGCCTGCCGCGGGCCACCCCGGCGAGCAGTCCCTGCACGACGTCGCGGGCCACCCCGCGGTCACCGGTGACGCTCAGCGCACCGTCCAGCCGGCCGAGGTCCACGAAGACCTTCCCACCCTGCTCGTCCACGCCCACCGCCACCAGGCACGGCGCGGGGACGTCCGGGCGGGGGGCGGCGGGACGTGCGAAGGCGCCAGCCGGGCGCCACCAGCGCGCCTCGCCCAGATCCTGCCAGGGGGCCGGCGGAGCGCCGGCGGTCGCCACCCACGCGGTGACCCCCTCGTCGCCGACGGAGACCGCGTGCACGGCGTGCTCCCCAGAGCCGGTGAGTTCGGCCAGGGCCCCGTAGGCCAGCCGCGGGGACTCCCCGTCCCCCGCGAAGGCCGTCGTCAGCGACCTCCTGAACCTGAGTCTGCGCGCCCGGCGGGCCGGTTCCCCGAGGCGATGGATCGCGCGCGCCACCGCGCCGAACGCGCGCCGCACCTGCCGCCTGGCCATGATCCCGGCGGTCAGCAGCGCCAGCAGCAGGGTGCCCAGCCCCGCGAGCACGGCCGGGAGCGGGAGCACGATCGCGGCGGAGTCCCGCTGCGGGGACCGGGCCCCGGCCGGTGCCGTGCCCGCGGTGTCCCCGGGCTGTCCTGTGTCGTCGGGGCGCCCCGAGGCGTCCGGCTGTCCCGCGTCGCCGGGCTGTCCCGTGCCGCCACCGGTCTCCCTGGCCAGCCGCACGTCGGGGCCGCGCGCGTCCGGTGGGAGCCTCAGGATCCAGCCGGCCCTGAGGTCGGCGGGGTTCCGCAGGGCGGATCCGTCGGCCTGGACGCGCCCGCGGTTGAGTTCGAAGATCTCGCCGGCCCGGTTCGGGTCGCCCAGGGTGCGCGCGGCGGCGTTCGCCAGGGTGTCCGGCGTCCCGCCGTTCTGCTCGGCCGTCTTGACCACGTACACCTTGACGAGGTCGTCGCCGTCCGCGGCGACCGCCGCCCCGGCGAGGCAACCGAGGTACAGGGCGGACCCCAGGGCCAGCAGCACGACGGCCGCCACCCGTCGCAGGGCCGCCCGCCCACGCCGTCCCGCCCGTCCGGGCCCCTTACGGGACCGGTGAACCGCGCCGGAGCCGCCGCTCCTCACCATGTGGTTCCACCCATCTTCTCGGCGCCCGTCGTGCCCTGGTCCGGCACCCGGGGGACTGGACGCCCCACCGCGCCTCACAGGGCACACGTGGCGGACGCGAAAAGGGTTCGACGCGATTTCGCTTAAGTCGGTTTTGAACCTTTTGCGGTAGAGGGTCCGTGTACGTCGGGCAAGCAGTCATCATCCGGGGGGATCAGGTGCCGCGACGACACAGCTCAGGGTTCGACGTGCTCGGCATGTCGGAGGACCCCACCCCGGGGGATCCCGACGAGATCCGGCGCCTCGCGGACCGCTACCGGCAGGTCGGCCGGCAGGCCGAGACCGCCGACCGGATCCTGGGAAGCGGCGGCGCCGTGGAGCAGGGCTCGGGAAAGGCCATGGACGCGCTGCGCAAGCAGCTGAAGTCACTGCCCGACAAGCTGAACAAGACGGCGCAGTCCTTCTCTCAGGCGGCCGGCGCGTACGAGACCTACGCCGGGCAGCTGCAGGAGGCGCAGTCGCAGGTGGACAGGGCGATGGACCAGGCCGGACCCGTGGCGGGCACGGCCGGCCAGAGCGTCCCCACGCTCGCGCCGGACGCCACCGACCAGCAGCGGGCGGACGCGCGCCGACAGCAGGACGGCATCGACGCCGCCCAGCAGACGATGTCGGCCGCCAGGCGCCTGGCCGAGGACGCCAGGAACCTCCGCGAGCAGGCGTCCCGGCGGGCGGGCCAGGAACTCGACGACGCGGCGGCGAAGGCGATCCCCGAGCGCAACTTCTTCCAGAAGATCGCGGACTTCTTCGCGGACTTCCCGTTCGTCAAGATCCTCATCGACATTCTCGTCGCGGTGGTCGCCGTCTTCTTCCCCGTGGCCGGTTTTCTCCTGGGCGCGGCGTTATTCGCCTTCCAGACCGCCCAACAGATCGTCACCGGTGATTTCAAAGCCGGTGACTTCGCGGCGGGGATCCTCGCCCTCGTTCCGGGCGCCGCTCTCTTCAAACTGGGCGGCAGGGCGGCCGGAGGCTTCGGCAAGCTCACCCCCGCGCTGGCCGGCGGGGCCTCGGCGCCGGGAGGCTTCGTCCGCGTGGTTCCCGGGAGCATCACCAAGTTCGCAGAAACGATCACCAGCTCCAGGGCGGTCGCGGTGGTCTTCGAGAGCCCGGCCGGGAAGCTGGCCGTGGGAACGGTCGGCGAGTTCGGCGTGCGGGTCGGCCAGGAGGCGGTCGTCAAGAAGCTCAACGACGAAGAGATCACCGCCGGCAACCTGCTGGCGGGTGCCGCCGCGGGAGCCCTGGTCGGGGCGGGCATCAAGGGAGGGCGTGCCGCCAGGAACGGGGAGTTCGCCGGGGGCGCCTTCACTCCCCCGCCCGCGAGCGCCGCGAGCCCCGCCGGTGCGGCAGGTGCCACGGGTGCGGCAGGCTCCGCGGGGGCCGCCGGTGCCGCGGCCGGGGGTGCCGGGAAGGTCCAGGCTCCGGAGCCGCCTCCCATCCTGGGCGACAAGGCCACCGAACAGGGACTCGGCCTGATCCAGGAAGGCGCCTCCAGCGGTGCCAAGGTCGGTGTCGCGGTCGCGGAGGGCCAGGATCCCAATGCCGCGATCCTCAACGAGGCGGGCAACTTCCTCCCGCTGGCGGCCGGCCCGGTGGGCAAGCGCGCCGCCTCGCAGGGCATCGACTCGCTCATCCCGATCAAGGGCACCCCGCCACCGGCGCCCGCCGCCGCCAATCCGGCGGATGTTTCGTCGCCCCCCTCGCCGACGGGTGGGTCCAGACCTACTTCGGTCGATCCGGCGGATGTTTCGTTGCCTCCGTCGCCGACGAGCCCGAGTCCGCCGCCGTCGCCGACGGGTGGGTCCAGGCCCGCTTCGGTCGATCCGGCGAACGTCCCGTTGCCTCCGTCGCCGACGAGCCCGAGTCCGTCGCCGACGGGTGGGTCCAGGCCCGCTTCGGTCGATCCGGCGAACGTCCCGTTGCCTTCGTCGCCGACGAGCCCGAGTCCGCCTCCGTCGCCGACGAACCCGACCCAGTCCTCCCAGTCCTCCCAGCCTTCCCAGGGCGCCTCGGACTCCACCTAGCCGCAGAACACCCCCTCCCGCTCTCGCCGGCCACTCCCTGAAGCTCCCATCGGGCAGTCCGGCAGGGCCTCACAGACCTCCACCGCCGGTGGACGGATGACAAACGAATCACAACAGGAGAAACCAATGCCCAACTTCGCAGTCAACTCCGACGAGACCGCCTCGACCTCCACGGCGCTCCTCAACGACTTCTCCCAGTTGCAGGACAAGCTCACCGAGGTGCGCGGCAAGATCCAGAACCTGCTGGCCCAGGGGTACAGCACCCCGGCGGCCCAGCAGAAGTTCCAGCCCTTCTTCGACGAGTTCGCCCGGGGCTTCGACCAGGTGAACCAGTCGCTGCAGGGCATCGGCCAGTACGTCAAGGCCGTCGGTGACGCGTTCTCCCAGACCGACGAGCAGCTGGGTTCCAACCTGTCGTAACGGGACCGGCCCCGTGTCCCGGGCCGGGACACGGCCGGCCGCGCGTCGTCGTCGTCGAGGCGCGCCACACCACTCACAGCGCCACACCACTCACATACGAGGAATCGATTGCCGTGCGTTTGAACATCAGCGTCCGGAACCCGCGGGACGACGGGGCCTCCACGGCCGTCGTCGTGGACGCCGAACCCTCCGCGCGAGTGGGGCGGCTGGCCGTGGAGCTGGCGCGGGCCGTCGATCCCGCGGGCGACGGGGGCCCTTCGGGAACCGGGCCGGTCCTCTACATCGGCTCCGACCCGGCCGACCCCGAGGCCACCCTGTACGCCGCCGGCGTGCGAGACGGCCTGGACCTCGGGCTCGGCGCCCCGGTACCCCGGGAGCCGGAGCCCGAGGGCCTGGTGGAGTTGAGGGTGGTCAGCGGCCCGGGGGCCGGAACGGCCTTCCGGCTGCCGCCCGGCGAGTACGAGATCGGCGGTGCGGCCACCTGCCGGATCCCGCTGTCGCCCGGAGCGCCGGCGATCGCCGCCAGGGTGCGCGTCCGGGTCGACCGGACCGTACGGGTGACGGCGGTCGAGCACGTCCTGCTGGACGGCAGGGAGCTGTCCGGCGCCGAGGACTGGGCCGACTGGTCCGAGGGAAGCCAGCTCGCCGCCGGTGACACCCTGCTGGAACTGGCCGTGCCGACGACCGCGCGGGTGCCCCTCACCCCGGCGGCGGACGGACTGGGGCTGGAGTTCAACCGGCCGCCGCGTTTTCGCGCCACCAGCGGTGCCGCCCGCTTCCGGCTGCCGGGCGCGCCGATCAAACCAGAGAAAAGGCCCATCCCGCTGTTGCCGATCCTGCTGGTCCCGGCGGGCGGGGCCCTGGTCTCCATCCTGGTCACCGGCAACTGGGCGTTCATCTTCCTCGCGCTGCTGTCGCCGATCGGCGCGCTGGCGGCCCAGTTCGGCAGCCGCAAGCAGACGCAGCTCAGCTACGAACAGAAACTCCGCGAGTACGAGGAGTCCATGACGCGGGTGCGCGCCGACGTGGACACCGCCGTGCTGCGGGAGCAGCACGTGCTCCGGCTGTCCCACCCCGACCCGGCGTCCCTGCTCCAGATGGCCTCCCAGCCCTCGGAACGGCTGTGGGAACGCCGGTGGCAGGACCCGGACTTCCTCGAGGTGCGGGTGGGCACCGCCGATCTGCCCTCCTCGCTGACCGTGGAGGATCCCGCGCTGGACGAGCACCGCCGTACCACGGTGCCGTCGCTGACCCAGGTCCCGGTGCCGATCTCGCTGCGCGGCGCCGGGGTGACCGGCGTCGCGGGCCGGGACGCCGCGAACCTGGCCGGCTGGATGGCGGCCCAGGCCGCGGCCCTGCACAGCCCTGCCGATCTGCGGATCCTGGTGCTCGCCGGTCCCGACGGCGAGGAGGGCTGGTCATGGGTGCGCTGGCTGCCGCACTGCCGGCCGCAGGGCGAGGACGCCTACGCGCTGGTCGGCAGCACCGCCGACTCGATGGCCCGCAGGATCGGCGAGCTGGGCCAGCTGGTCGCCGCCCGGATGGCGGCGGGTCCCGGGGTGCCCAGGGGCGGTGCCGCGGGCTCCCCGGACATCCTGGTGGTGCTCGACCAGGCCCGCCGGGCGCGGTCGCTGCCGGGAGTCGTCGCGCTGCTGCGCGACGGTCCCTCGGTGGGCGTCTACACGATCTGCCTGGACCGCGAGGAGCGGTTGCTGCCGGAGGAGTGCACCGCGGTGGTGGCCACCGGCCCCGAGGGCGTCCTGGTGCGCACCGGTCCGGGAGCGCCGCCGGAGAACGTGCGCGTCGACTCTCCCGACGTCGGCTGGTATGAGCACCTGGCCCGGGCACTCGCACCGCTGCGGGGGGTCGGGGACGGCGACGAGAGCGCGCTTCCCGGCTCGGTGCGGCTGCTGGACCTGCTGGGGATCGAGCCGCCGACCGCCGATGCCGTCGCCGCGGGCTGGGCACTGGGCGGCCGTAGCACCCGGGCGATCCTGGGCGCCGGGTACGACGGCGACTTCTCGGTGGACCTGGTCCGCGACGGGCCGCACGCGCTGGTGGCCGGGACGACCGGCTCCGGCAAGTCGGAACTGCTGCAGACCCTGGTCGCCACGCTCGCCGTGGTGAACCGGCCCGACGAGATGACGTTCGTCCTGGTCGACTACAAGGGCGGCAGCGCCTTCGCCGAGTGCGCCGACCTGCCGCACACCGTCGGCCTGGTCACCGACCTGGACACCCACCTGGTGGAGCGCGCCCTGGTCTCCCTGGGGGCGGAGCTGCGCCGCCGCGAGCAGTTGCTGGCGGCGGCGGGCGCGAAAGACATCGAGGACTACCTGGACAAGCGGGCGCGGGGCGGCGACGTGCTCGGCCCGCTGCCCCGGCTGCTGCTGGTGATCGACGAGTTCGCGTCCATGGCCCGCGAGCTGCCCGACTTCATCTCCGGCCTGGTCAACATCGCCCAGCGGGGCCGGTCGCTCGGCATCCACCTGGTCCTGGCGACCCAGCGGCCCAGCGGCGCGGTGACGGCGGACATCCGCGCCAACACCAACCTGCGGATCGCGCTGCGCACGACCGACGCGGGCGAGAGCCGCGACATCATCGACGCGCCCGACTCGGGCGACATCTCCCCCGGCACGCCGGGGCGGGCGTACGCGAGGCTGGGCCCGTCGGCGCTGCTGCCCTTCCAGGCGGGCCGGGTGGGCGGCCGGCGGCCGTCCGGACTGGTCGCCGCGCAGGTGGAGGCGCCGGTACGGGTCCACGAGATCAGCTGGCGTGAGCTGGGCGGGCCGGTGCCGCGCGGTGCCGGGACCGCCGGTGCCGCGAGCGCACAGGAGGCCGTCACCGACCTGGCGGTCCTGGCGGGGGTCGTCGCGGAGGCCGCCCTGGTGGCCGGCGTGCCCCGGCAGCCCAGCCCGTGGCTGCCGCCGCTGCCGGAGGTGCTGCGCTGGACCGAACCGGCCGGGCCCAAACCATCGGGGGAACGGGATCCGGCCCTGCCGGCCGTGGAGTACGGCCTGGTCGACCTGCCCGCCGACCAGGCGCGCAGCGCGCTCGTCCTCGACCTCGACCGGTCCGGCCACCTGCACATCATCGGCTCGCCGCGCAGCGGGCGCTCCCAGACCCTGCGCACCCTGGCCGCCGCTCTCGGCCGGGCCCACGGTGTGGAGGACGTCCACCTCTACGGCATCGACTGCGGCAACGGATCCCTCAACGCGCTGACCGCCCTCCCGCACTGCGGCGCGGTCATCGACCGCAACCAGACGGAGCGGCTGGGCCGGCTGCTGGACCGCCTCACCGCCGAGCTGAGCGCCCGCCAGTCGCTGCTCGGCGCGCGAGGCACCGCCGACCTGGCCGAGTACCGCAGGATGGCGCCGGCCGGCGAGCGGCCGCCGCACATCGTCGTCATGGTGGACCGCTTCGAGGTCTTCGAGCGGGAGTTCGTCTCCTTCGACAACGGCAGCTACCTGGAACGGCTGATGCGCCTGCTGCGGGACGGCGCGGGGGTGGGCATCCACCTGGTGCTGGCCGGTGACCGCGTCCTGGGCTCGGCCCGTTTCGCGGGCACCACCGAGGACAAGATCGTGTTGCGGCTCAACGACCGTACCGACTACTCGGCGGTGGGTCTCACGCAGCGGACGGCGCCGTCGGACCCGCCCCCCGGGCGGGGCATCAGGACGCAGGACACCAGCGAGGTGCAGATCGCGGTCCTCGGCCCGGATCTCTCCGGCACCGCGCAGGCGGCCGTCCTTGTCGCGCTGGGTGAGGAACTGGCGCTCCGCGAGGCCGGGGTCCCGCAGTCGCGCCGGCCGATGCGCCTGGACGTGCTTCCCGACCAGGTCTCCTACCCTGCCGCGTCCGCGCTGCGGGCGAACCCCGGGCCGATGCGTCCGCTGGCCGGTGTCGGGGGCGACACCCTGGCGGGGCTGGGACCCGACCTGGCGGACGTGCCGACGTTCGTCGTCGCGGGGCCGCCCCGTACGGGTCGCAGCACGGCGCTCGTCACGATGGCCCGCTCCCTGCTGGAACAGGGGACGGGACTGATCGTGCTCGCGCCGCGGCGGTCGCCGCTGCGCGACCTGGAGGGCATGCCGGGGGTGGCGGCCGTCCTGACCGACTCCGAGGTGTCCGCCGCCGCCTTCCGCGCGGTGCTCGGCGACGTGCCGCAGGAGAATGCGGTGATCATGGTGGACGACGCGGAGTTGTTCATGCAGTCGGAGATCGACGCCGACCTCGCGCTCCTGGCCCGCGGCGGCGCCGGGAACGGGTGGGGGCTGGTCCTCGCGGGCAACGCCGAGGCGCTCTCCTACGGCCTCGCCGGCTGGGTCGGGCAGGTCAAGCGCAACCGCTCCGGGATGCTCCTGTCCCCGCAGAGCCTGAGCGACGGCGAGGTGATCGGCGTCAAGATCTCTCGCGGCCTGGTCGGACGGGCCCCCCAGCCCGGCCGGGGCCTGCTGCACCTGGGCGACGGGACTCTGATCACCGTGCAGGTGCCGAACACGGCGATCACCGGGTGAACGCGCCGGACAGGGGCGGGACCGCCCCCGTCCCCGTCAGGCCCCGGGCTCTCGTACAGGCGCGCGGGGCCCGTACCCGGCGCTCGCGCGGTGTGCTGCTGACCGGGTTCTCGTACGCGCGCGGGCCGGGGGGGGGGGGGGGGGGGGGAGTCAGGCGCCCGCGGACGCCTCGGCAGGCAGGAACCGGAAGGTGCCGCTGATCGCGTCGAACAGCTCGTAGACCTCCTCGGCGAGCGGGAGGTTCGGGCTCGCGCAGGTGACGATCAGGTAGTCGCGCGCCGACTCGGGGATGGGCACCACGGTGTGCATGGTCAGCATCCGGATCGAGATGTCGGCGGTGAGCGGCGCCTCTTCGATGCCGGTGATCCTGGCCACCTGCCCGATGTCCGGAAGCGTCACCGCGGAGACGGTACGGTCCGCGGGCTCCTTGCCGCCCCCCTTCGGGGCGTTGCGGCTTTTCGGCCCGTTCGCGGCGGGCGGCGACAGCTGGGCCGCGAGCACCGGAAGCGTCAGCTCGCGGCTCGGCGGCACGGTGACGGCGAAGACCATCGCGTAGCCGAGGAAGAGCCCGTCGTCGAACATGACGGCCGTACCGGCGGCGAACAGGGCGCCGCGACGGCGGGCGGCCCGGCTGATCTCACGGGCCTGCCGGAACAGGTCGTTGACCGCCACCTGCTCGCGCGGGCTGCCGGCGAGGGCGAGGGCGGCGGCGCGGGTCTCGGCGAGCACGCTTCCGGACAGGTCGAGGTCGGTCCAGGAGCCCGGGACGTCCAGCACGAAGCGGTCGACGGTCGTCATCAGCCACCTTCCAGGTGGGCCACGGCCTTGTCGTCGGTGTCCTTGAACGTCTCCAGGATCTGGTCGACGGCCTTCTTGATGGCCTCGCACTGCCGGTGCAGCTGCTTGCGGCCGTCGTTCCAGCGGCTCTCGAAGTGCTCACCCTGGTCGACCAGCGGGTAGCCCACCGCCCTGTCGATGTCGATCCCGGACCTGTCGGTGTCGATGTGGTCGAGGACGAACCCGAGTGATCTCGACACCTCCTCGAGCTCCGATCCCGGAATCTTGATGTCGGCCATCGTGGCTCCCCTCGTGCGGTCGTGAGTGCGGTCTCCATGCGGAACACGAAAAAGAACGTGATTAGGTTCATAAAGGTCATATCCCCTTGAACCAAAGGGGCTGTTCGTCGCGTGTTCCGCAGGTGACACTCGAAAGCAACAGCAGCACGGCGCGCAGGCCGTACGCCCGCGCGCTGATCGTGACCACCCTTCTCTGCGGCCTGGCGGGTGCCGCCGGCTGCGGCAAGGTCATCACGATCGGTGACGCCGCGCCGACCGGCGGGTCGCCGGCGGCCGCGGCGCCCGCGACCCCCCAGGCTCCGGCCCCCTCGACCCCCCCGGCCTCCTCGGCCCCGGCGGCCGGCGACACCGCGCCGCCGTCCAGTGGCGCGGCGCCGCAGCTGGTCAACGGTTCGGCCGCGGACAACGGCCTGAGCGGCGACGGCGGGACGGTGAGGGGGGCGGCGGTCCAGGAGCGGCCGCCGGTCTGGGTGGAGCTCTCGGCCGTCGCCTCCCCCGCGCTGGGCGCCCACCTGGTCGATGTCAACCGGTCGACGCTCTACAGGTTCGACAAGGACACGGCGGACCCCTCCCGGTCGAACTGCGAGGGCGACTGCGCCGTCACCTGGCCCCCGGTGACCGTCAAGGAGGGAGGCCGCGTCTACGTGGCCGGCGTCGATCCGTCGCGCGTCGGGGCGATCCGCCGGAGCGACGGCGGGGTGCAGCTCACCATCGGCGGGTGGCCTATCTACCGCTTCTCGGGTGATGAGAAGCCAGGTGACGCGAACGGCCAGGGTGTCGGCGGCACGTGGTTCGCGGTGGCGCCCCACGGCGCCAAGGCGACACCGCAGTAGCCTCTCGCTTCCGAAAATATGGATAAATCACCCATAATGGACATGGTTGGGAAGGGAGGCCGCGCTCCGGACATCTCTGTGAGCGGGCGCTGACATCAGGGAAACCGATGCCGGGGAGCTGGGATGACGCCCACAGAGTCCGCGCGCGAGCCCGTGCGGTTCGCGATCCTGGGACCCGTGCTGGGCCGGCGGGGGGATGTGGAGCTGGACCTGGGACCGCCCCGGCAGCGGGCGCTGCTGGCCGTGCTGCTCGCCTGCGCCGGTCGCCCCGTCGGCCTGGCCGAGATCGTCGACATCCTGTGGGGCGAGGACCCGCCGGACAGCGCGGTCAACGTGGTCCAGCGGCACATCGGCGCGTTGCGGCGGCTGCTCGAACCCGGCCTGCCACGCAGGGCGGTGGGACGGTGGCTGACACGCAGCGGCGGCGGCTACCGGCTGGACGTCGACGCCGACACGCTTGACCTCCTGCGGTTCCGCCACCTCGTCGAGAAGGCCAGGGAGGCAGGGCCGGACGGGCCACGGGCCGGACGGCTGCTCGTCGACGCCCTGGAGCTGTGGCGAAGACCGGCCGCCGAGGGGATCGCCGCCGAGGTACGGGCCCACCCGGTTTTCGTGGCGCTGGACCAGGAACACCTCGCCGTGCTGAAAGAGGCGGCCGACACGGTGCTGCGCGGCGGCCCGGTGACCCCGCTGGTGCCGATGCTCCAGCAGGCCGCGGCGCTCAACCCCTTCGACGAGCCGCTCCACGCCCGGCTGGTGCTCGCCCTGGCGGCCACCGGCCACCGGGCCGAGGCACTGAGCACCTACCGGGCCGCGTACTCACGGCTGGCCGAGAAACTGGGCATCAGCCCCGGCCCCGAGCTGAGCTTCGCCCACGAGCAGGTGCTCGGGCAGACGGCGTCCGAGGTGCCCCCGGCCACGCCGGTCGTCACGGGTCCGCCGCGCCCGGCCCAGCTCCCCGCCGACCTGCCCGCCTTCGCCGGCCGGAAAAAGGAACTCGCCCAGGTCTCCGACCTGCTCCCGGAGGGGCCGCGGCTCGCGGCGGCCGTGACGATCATCGCGATCGAGGGGATGGCCGGGGTCGGCAAGACCACCCTCGCGGTGCACTGGGCCCGCCGGGTCGCCCACCTGTTCCCCGACGGCCAGCTGTACGTCAACCTGCGAGGATTCGACGCCGGCGGGACGGTCCTGGACCCGACCGAGGCGATCCGCGGGTTCCTGGCGGCGCTGTGCGTTCCGTCGCGGGACATCCCCGCCCGCCTGGACGACCAGGCCGCGCTGTACCGCAGCCTGCTGGCCGACCGGAGGATGCTGATCCTGCTGGACAACGCCCGCGACACCGAGCAGGTACGGCCCCTGCTTCCCGGCGCGCCCGGCTGCCTGGTCATCGTCACCGGCCGCCACCAGCTCTCCGGCCTGGTGGCCGCGGAAGGCGCCCGCTCGCTCACTCTCGGCCTGCTCTCCGACGCCGAGGCGCGGGAGTTCCTCACGTTGCGGCTCGGCGCGGACCGGGTGGCGTCCGACCCCGCCGCCGTACAGGAGATCACCGACCTGTGCGCCAGGCTGCCCCTCGCGCTGTCGGTCGCCGCCGCGCGGGCCGCGAGCCGGCCGGCCTTCCCGCTCGCCGTCATCGCCGCCGAACTGCGGGCGGTCCACGGCAGCCTCGACGCCTTCACCGGCGGTGACGGCCCCGACGTCGGCGCGGTCTTCTCCTGGTCGTACCGTGCGCTCACCCCGGCCTCCGCCCGGTTGTTCCGCCTCATCGCACTGCATCCCGGCCCCTGCCTCAGCGTGCCCGCCGCCGCCGCGCTCGGAGCCGTCCCCGTCCACCGGGCGCGCCTCCTGCTCGACGAGCTGACCCGCGCCCACCTCCTCGTCGAGCGCACCCCCGGCCGCTACGGCTGCCACGACCTGCTCCGCTCATACGCCGCCGAGCGCAGCCGGGACCAGGAGACCGAGAGCCAGCGCCACGCGGCGGTCCGCCGCCTGCTGGACCACTACCTGCACACCGCGCACCGCGCCGCCCTGCTGTTCTCCCCGCACCGGAACCCGATCCCCCTGACGGCCCCGGCGCCGGGGGTCTTTCCCGAGGATCTCGCCGGCTGCGAGCAGGCGAGAGCCTGGTTCGCCGCCGAGCACCCCACTCTGCTGGCGGTCCTCGGGTCGGTCGCCGACACCGAGTTCGGCGCCTACGCCTGGCGGCTGGCCTGGACCATGGAGCACTTCATGGACCGGCATGGGCACTGGCACGACCTGGTGACCTCGCAGCGCATCGCGCTGAGGACCGCGCGGCGGCTCGGCGACCCCGTCGGGACGGCCCACGCCCACCGGGGGCTCGCCCGCGCCGAGGCCGACCTGGGCCGCCACGAGGAGGCACGGCTCCACCTCGAACACGCGCTGGCGCTGTTCGCCGAGGCCGGAGACGTCGACGACCAGGCGCACACCCACCGCCAGCTCGGCTGGGTGTTCGAACAGCAGGCCAGGTACGGCGGCGCGCTCGTCCACGCCCAGCGGGCCCTCACCCTGTTCCGGGAGGCGGGCCGGCGGGCCGGGCAGGCCGCGGCGCTCAACGCGGTCGGCTGGTACCACGCCCTGCTCGGCCACCACGAGCAGGCCCTCGGCCACTGCCGGCAGGCCCTCGTCCTCCTGGAGGAACTCGACGACCACTACGGCCAGGCCGACACCTGGGACAGCCTGGGGTACGCCCACCACCACCTCGGCCACCACGAGCAGGCCATCGCCGGCTACCGGTGCGCCCTGGAGTTGTACCGGCGGCTGGGGGTCCGCTACGCCGAGGCGGACACGCTCACCCGGCTCAGCACGACCTATCTCGCGGACGGCCGCCCCCGGGAGGCCCGCGCCGCCCTGGAGCGGGCACTGGCGATCTTCGACGACCTCGGCCACTCCGACGCCGAGCGGGTCCGCACCAGGCTGCGCGACCTCGACGGATCTCTCAGCCGGGACCGGAGGTGAGGCCCACCTCTCCAGGCCGGGACCGGAGGCTCTCTCGACCAGGGCCGGAGGCGGGGCCGCCACGCAAGGGGAGGGCAACGCCAGAGGGGCCGGACCGCGTGCGCGGTCCGGCCCCTCTGAGGTGGCGGAGGATAGGAGATTCGAACTCCTGAGGGGTTGCCCCCAACACGCTTTCCAAGCGTGCGCCCTAGGCCAACTAGGCGAATCCTCCGTGGAGAAGCTTACCCAACTTTCTGAGCGGCACGGACCATTAATTTCCGACACCGACCACTCTGATCTTTTCCGATACCGACCACTCGGATCTGAGGCTAGACTGGGGGCCGACCCCTCGCGCGGCGTCATCCTGTGAACCTCCCCAGGGCCGGAAGGCAGCAAGGATAAGCGGGCTCTGGCGGGTGTGCGAGGGGTCTCTTCGTTTGAGACCCCTCGCAGGTGGGATCGCCGCATGAGTCTTGCGCTGTACCGCAAGTACCGGCCCGGGACCTTCGCCGAGGTCAAGGGTCAGGAGCACGTCACCGATCCGCTGCGCCAGGCGCTGCGCAGCGGGCGCATCAACCACGCCTACCTGTTCAGCGGGCCCAGGGGCTGCGGCAAGACGTCCAGCGCGCGCATCCTGGCCCGCTCCCTGAACTGTGAGAAGGGCCCGACCCCCGACCCGTGCGGGGAGTGCGAGTCCTGCGTGGCGCTGGCGCCCACCGGCCCGGGCCACCTCGACGTCATCGAGATCGACGCCGCCTCGCACGGTGGCGTGGACGACGCCCGCGACCTGCGCGAGCGGGCCTTCTTCGCGCCGGTGTCGTCGCGCTTCAAGATCTACATCATCGACGAGGCGCACATGGTGACCCGCGAGGGTTTCAACGCGCTGCTCAAGCTCGTCGAGGAGCCTCCCCCGCACCTGAAGTTCGTCTTCGCGACCACCGAGCCGGAGAAGGTCATCGGGACGATCAAGTCCCGGACCCACCACTACCCGTTCCGGCTGATCCCTCCGGCCGCGCTGCGCGCGCTCATGGAGGAGATCCTCACCTCGGAGAAGGTCCCGTTCGAGCCCGCCGCGCTCCCGCTGGTGGTCAGAGCGGGCGCGGGTTCGGCCCGCGACTCGCTGTCGATCCTCGACCAGCTGTTCGCCGGTTCCGACGAGGCGGGCATCACGTACGCCCGCGCGGTCTCCCTTCTCGGCTACACCGACGGGGACCTGCTCGACGACGTGGTCGCGGCCTTCGCCGGTCGTGACGGGGCGCTGGTGTTCCAGGTCGTGAACCGGGTGATCGAGGGCGGCCACGACCCCCGGCGGTTCGCGATGGACCTGCTGGAGCGCTTCCGCGACCTGGTGATCCTGGCCAACGTGCCGGAGGCGGCCACCAGCGGGCTGCTCGACAGGCCCGGCGACGAGCTGGAACGGCTCCAGGTCCAGGCGGCCTCGATGGGCCCGGCCGAGCTGACCCGCGCGGCGGAGATCCTCAACGCCGGCCTGACCGAGATGCGCGGGGCGGCCTCGCCCCGGCTGCTGCTCGAACTCATGTGCGCCAGGATTCTCCTTCCCGGCGCCGCCCAGGGTGAGGCGGCGCTGCTCACCCGCCTGGAGCGGCTGGAGAAGGGGGGAGTCGTCGCGGCTCCCGCTCCCGCGTCCCTCCCGCACCAGGCTCCCGCCCCCGCGCCCGTGGTCCACGCGGCCCCCCCGCCGCAGGCGGAGGCACCCGCCGTCGCGCCCGCCATGCCCGTCGCGCCCGCCGAGCGGTCCGGCGGCCAGGGCGACGACTGGCCCGTGGCGGTCAGGCCCGGCGCACCGGCTCAGGAACAGCAGGCACAACAGGCACGGGGAGAGCGGGCACCGGCCCCGGTCCAGCAGGCTCCCGGCACGTCCACGCCGGTCGACACGGCGCCGGCGTCCGGTTCGGGTGCCGGGGCCGTGCAGCAGGCGTGGCCCCAGGTGCTCGCGGCGCTCAAGCGGCGCAGCATCGTCGTGTGGGCCAACGTCAACACCAACGCCCAGGTCGTCGGGGTCGAAGGCAAGATCGTCACCCTCGGGTTCGCCCAGGTCGGCGCGATGAAGAACTTCACCGGCGGCGGCAAGGACGCGGTCGTCGCGGCGGTGCTGCAAGAGGTTCTGGGCGGCACCTGGAAGGTCGAGGCCGTCGTCGGCGGCGGGCCCGCTCCCTCGGGCGGGAGCCGCCCCCCGGCTCCGAGGCAGCCCCCGGCGCCGCAGCACCCCGCGCCCCAGAGCCAGGCCCCGCAGGCCCCGCAGGCACAGCCCCCCCAGTCTCCGTCCCAGGCGCCCGCCCGCCAGGCGCCCGCTCCCGGGCCGTCGCCCGCGCCCGCGGACTCGCGGGAGGCCACGCCCAGGCAGGCGCCGCCCGCGACGGACGAGTCCTGGCCGGACGCCCCCCTGCCGGAGGACCCCGGCTCGCCTCCCCCGCCGAGTTCCATGCCGAGCCCCGGTCTGGCCGCGGCCCGCTCGGCGGCCAGGGCGGCGGCCCAGGCCGGGCCCAAGGCCGCGGTCAAGACCGGCGCCAAGGCGGCGGCCTGGCCTGACGCGATCCCCGCCCGCGGCGCCCGCGGCACCACCCCCGACACCGACGAGGTCGACCCGCTCAACGACGCGGACGCCGACGTCGACGCGCTCACCGGCATGGCCCTCCTCCAGCGGGAGCTGGGCGGCCAGGTCATCGGCGAGATCGACCACACCTGACGGCCGGCACCACCTGAGAGACCTCACCTGAAAAGACCTCGCCTGACAGGTCTCGCCTGACAAGGCGCCATCCGGCGAGGCCGCGTCCGGCGAGGTCCCGGGCCCGCCGGGACGGCCGGCTCAGGGCAGGTCGACGCCGCTGAGGCGGATCCGGGCGGCCACCGCGCGGTGGTCGTGGCGGGGCAGCGCCGTGACGAGGCGTTCGAGGATCTGGATGTCGTTCCTGCCGTGCTCGGTCTCCGCGTACGCCCACAGGTCCTCGGGACCTCCCCGCCGCAGCAGCCGGGCCCGCACCTGCCCCTCCAGCTCCTCGCGTTCGAGGCGCAGGGCGGGCGCCTCGGAGCGGGGCAGCAGGGGACCGCGGTAGGCGCGGGCGACCGGGGCGGCCTCGTCGCCCGCGAGCAGCCGCTTGAGCTCCAGGAAGTCGGCCTCCACCGCGCAGGCCAGGTGGTACGGCTTGGCGGCGATCGTACGGCCGAGCTGGGCGCGGAGGCGGTGGATCTCGGCGCGGATGGTCACCGGGTTCCCCGCGTCGCCGTACAGGTGGAAGGAGAGCTGGGCGGCGGTCATCCCCCGGGGATTGAGGGCGAGCATCGCGAGGATCTCGGCGTGGCGCAGGGAGAGCGCCAGGCGGGCCCCGTCGAGGTACGCCGAGGGGTGCTCGGCGCCGAGGAAGGACAGGGCGAGCACGGGGCCCCTGGCCGGGCCCGCGAGGCGGAGCAGGAAGCCGTCGTCGCCGAGGACCTCCAGGAAGGCGCTCCGCCCGTCGGGCATGATCACCCGGTCGCCCGCCTCCGGCAGCCGGATGCGCGGAGCCCACTGGCGCGCGTCGTCGCCGGCGATGATCCGCCCGGTCGTGGTGACCAGGGCGCCCGGCTCGCCGCGCAGCGCGCTCAGGTGCCGCTCGTGACGGCGTCTGAGCCGCTCGTCGCGTTCGAGCATGCGCAGCGTGAGGTGGCTCTCCGCCAGCCGTGCCGCGGCCTCGACGAGGGCGACGCTCGCCGGGTGCATGGAGCGCGTCCTGCCGCTGATGTCGACACAGCCCAGCAGGTCGCCGCTGTCGGGGTCGACGATCGGCGCGGCGGAGCACGACCAGCAGTGGAGCGCCCTGACCAGGTGTTCTGCGGAGAAGACGTGCAGGGGCCGCCGGGTGGCGAGCGCGGTGCCCGGACCGTTGGTCCCGAACGCGTCCTCGCTCCAGTCGAAGCCGTCGGCCAGCCCCACCTCGTCGGCGCTCTCCATCGTCCGGTGGTTGCCGTCGCGCCAGAGCACCCTGCCGCGGGCGTCGGTGACGAGCAGGATCTGGTCGTCCGCGTCGACGGCCTCCAGGAGGGTCCCGGTGATGATCGGCAGAAGCCTGCTCATCGGGTGCGCCGAGCGGATCTCGCGGATGTCCTCGCCCTCGAAGGCGAGGGGGGCCGACCTGGCGTCGGGGTCGACCCCGGCGTCCAGGGACCGCCGCCACGACGCGGAGATCACGTTCCTGGGGCCCTCGCCCGTCGGCCGCTCGCCCCTGATCAGCGCCTCGTGCAGGCGTCGCAGTCGTGACGAGTAGGAGTCGAGATCGGCCGCCTGGACAGCTCCCCGGTGGCTGTCGCGCACATATCCCCCCGGAATAGAGCCGATGGCCGAAGCATCGGTGGTCGAGACCCCCGCCCGCAACCCGTTCGGCCAAAGAGGGTGTGCGAAGGGTGAGTGAACGATCGCAACGTGTGTGCAACCTTCGAAGGGCTACCTTCCGATCACACGCTGTCGTGTGCGGCCGCTCCGGCGCGTGTCACGTCGGGTCTCGGACGTCTGGAGGGGGGCCCGGGGCCCGACGGGGGTTTAATCCCCATACTGGGGGAACGCGTGCTCGCTGCAGTACAACACCCGGCCCGAACCCCGTAGGCTCGTGACGACCGATGTCACGGACGAGGAGCACAACGACGGTGAACCCAGGGGATGTCAACCTGCAGCAGCTGCTGGAGCAGGCACAGCTCATGCAGCAGCAGCTTGTGAGCGCCCAGCAGGAGCTGAACGACGCTGAAGTCGAGGGCTCCGCGGGCGGCGGACTTGTCGTGGCCACGGTCAACGGCGGGGGCGAGCTGCTCGAACTCAAGATCAGTCCCGAGGCCGTGGACCCCGGCGACCCCCAGGAGACGGCCGACACCATCGCCGACCTGGTCATCGCCGCCATTCGCGACGCCGTGCGCGCCGCCGCCGACCTGCAGCAGGAGAAGCTCGGTCCCCTCGCGCAGGGGCTGGGCGGCGGGGGCGGGCTCGGCCAGCTTCCCGGGTTCTAGGTCATGTACGAAGGGGTCGTCCAGAACCTGATCGACGAGCTGGGGATGCTTCCCGGAGTCGGTCCCAAGAGCGCGCAGCGCATCGCGTTCCACCTGCTGGCCGCGGAGCCGGCCGATGTGAAGCGGCTCGCGCACGCTCTGCTGGAGGTCAAGGAGAAGGTCCGCTTCTGCCGGGTCTGCGGCAACGTCGCCGCGGAGGAGGAGTGCCGGATCTGCCGCGACACCAGGCGCGATCTCCACGTGATCTGCGTCGTCGAGGAGTCGAAGGACGTCGTGGCCATCGAGAAGACCCGCGAGTTCCGCGGCCGATACCACGTGCTCGGCGGGGCGATCAGCCCGATCGACGGCGTCGGCCCCGACGACCTGAACATCCGAGAACTCATGACCCGCCTGGCGGACGGCCAGGTCACCGAGCTGATCCTCGCCACCGACCCCAACCTCGAGGGGGAGGCGACGGCGACCTATCTCGCCCGTCTGGTCAAGCCGATGGGACTGAAAGTGACACGACTGGCCAGCGGTCTGCCGGTAGGCGGTGACCTCGAGTACGCGGACGAGGTCACCTTGGGCCGCGCGTTCGAAGGAAGAAGGCTCCTTGATGTCTGACGATGCGTGGAGCGCTCTCGCGGAACGGATCGCGGAGCACGCCAAGAACTACATCGACGGCCTGACCCGCCTGGCGGGCGGTGAGGGCGGCGACGCCATCCTGCCGCTGCTGCTGGTGGAGGTCGCGCAGGTCAGCTCGGCCGGCGCGCAGCTCGGCGCGAGCCAGGACGTGATCCTGTCGGGCAACTGGGAGCCGCACCTGGGCGAGGACCCGGACGTCGACGTCGTCCGTACGGCCCTCGCCGAGCGGCTGGGGCCGGTCGACGACTACGCCGAGGTCTTCGACCCCTACAAGGACACCGCGGTCACCCCGTACCGCCTGTCGGACGACCTGACGGCGGTGGCCGCCGACCTCCTGCACGGCCTGCGGCACCACAGGGCGGGGCGCCCCCTGGAGGCGCTCTGGTGGTGGCAGTACTCCTACTTCAACACCTGGGGCAACCACGCCGGCGCGGCGATGCGGGCACTTCAGGCGCTCGTCGCCCACACGCGACTCGATGTCGCCGAGGAGCGCACGACGGTGTGATCGTCCACATACTGGTTTGATCAGAAGGCCTCAGCGAGGGCGCCAGTAGACTGTGAGCTCCACAGCCCTAGATTGCTTCGGAGACATCTCGTGGCGCTCGTTGTTCAGAAGTATGGTGGTTCGTCCGTCGCCGACGCGTCCTGCATCAAGCGGGTCGCGCAGCGGATCGTCGCGACGAAAAAAGCCGGCAACGACGTCGTGGTGATCGTTTCGGCCATGGGCGACACGACGGACGAGCTGCTCGACCTCGCCCAGCAGGTCT
This sequence comes from Streptosporangium sp. H16, assembly GCF_051918855.1. Lineage (NCBI taxonomy): Bacteria > Bacillati > Actinomycetota > Actinomycetes > Streptosporangiales > Streptosporangiaceae > Streptosporangium > Streptosporangium sp. H16. Next base: position 228,766 of record NZ_JBPXMD010000011.1, read on the forward strand.
CTCCGCTTCCACCTGGCCGCGAGCTCGACATGCTGCTCACCTCGGGTGAGCGCATCTCGATGGCGCTGCTGGCGATGGCGATCGCCAACCTGGGTCAGGAGGCGCGCTCGTTCACCGGGTCCCAGGCCGGCGTGATCACCGACTCCTCGCACGGCCGCGCGCGCATCATCGACGTGACGCCCGGCCGGATCCGCGGGGCGCTCGACGGCGGCCAGATCGCGATCGTGGCCGGTTTCCAGGGCGTCTCGCAGGACACCAAGGACATCACCACGCTCGGCAGGGGCGGCTCCGACACCACGGCGGTCGCGCTCGCCGCCGCCCTGAACGCCGACGTGTGCGAGATCTACACCGACGTGGACGGCGTCTTCACCGCCGACCCCCGCATCGTCCCGGCCGCCCGCAAGATCCCCAAGATCTCGTACGACGAGATGATGGAGATGGCGGCGTGCGGTGCGAAGATCCTGCACCTGCGCTGTGTCGAGTACGCTCGCCGTTTCAGCCTGCCGATCCACGTCAGAAGCTCGTTCAGCACCAAGGAAGGCACGTGGGTCGTCTCCGACCCCGACAGCGAAGGAACAGAGATGGAGCAGCCGATCATCTCCGGCGTCGCGCACGACCGGAGCGAGGCCAAGATCACCGTTGTCGGGGTGCCCGACAAGGTCGGCGAGGCTGCGACGATCTTCAAAACACTCGCCGACGCCGAGATCAACATCGACATGATCGTGCAGAACGTGTCGGCGGCGACGACCGGGCGGACGGACATCTCCTTCACGCTGCCCACGAGTGACGCCTCGGCCGCGCTCACCGCGCTGAAGAAGATCCAGGAGCGCATCGGCTTCGAGTCGCTGCTCTTCGACGACCAGATCGGCAAGATCTCGCTGATCGGGGCGGGCATGCGCTCGCACCCCGGCGTCACCGCGACGTTCTTCGCCGCCCTCGCCGACGCGGGGGTGAACATCGAGATGATCTCCACCTCGGAGATCCGCATCTCGGTGATCGTCGGGCAGGACGAGGTGGACACGGCGGTCAGCGCCGCGCACCGCGCGTTCGATCTCGACGCGGACCAGGTTGAAGCCGTGATCTACGGAGGTAGCGGGCGATGAGCCGCAAGCCCACCCTTGCCCTGATCGGCGCGACCGGTGCCGTCGGCACCGTGATGCGCGACATCATCTCCAACCGTGAGGACGTCTACGGCGACATCAAGCTCGTCGCGTCCGCCCGCTCGGCCGGCAAGGTCCTGCGGGTCCGCGGCGAGGACCTCGTCGTCCAGGAGCTGACCCCCGAGGTCTTCGACGGCGTCGACATCGCGATCTTCGACGTGCCGGACGAGGTCTCCGCGACCTGGGTGCCGATCGCCGCCGAGCGCGGTGCCGTCGTCATCGACAAGTCGGGCACCTTCCGGATGAACCCCGAGGTTCCGCTGGTCGTGCCGGAGGTCAACCCGCAGGACGCGCGCACCAGGCCGCTGGGGATCATCTCCACCCCCAACTGCACGACCCTGTCGATGATGGCCGCGATGGGCGCCCTGCACGAGGAGTACGGCCTGCGCGAGCTGGTGGTCGCCTCGTACCAGGCGGTCTCCGGCGCGGGCGTGGCGGGCTCGGCCCGCCTCTACGACGAGATCGAGGCCCTGACGGGTGACCGTACGGTCGGGCAGACCGCCGGTGACGTGCGCAAGGTCCTGCAGAACAAGCTCGGGGATGAGGAGTCGCCGTTCCCGGCGCCGGTGGCGTTCAACGTCGTGCCGTGGGCGGGTTCGCTCAAGGACGGCGGCTGGGCCTCCGAGGAGATCAAGCTCCGCAACGAGTCGCGGAAGATCCTCGGGATCCACGACCTGAAGGTCTCCGCGACCTGCGTCCGCGTCCCGGTGATCACCACCCACTCGCTGGCCGTGCACGCGACCTTCGAGCGCGAGATCACCGTCGCCGACGCCCACCGGATCCTTGGGGCCGCTCCGACTGTGGTCGTCATGGACGACCCGGCCAACGGCGTCTTCCCGACCCCGGCGGACGTCGTCGGAACCGACCCCACCTACGTGGGCCGGATCCGCCAGGCGCTCGACTTCCCCAACACCCTCGACCTGTTCGTCTGCGGTGACAACCTCCGCAAGGGCGCGGCCCTGAACGCGGCGGAGATCGCCGAACTGGTCGCGGCCGAGTTCGCGTAGTTTCTCCGGTTCCCGGGGTTCCCGGGGTTCCCGGGGTTCTCCGGGGTTTCTCCAGGGCCGTACGGCGGCGCGGTGTCCGATGACGCCACGCCGCCGTACGGCCCTCGCGGTCGCGGGGGCGTGAACGCCGGGGCGGTGGGTTCCACGCGACGGTGAGAAGGCCGAGGACCGGCACTTCGAGGATCGGCGATCCCGCGTGGTCGCGGGATCGAGGATCGCCGGCCCCGTGCACTCCCGGACCGAGGGCCGGCGATCTCGCCTGATCCTGGATCGGGGGCCGTGCCCTCGTGTGGCCGGGTGATCCGCCGGGTCAGCGGAAGAGGATGTCCCAGTGGTCCGCCTCGCGGGCGAAGAGGGGGCCCGACGTCGCCGACTGGCCGTACAGGCGGGCTCCGTCCCCCCGTACCCCCTGCGACGGATAGTTCTTCGTGATGTAGCGGTTGATGCATGCGTTGGGCTTTATGTCCAGCTTGTAGCCCGCGTAGTGGCTGTAGGGCCCGGGGGCGTGGCCCACCTCGGTGCCGCCGGTGACGACGAGGGGACAGCCGCTGCGCCGCTTCAGTTCGATGGCGCTGGAGACGGTCGCGGACCGTACGGCCTCCAGCGAGGTGCAGTTCCGCCCCTGGCGGTTCGCGCACTTACCCGAGGAGGTCCAGCGCAGGCCCGCCGCCCGCAGGAGCCGCTTGGCGTCCGTCTGCTGGAGCCGCGTGGGCTGCCGGGCCTGCTGTGCTTGGGGAGGGTGGGCCTCGGCCGGCTTTTCGAGGGCGACGGGAGCCTGCTCCCCCGAGGTGACGGCGGCCGGAGGGGCCTGCACGCTTCCCTGGGCCTGGAACGCCCGTGTCTTCTCGGGGGTCCGGGAGGTGGTTCGCGGGGTCCGGGGGGCCGCGGGCTTGCGGGGTGCGCCCGCCAGGGCGGCGGTCCGTGTTCGCGCGGTGGTCTCGGGCGGTTGGGGGGCCGCCTGTTCACGGTGTTCGCTCGCCGGGGTGGCGGTCCGTGTTCGCGCGGTGGTCGCGGTGGTCGCGGTGGTCGCGGTGGTCTTGGCGGGCCGCGGCGGCGTGTTCGCGGGAACGGCGTCCTCCGGCCAGAGGGGAACCGCGGTCTCCCGGCCCCGCTGGGCGGCCGCCGGGTGACCCGGGTGACCCGGATGACACAGCTCCCGCATGTAGCGCCCGGCGGTTTCCAGGGTGCCGATGTCGTACACTCCGATGATCGTGGACCGGCGTCCTTCCGCCGGGCCTGCCGCGACGGGTCGGCTCACGATCGCGGCGCCGGCCGACGCGTTACCGCTTTCCGCGGTCGCGCTGTGGTACGGGGCCGATGCGATGAAAGATAGCTGCAGAGCGAGCAGTGCTCCGGCGGTAAACCGGGCAGCCCGCTGTCTACAGGGACATGTCCCCATTTATGTATCCCTTGTCGTGGGAGCCCTTCCGCCAAAAGGATCAATCCCACTCCCGAACCCGGATGATCCCTCACGAAGAGTGATTTTTGCCCGGTAGTGGGAATGATCGGGCGGCCCGATGACCTGCTGAGACGGCAGTTCCAGAGATAGGCGACATGTCGGTATTTGCCGATTACGGCACCATCGTCACGTCCTCGGCGGACGGTGCGGGGCGGGGCGGCATCGAGACGCGGGGGAGTGATCACGGATATGAGTGGCGAGGGCAATGTGGCGCGCTTAGGGTCGTTCACTGAGGCTCATCCCCGGTGGTGCGGGACGGATGATCTAGGGTTCGTTCAGCGGAAAAAGACCAGATGAGCCCGTTCTCCCAGCTCCAATCGACAGGTGACGAGCACCCCATGACCGAGCCGCCCCAGAGAACCCGTGGATCGGACAAGACCCGTGAGGTCATCGTGGAGACGGCCCTGCGGCTTTTTCGAGAGCGGGGGTACGAGGCGACCACCATGCGGGCCATCGCCGCCGAGGCCGGGGTGTCGGTGGGCAACGCCTACTACTACTTCGCCTCGAAGGAGATCCTGGTCCAGGCGTACTACGACCGGGCCCAGGCCGAGCACGAGGCGGCGTGCGAGAAGCTGCTGGCCACCGAGCACCGATTCGCCGCGCGGCTGGCGGGGGTGTTGCGGGAATGGGTGCGGGTCTCCGAGCCGTACCACGAGTTCGCGGTGAAGTTCTTCAAGCACGCGGCCGAGCCGGGTAACCCGCTCAACCCGTTCAGCGCCGAGTCCTCGCCTTCGAGGGAGGCGTCGATCGCGATCTACCGGCGGGTCGTGGAGGGGTCCTCCGACCGCATGGACAGCGAGCTGCGGGCCGAGCTGCCCGAGCTGCTCTGGCTGATGTCGATGGGCGTCGTCCTGTTCTGGGTGCACGACGAATCGGAGGGATGCCGGAGGACACACCGGTTCATCGACCTCACCGTGCCGCTGGTGGACCGCCTGGTGGGGCTCTCACACCTGCCCGGCCTGCGCGGGGTCGCCCGTGACTTCATCGCGGGGGTTCACGAACTTCGCGAGTGAATCCCGGCGGAACCCCACGAACAACCGTATCGATCTGATTACCCTGAGTAGCTGATTCGATGACGGATTCAAGGGAGTCCCATGGGCTGGGTAGCCGTGCTGGTGGTGGTGTCCGTCGCGATCGCGCTGATCGCGTTCCGCGTCCTCAGGAGGAAGGGGCGGGAGGACGGCGACCACGGCTCGTCGGCCGTCGACTTCTCCGCCAATCTCGCCCTCGCCGTCTACCTGCTGGTGCTGGCCTACGCCGCGGTCCTGTGCCGGGACGGGCTGTCGGTGTCGGGGGCCGACGTCCAGGCCGAGGCCGAGAGCCTCACCGAGATGTACTGGTCGGTGGCGCCCATCCCCGAGGCGGCACCCGTCCGGTCCCAGATCCGGCAGTACACCGCGCAGACCATCGACCTCGACTGGCCGCTCATGGCCGGGCGCGAGATGTCCCCGATTCCCGGCCAGACCCTCGCGGACATGCGGGCCACGGTGCTCAGGCTCCGCCCGGTCGGCGACGACAGCAAGAACCTCCAGCAGGCCACGCTCGACCGGATCTCCGAGGTCTTCCACGCCCGCATCGTGCGGAACGACGACGCGAGCACCGGCCTGGAGAACACCTTCGTGATCTTGCTGATCATCTCCGGGCTGCTGGTGATCGTGCTGCCCTGGACGATCGGGGCGCGGCCCACGACCTCGTCGATCATCGCCGACCTGGTCCGGGTGGGCGTGGTCGTCATCGGCGTGTGCTTCATCATCCTGATCAGCCACCCGTTCAGCGGGCTCGGCGCCGTCGAGCCTGACGCGTTCAAGGCCGCGCAGCGGCAGTACGACCAGATCGACGGCCACTTCCCCGCCCAGCCGTAGCCCCCATCGTCGATCGGGCCGCGGCCCGGCGCGCACGGCGGCCCGGAAGCTCGCCGGTGGATGTCCCACCGGCGGGCTTCGCCGTCCGTGCCGCCCGGATCATCGCCGCCCGGATCATCCGCGGCCCCTGCGGTTGAGGGCGGTGACCGCGGCGACCGAGATCACGCCGGTGAACATCACCAGGAGGACCAGCTTTCTGTCGGTGCCCTTGCGCCGCTCGGCGTAGCGATCGAGCACCAGCCGCTGCCGCAGGAGAGGGGGCGTGCTGGAGGGCGTCGCCTTGGGCCGGGGAGTGCGGCTCCGGCTCGGCGTCGGCGTCGGCGTGACGACGACTTCGAGGACGGGGACGGGAAGGGGTGGGGGCGCGGGGACGCGGGGCCTGGGGGGTGCGGAAGGCTGCGGGGCGGGAGGGGTGGGAGGGGCCGGCACGATGGGCGTCGGCCGCTCGGGCTCAGGCGCGGGTTCGGGCGCGGGCTCCGGCTCGGGTTTCGGCTCTGGCTTTGGCTCTGGCTTTGGCTCGGGTTTCGGTTCGGGTTTCGGCCTGGCCGGGAGGTCCGCCGGATGGTCCGATGTGGGCTTCCACCAGTTCCACCAGTGCCACCAGGGGACCTTCCGGTCGCCCGCCCCTGGCGGGGGCACGGTCGGGTGGTCCGGTTCGGGTTTCAGCGCGGCCGAGTGGCCGGTGTCCGGCGCCGGGGGCGGGGGAGCCGGGGATGACGGCTCGGACTCGGGGAGCGCTGATCGGCCGGAGACCAGGCTCAGGGCCGCGTGCGAGACCCCGAGGGGTGGGAGCGGCCCCGAGCCGCCTTCCGCCGCGAGGGGATGTGTTCCGGCCAGAACAGGGGCCGCCATGCAGGTCGCGAGGACCGCCACGCCGAGCGGGCCCCGTCGTTGGTTCCTCCGCCGATGCTTCGTCACGTAAAGTTTCTAACATCATACGGAAAGTGATGAGGCGGTAAGCGGCCGGTCGGTGGAGATCATTCTTTTCTGACATACCGTCCGGTTGGTACGGCCAAGCTATTGACGGCGCCCCGAGCGGGTGCGGCAAGCTACATCAGAACATCGTTCTGGGGAAGGTCCCCGGCGGCGAGCACCGACACGGAGGCGGCACATGACCACGGGCCCACGCTGGGGTATGACGATCCCCTTCTACGACCGTTCGCTGGCCGCTTCCAGGGATCTGATCGCCGAGCTTCCCGGACTCGGCTACACCGACGCCTGGTCCGCCGAGGTCAACGGCGTCGACGGCTTCGTACCCCTGGCGATGGCCTCGGAATGGGCCCCGGAGCTGCGGCTCGGCAGCGCGATCGTCCCGGTCTCCACCCGGGGTCCCGGCCTGCTCGCCATGTCCGCCGCCACGCTCGCCGACCTCGCCCCCGAGCGCTTCGTCCTGGGCATCGGGGCCTCCTCCCCGGCCATCGTGGAACGCTGGAACGCCGGGGAGTTCGTCAAGCCGTTCGCCAGGACCAGAGACACCCTGCGCTTCCTGCGCAAGGCCCTGGCGGGCGAGAAGGTCAGCGAGCGCTACGAGACGTTCGAGGTCAAGGGCTTCAAGCTGGAGCGCGCCCCCAAGATCCCGCCGAAGATCGTGCTCGCCGCGCTGCGCCCCCGCATGCTGCGCCTGGCCGCCGAGGAGGCCGACGGCGCGATCACCAACTGGCTCTCGCCGCTGGACGTGCGGAAGGTCAGGGCCGAGGTCGGCGAGGAGACCGAGCTGATCGCCCGGCTGTTCGTGTGCGTCAGCGAGGACGCGGAGAAGGTGCGCGAGCTCGGCCGCCGGATGCTCGCGGGCTACCTGACCGTCCCGGTCTACGCCGCCTTCCACGACTGGCTGGGACGCGGCGAGGTGCTGCGGCCGATGCACGAGGCCTGGGCGGCCGGAGACCGGCAGGCGGCGCTCAAGGCCATCCCCGACGAGGTCGTGGACGAGCTCATCGTGCACGGCGACGCCGCCACGTGCCGGGCCAGGATCCGGGAGTATGTGCGCAACGGCCTGAACACGCCGGTCCTCGCCCCCATCCCCGGGGGCGGGGTTCCGATCGCCCAGGCCGTACGAGACCTGGCCCCCGCCGAGGAGTGACCCTTGCACGACCTGTTGAAGCTCGACGCGCTCGGACAGGCGCAGGCCGTGAGGAAGGGGGAGATCTCCCCGAGGGAGCTCGCCGAGGCGGCGATCGCGCGGATCGAGGCGTGCGACGGCGCGATCAACGCGGTCGTCCACCGCAGGTTCGAGCGGGCACTGGCGGAGGCGGGCGAGGCCGACCCCGACGCCCCCTTCGCGGGCGTGCCGACGCTGTTGAAGGACCTGGGATGGAGCATGGCGGGGGAGCCGTACCGCGCGGGGTCGCGCACCCTTGACGGGATCTTCGCCGAGCGCGACGGCTACGCGGTGACCAAGCTGCGCCGGGCGGGGTTCACGATCCTGGGCCGGACCAACACCCCGGAGTTCGGCACCGCGATCACCACCGAGCCGGTGGCGTTCGGTCCCACCCGCAACCCGTACGACCTTCGCTACAGCAGTGGAGGATCGAGCGGCGGGTCCGCGGCGGCGGTGGCGGCGGGCATGGTCGCGGTGGCCTCGGCCAGCGACGGCGGCGGGTCGATCCGGATCCCGGCGAGCATGTGCGGGCTGGTCGGGCTGAAGCCCGGCAGGGGCAGGGTCAGCGCCGGCCCCTCCGGAGGCGAGCCCTGGGCGGGCTTCTCGGCCGCGGGCCTGCTCTGCCGTACGGTCAGGGACAGCGCGGTGACCCTCGACGTGATCGCCGGGACGATGCCGGGCGACCCGTACGGCGCGCCCGCCTGGAGGCGCCCGCTCGCCGAGGAGGTCGGGGCGGACCCCGGGCGGCTGCGGATCGGTTTCCTCGCCGAGCACCCCGGCGGGGACGTCCCGTCCGACCCGGATCTGGTGGCCGCGGTCACCGCGGCCGCCGGGCTGCTGGAGGCGCTGGGCCACGACGTCGAGCCCGGAGGGCCTTCCGCGCTCGCCGAGGACGGCTTCGCCTCGCACTTCGGCACGATCGTTGCCGCCCACGTGGCCGCCGACGTGCAGGACATCGGGCGCTGGCGCGGCAGGCCCGTCGAGCTCGGCGAGCTGGAGACGCGCAACCGCATCCTGGGAGCGGCGGGCCGTGAGCTCGACGCGGTCGGCTACGTGACCTCGCGCGACTGGATCGACGGGTTCAGGCGGCGGATGGCCGCCTGGTGGGACTCGCACGACCTGCTGCTCACACCGTCCCTGGGGGTGGCGCCCTTCCCCCTCGGCTGGCTGCCTCCCGACGACGTCAGCACCTCGCGGGGCCGCACCAATCAGGCGGTGTCGTTCACCTCGCCCGTCAACGCCACCGGGCAGCCCGCGATCTCCCTGCCGCTGCACCACACCGCGGACGGGCTGCCGGTGGGAGTGCAGCTGGTCGCCGCCGCAGGACGGGAGGACCTGCTCATCCGGGTGGCAGCCCAGATCGAGGAGGAACGCCCCTTCCGGCACGCGGCGATGCGCTGACCGTCCTCGGGAACCCTGTCCGGAAGTCACGCGTTATATCGTGAGGCGGTGGGGTAGTACGCCGCCAGGCGAACGTGGTTCCGAGGAGGATTCCATGGCGAAGGCGGCGCGCGCGGCGCAGGCGTGGCGGACGTACAAGGACGTGACGAAGCCGGGCTCGCCCGGTCTCGGCGCTCGTCTGCGCGCCCTCCCCAGGATGGTCGGCGCGGTCATGCGCGGGGAGTATTCCGGCATGGGCAAGGGCAAGCTGGCGATGATGGGGCTCGGCGTGCTCTACATCATCTCGCCGATCGACGTCGTCCCCGACTTCCTGCTTCTTGTCGGGGTGGCCGACGACTTCGGCGTGTTCCTCTGGCTGATGGGCTCCCTGCTCGGCGAGGGTGGGCGTTACGTCGACTGGGAGCGCGAGCGGGTCAGGTCCGTTCAGCCCTGACGTCGACCGGGAGCGCGAGCGGGTCGGGTCCGTTCAGCCCTGAGCCGAGGGCGCGAGCGGGTCAGGGCTGCTCCGCCCCGGGTGGGGAGCTCGAACGGGTCCGCATGGGCCCCATCCTGAGCCGGGCGCTCGAACGGGTCAGATCTGTTCCATCCTGAGCCAGGCGCGCGAGGGCAGCGGATGGCCGAACAGGCGGGCGGCGTTGCCGTAGGCCACCCGGGCGATGTCGGCGGGCGGCAGGCTGCCCAGGTTCGTCGCGACGGCCTGCTGGGTGTCGGGCCAGGTGGAGTCGGAGTGCGGGTAGCCGCTCTCCAGCAGCACGTGCTCCAGCCCGACGGCGAGCCGTACCCCGGAGAGGGCGTGGTCGTTGAGCGTGCCGAAGAAAAAGTTTCTCCGCAGCACCTCACTGGGCTTCAGGCCGCCTTCCCACGAGGCCTCCCCCGCCACCGGGTGGTCGAGCGCGTAGTCGGCCCGCTCGGCCAGCATCGGCAGCCAGCCCACGCCGCCCTCCACGATCAGGATCCGCAGCGCGGGGAAGCGCAGCGGGACGCCCGACCAGAGCCAGTCGGCACAGGCGAACATGGCGCTCGCCGGCATCAACGTGGTGATCGCCTCGATCGGGGTGTCCGGAGACGGGACCGGGGCCCAGGAACCGGCGCCGGCGTGCAGGCAGACGACGGTGCCGGTCTCCTCGCACGCCTGGAAGAACGGGTCCCAGTGGTCGCTGTGGATGGACGGCAGGCGCAGCCGGGTGGGGAACTCGGGGAAGAGCACCGCCTTGAAGCCGCGCGCCGCGTTGTCGCGGATCTCCTTGGCGGCCACCTCGGGGTCGGTCAGCCAGGGCAGCTGCAGGGCGATGATCCGCTCCGGGTAGGTGCCCGCCCAGACCTCCACGTGCCAGTCGTTCCACGCGCGCAGCACCGCCAGGCCCAGCTCCTGGTCGCGGGTCTTGGCGAAGACCATGCCCGACTGCCCGGCCAGCATGCCGGGGAAGCAGAGCGCGGCCCAGACGCCGGCGCGGTCCATGTCCTCGATCCGGGCCTCGACGTCGTGGCATCCGGGACGCATGTGCTCGAACCGCACCGGGTCGAGCGTCCACTGCTCACGAGGCAGGCCGGCGCCCACGTCGAGCCCAGCACAGGGGTAGGTGGCCCCGCCGTAACGCCAGACCTGGTGACCGGAGTCGGTCTCGACCACCTTGGGCGCCTTGTCGGCGTATTTCTCCGGGAGCCGGTCGTCGAACATGTCGGGCGGCTCGATCAGGTGGTCGTCGGCTGAGATGATCACATAGTCCCGCCGCCTGGGCTCGGGGTCGGGGAGCAGCGGCGTAGTCACACGGTCAACCGTATTCCGCTGGAATAACACTCATCAAGCCGCAAGGTCTCCGCTTGGTATCTCTGTCCCCCACGACGTCTCCCACGACGTCTCCCACGACGTCTCCCACGACGTCTCCCACGACGTCTCCCACGACGTCTTTCGCGACGTCTCCCGGGATGCTCGTCGTGACGTCCTTCACGACGCCTCCCCCGTCTCCCGCGATGCTCGCCGTGACGTCTTCGGCAGGCGGCCGGACGGGCGGGCCCCGGGGCCACCGGAGGGGGGTAAGGCGGCCCCGGGGGGGCGGGCCCGCCGGAGGGTGCTGCCCATGGCGGGCCCTGCGAGAGCGCCTACCCAGAGATCGCCTCAGTATCAGGATTTTTCAAAAGATGATTCTTAAGAGCGGACATAACGCTCTCGTCCACGCCCAGGGTCCGCAGGCAGTAGTCCCGTACCGGGCCCAGCTCGCCCAGGAAGAGGCGCATCGCCTCGGCCGGCGCTTGCCCGAACCCCGCCCACTGGGGCTCGCCCGGATGCTCCCTCTCCCAGTACGCGACCATCTGGGGCCTGGCCAGCCCGGTCAGCGCGTAGTCGGCGATCACGTCCTCCTCGGGCACCCCCAGCAGCCGCAGGACCAGGGCGACCAGCAGCCCCGTGCGGTCCTTGCCCGCCGCGCAGTGGACCACCACGGGCGCGTTGCCCGCCTCGGCGATCACCTCCAGCGCGCTCCTGAGCTCGGCGTGACCGTCCTGGGCCACCTCCAGGTAGCGGTCGGCGAAGAACCTGGCGACCCCGGCGTCGGGGTGGTAGTCGCCGGCGGTGTCCCACCTGCGGTGTTCGACCGGGAGGTTGTGGTAGCTCGGCCCCTCCGGGGCGCGGCCCCGGTACGCCACCTCGTCGGGATGGCGCAGGTCGATCACGGTGCGTACGCCGAGCGCGTGGAAACGGTCGAGGTCGTCGTCGGCGAGCATGTGCAGCGAGGCTGAGCGGTAGAGCCGCCGCCAGCGCACCTCCATCCCGCCGTCCGTCCGGTAGCCGCCCACGTCGCGGAAGTTGTACAGCCGCGCGAACTCGATATGCCGGATCACGCCCTCTAACCTATCCAGCGGTGGGTCTCGCGTAATGGGGGCAGGGATGCGAGTGGTGATTCCGGCATGGGATGACATCCCGTACGCCGTGCGGGTGGCGCTGCTGTTCGTGCTCGCGCTGTCCACGATCATCGTCCACATCAACCAGGCACCTCCCCTGCGACCCGCCGCGGAGCTCGTGACGGACCTGCGGGCGGGCGAGGTGGCCAAGGTCGTCTACGACCGCAACTGGCCCGCCTACGGCACGCTGACGTGGTCCCACGGGCCGCTCTCCTGGAGCCAGGCCCGTTTCGACCAGCCCGACGACGTCTGGGATCCGCGGACCACCCGGCTGGTCCCCGAGGCCCTGGAGCGCCGCCAGGAGGCCTTCCTGGCCCAGGTGCGCGCCGCCGCCGACCCCTCCGTGGAGATCGTGCGCTCCAGCGGCTTCGGGGCCCTGGCGGGCTCGCCGGCCTACGCGCGGTGGTGGGAGCCGTTCGGCCCGGTGGCGGTGGCGGCGGAGATCCTGGCCTGGCTGCTCATGCTGACCCGGCCGAACCCCCGCTACGCCAGCCGCTGGGCGTGGTTCTGGATGTTCCTCACCGGCGGCTCGCTGCTCTACGTCCTGCTGGAGCCGAGGCCCCTGTGGCGGGACCCGTACGAGACGCTGCCCGCACCGGCCAGGATCGACGGGACGCGCGGGTTCGCGATCGCGGTGGCGCTTCTTTTCGGCATGTCGATGGTCAACGCGTGATCTTCGGATAGTAGCCGGGTAGTAAAGGGGGCATGACTCCCGAAGCGGTCGAGGTGCGTCGTGGCTGGTGGATCGTCGGGATCACCATCCGGTCGGTTCTCCTGCTCTGCCTGACCTTCGGGGTCCTGGTCTTCACGCTGAGCATCACGCCCCTGCAGGGGACGCGGGCAGAGTTCCGCGCCGCGGCCGCGGCCGACCGCGTCTCCTTCGTCGAGCACGACGGGTATGACAGAGGGGACGGGCAGAACGGCGCCATCTCCCGTGTTCTGTGGGCCCAGGGCCCGTTGCTCTGGCGCGAGTTCAGGCCGCAGCCGCCCGCGGAGGGCTCGCCCGCCTACGTGTGGGCGGAGTTGAGAAAGGACCTGGGACAGAGCCGGGCCAGGGTGGTCGAGCGGGACCACTCCGGTGGGACGGGGTGGATACCCGCCTGGGTCGCCGACATGCCGGGGCCCGTCGGCGGCCCGTGGCTGATGGGTGGCTGGATACTCGCGTTCCTGATCATGCTCGGCTCGACGCCCCGGCTGGGCAATCGGTGGGCCTGGCTCTGGCTCTTCACCGTCGGGCAGACCGGCGCGCTCCTGTTCCTGCTGCTCGAACCCCGCCCGCTCTGGTTCGCGCCCGGGCGGCGTCCCGCGCCGCGCGAGCGGCTGAGCGGCGGATGGGGCTTCCTGACGGCGATCGGGCTGGGCCTGCTCTCCTTCGGCCTGCTGGTGGCCGCCGGCTATCTCCTGAACCTCCTCCGGAACTAGGCGCGGAGGTCGGCGGGGTCGCCGGGCGTGGACGACTCGTCGGACGCGGAGGGCTTCCCCGGCGTGGCGGGTTCGCCCCCGGGTTCGGGCCCTGGCTCACCGGGTGCGGGGCCGCCGGCCGGTGCCGAGGCCGCGGCCCTGAGGTCGGCGGCCTCCCTGCGGATCAGCAGCGCCCAGCCGCCGATCGCGACGCCGATGAACAGCCACCACTGCACGCCGTAGGCCAGGTTGAGGCCGCCTCCCTCGCCGACGTCCGGCGTAGGGACGGGCGCGGGCGCGGCGGCCGCCGGCGGCGACTGCTCGATCAGCTCGACGTACCCGCCGAGGAGCTTGTACGGCAGGCGGCGCCCGATCGCCTCGGTGTTGATCAGCAGGACCTGTCCCGCGGGCAGGCCCGCCCGGTCGCGGATGCCCGAGCTCTCCTCGGTCTCGGTGGGACGTAACCTGCCGGTGACAGTCACCTCACCCGAGGAGGGCGCCGGGACCTCGGGGAGGGCATCGGCGGTGCTGCCCGCCTTGACCCAGCCCCGGTTCACCAGCACACCGGTGCCGTCCGCCGTGACCAGCGGGGTCAGCACGTAGAAGCCGACCGCCTTGTCCTGGACGCGGCGCCGGACCAGGAGCTGGGCGTTCGCGTCGTATGTCCCCTTGGCGAGAACGGTGCGGTATTTGTCCTGCGTAGAGACGGTGCCGCCGGGTGAGGTGAGCCTCTCCACCGCGACGGGGGCGGCGTGGAGGTTGCCGGTGATCTGGTCGCTACTGGTGGATCTCTCCTCGAAGCGCCCGAACTGCCACTGGCCGAGCAGCACGAAAGCGGGGATGACCAGCAGCACCACCACGTGGAGGGCCAGCCATCGGGGAGTCAGCAGGAACCGGTACACGTCATCAAGGGTAGGCACCGGGGGCACCGCCCCGTCCTTCGAGTGCGCCTTTGGGAGGGGCCGGGTGCGTCTTTGGGCGTAGTAAGGTGCCCGGGACCGCCCGATCCTCGGATGTCGTGGAAAAGCTCGCCGGACACTCCGGACATCGCGTACGGTCGGGTGAGATTTCCCCCGGGATGTTCCACCACCTCCGGAGCCCGCCCCTGATGACTGTGCTCATGCCCGCCCCCCCGGCTCCGCTCGTACTCCCCCGTATCGGGGCCCTGCTGCGGCACGCCGCCCCCAGGGTGTTCGAGAGCATGATCCTTCCCGTTCTCGTCTTCTACGTCGCACTGGTCTTCACCAACGCGAACATCGCGCTGGCGGTGGCGGCGGCCTGGGTCTACGGCGGCGTCGCCTGGCGACTGGTCAGGGGTGGCGAGGCGCCCGGCACGCTGCTGCTGGCGGCGGGCACGATCACCGTCAGGGTGGTGCTGACGGTGGCGACGGGCAACCCCATCGTGTTCTTCCTGCAGCCTTGCCTCGGGGTGTTCTGCGTGAGCATGGGCTTCCTGCTCACCGCGCCGCTGCAGAGGCCGCTGATGCGGCGGGTGGTGGCCGATCTCGTGCCGCTGCCCGACCAGGTGATGGAGCACCCGCGGATGCGCCGCTTCTTCGTGTCGCAGTCGGTGCTGTGGGGTTGCGCGCAACTGCTGAACGGGGCGCTGAGCCTCTGGCTGCTGCTCAGCCAGACCCTGGAGACCTACCTCCTCGTACGCACCTCCGCCGTCGCGGTGCTGCTCGGCGGCGTGGCCCTGGTCTCGGTGCTCAGCCTCAGGCACTGCCTGCGGAGGCTGGAGACGCGAGGGACGGAGAGCCTGGAGACGCGGAGGCCGTAGGGCGAAGGCGTACTCCGGGGCCGGGCAGCGGGGTGACCTCTCTCGGGCCGGCGACCTCGTGCCCTTCCGCGCAGCGGAAGTGCTGCTCGACCGTGGCGCCGCAGCCGCGGTGGGTGATGAGCACCGGCGGTCCCTCGTGGTCACTGAGATACCGGTCGCCCCACTGCATCAGGGCCACCAGGGTCGGATAGAGGTCGAGGCCCATCTGGGTCAGCCGGTATTCGTCGCGCTGCCGCTGGCCGGGCTCGCGGTAGGGGACCTTGCGCAGCAGTCCCTCCTCCACCAGCCGGGTCAGCCGGGCGCTGAGCACCTGCCTGGGCGCCCCCGTGGCGGCCTGCATGTCGGCGAAGCGCCGCACGCCGCCGAACGCCTCGCGCAGCACCAGGAACGTCCACTTCTCGCCGACGACGCCCAGGGCGCGTTCGATGGAGCAGTTGTCCAATCGCAGGGGCAGGTTGCCGGGAGCCGCCTCGTTCATGTGCGAATCGTAAGTCGCCATCGCAGCACCTCCAACGTTCACCTAAGTCTAGTTGACATACTCAGCTGTCTCGCGGGACTCTGAGTCCATGATGCGAACTCAGGCGGTGCCGCCGGGTGGTGTCCCGGCGACAGAGGACGCCCCGGCCGTGTGCGGTGGTTTCACACGGACGTCGGGGGACGTCGCGACCGTGCCCGGAGGGGCCGTCGACATCCGGCCCGCGCGGCCGGACGACGAGGAGGGGATCCGCCGCTTCCTCGGGGGGCTGTCGCCCCGCACCCAGGCGCGGAGGTTCTTCGCCGGGATGGGCCGTCCGAGCGCGAGCTTCGTCAGAACGCTGCTCACGGTGGACGAGCGGCGCGACGCCCTGCTCGCCGTGCACGGGAACCTTCTCGTCGGGCACGCGATGAGCTACCGGGGCGAGGAGGCCGACGTCGAGATCGCCGTGGTGGTGGGCGACGAGTGGCAGGGAATGGGGCTGGGCTCCCGGCTCGTCCGCACGCTGATGCGCCGCGCGGAGGCCAGGGGGGCCAGGACCGTGGGGATGGACGTGCTCGGGGACAACCGCACGGTCCTGGCGATGGTCCGCAGGACGTGGCCGGAGGCGACCATGCGCGTCTCCTCAGGCACGGTCGAGGTGACCGCGAGGATTCTCCGCTAGCGCCGTCCTGGCCGGTTCCCGCGCGGCCCCGCCCGGTCTCGCCGAGCGGGCTCGCCGGGGGCGTGCCGGGAGGGGGTTCCGGGCAGGGAGCCCGGAGGGCGGCGCCGCCGGACCGGGCGGACCGGTCATCCGGGGTGGCGATACGGGCTCCCGGATCAAGGCGGTACGATCGACGTGGTCCAAGCTGTTTCCCGAGCAGTTTGCGGAACAAGGTTCTGTTGCTCCACCATGGGATCCGTGAAGACTGCCAAGAGCGGACGCGACGGCCGCACCAGGATCGTCGAGGGTGCCCTGCGCCGATTCAGCCAGGACGGGGTTTCGGCCACCACGCTGGCCAGCCTCCGTGAGGAGAGCGGCGTCAGCGTCGGCAGTTTCTACCACCACTTCGCCAGCAAGGAACACGTCTTCGGCGTCCTGTACGCCGAGACCCTGCGCATGTACCAGGACGCGTTCCTCGCCGAGCTCCAGCGCCACGAGAGCGCGCGGGGCGGCATCGAGGCCATCGTCGCGCTGCACATGTCCTGGTGCGGCGAGCACCGCGAGCGTGCCCACCTGCTGATCAGCGAGCGGCCGCCCAGGCGCGACGAGCCGGGCGGCACCGAGGTGTCGGAGTCGCGCAGGGCGTTCTTCAGGAAGGTCTCCGACTGGTGGCGCCCGCACATGAAGGACGGCCTGCTCCAGCCCGTCCACCCGACGATGTGCTACGTGCTCTGGCTGGGACCGGCCACCGAGATGTGCCGCCTGTGGTTCGCCGGCGCGCACCAGCCCACCCCCGAGGAGATCGGCGGCCTGCGCGAGGCGGCCTGGCAGAGCCTGCGGCAGCAGGCCCCCCAGCAGACCCC
Organism: Streptosporangium sp. H16; assembly: GCF_051918855.1. Classification (NCBI taxonomy): domain Bacteria; kingdom Bacillati; phylum Actinomycetota; class Actinomycetes; order Streptosporangiales; family Streptosporangiaceae; genus Streptosporangium; species Streptosporangium sp. H16. The sequence continues at coordinate 245,813 of NZ_JBPXMD010000011.1, forward strand.
CTGACCGCCGCCCGCCGTCGTCCCCGTCCGACCACTGCGAGCGCCGCCCGTCCGGCGGGTGTCACCGATACTCCGGCCCGGATCACGGGGGCTTTTCCGGGCCGGAGCGGTCTCAGTGTGCTCCCACCAGCTGGCGGGTCCGCGTCGACACCCGCCAGACGTCCTCGTCCAGCGAGATGTCCAACCGCAGGTCCTGACGCCGGCGCCGCAGGCCGGGCACCCGCACCCGGTCGGAGACGTCGAACCTGCCGCGCCGGGCGTAGCCGAATCCCAGCTCCCCCGGGAAGACCCGTAACTCATCCTGGTTGCCGCACCGCGGGCAGGTCCATGCGACCAGATCCTTGCCACGGTGGTAGTCGTGGCAAGCGCGGAAATATTCGTCAGGATGAAAACGGGACTCGCAGGCGAAACAGGGGATCAGCATCATGGATCCTTTGGAGCGGGTGGTGCGGCTACCAAGAAGTACCGCTTTCCACTTGAAGTCCGCTTGCAGAACGCTTACCCCGATGGGTAACAGTCTCATCACCGGGAGCATCCGGACGTGCCCGGTGCGAGGATTGCCCGGTGAACGATCTGCTCGGCCGGCTCAGGGGACTCCTGCTCGACACCGGCTACACCATCGACGGCGTCCGCGAGCGCCTCGGCGACGTCGCCGCCACCGCGCTCTCCCGTGAGGAGACGGTCCCCGCGCTGCGCGCCACCGCGGAGGGCGACCCGCTCGCCACCCTGATCCGGCTGTGGTGGCTCGGCGCTCCCGTGGAGGCGCGCGGGATGCCGGCGGGCCTTCCCGTGGAGGAACTGGCCGCCGCGGGCCTGGTGACCGTCGAGGGCGGCCGGGTCACCTCCACGGTCCATCTGCAGCCCTGGGAGACCGATGGCTCCGGCGGCTCCGGCGGCCCCGTTGGCCCCGTTGGCCCCGGTGGCTATGTCGTCTCCGACCGCAAGGTCAGGCCGGGCGACCCGGCCCTGCGCCCGGACCACGTCGTCGGCGCGGGCGGCGCCTCGGCGAACCTGGCCCAGCTGGCCTCCCGCCGCCCCGCCGGGCGTGCCCTGGACATCGGTACCGGGTGCGGGGTGCAGGTCCTCCACCTGGCAGGCAGGGCCGAGGAGATCACGGCCACCGACGTCAACCCGCGCGCCCTGGAGCTGTCCCGTCTCAGCTGGGCGCTGTCCGGGATCACCGGCGTCGACGCCCGGCTGGGCTCGCTGTTCGATCCCGTAGAGGACGACCGCTTCGACCTGATCGTCGCCAACCCGCCGTTCGTGATCTCCCCGGCCGGCCGGTTCACCTACCGCGAGTCGGGCTTCCACGCCGACGACTTCTGCCGTGACCTCGTACGCCGGGCGCCCCGCCACCTCGCGCCCGGCGGCACCTGCCACCTGCTGGCCAACTGGCTGCACGTCGACGGCGAGGACTGGCGCGACCGGGTGGGCGGCTGGCTCGCCGGGACCGGCTGCGACGGCTGGGTGGTGCAGCGCGACGTCCAGGATCCCGCCGAGTACGTCGAGCTGTGGCTGCGGGACGCCGCCGAGCAGGGCACCCCGCGCCACCGCGAGCTCTACGACGACTGGTTCGGCTGGTTCGAGGCGGCGAACGTCACCGGGATCGGCTTCGGCTGGATCACGCTGAACGACTCCGGGAGCCTCGACCCCGTCGTGCGGGTGGAGGAGTACGGGCGGCCGGTGGAGCTGCCGGTCGGCGAATACGTGGACGAGGTGCTCGGCTCGATCACCACGGCGCACCGGCTGACCGACGCCGAGCTGCTCGGCTCCAGGCTCGTGGTGGCCGAGGGGGTGCTGGAGGAGCGGGTCGGCCCGCCGGGCGCCGAGGACCCGGCGCGCATCGTGCTGCGGCAGACCGGGGGGCTGCGCCGCAGCGCGGCGGTCGGGACCGTGGAAGCCGCCCTCGCGGGGGTCTGCGACGGCGATTATCCACTGGACCCGCTGCTCGCCGCGATCGCGGAGCTGACCGGTGAGGACCACGATGACCTGCGGACAAAGGCTCCCGCGGCCCTCCGCCCGCTGATCGCGGAAGGGTTTTTCCACATATCCACAGGGTGATCGTCCACAGGCTGTGGATATCGCCGCTATCGCATGTCAATCGGATGGCAAACGCCGTGGGAGAAGCTCTGGTCGTGGGGCACGGACCCGGGGGGTGAAGGGTCCGTGCCACGTCCGGCCGGCCGTCACAGTGAGGCGGCCGACCCGCGGGCGACGCACCGGATGACCGGGCCCCCTACGCGTCGCCCGGGTCAGACGGCCGGCCGGACCTCCACACCCATCCCGAGCCACGGGGCCTGACTTCGAGGGGAACGCCGGTGATCAACCACGTCTGGATGACGCGTCTCGACGACGACCTGTACGACGGCCTGGGATCAGCTGTCGACCTGGTCGCGCTCCAGCAGAAGACGCAGATCCTCGGCCTCGGGCGCTCCGAGCCTGCCGAACAGGTCGTGGGCACGCTCGAGGCAGTCCCTGCCACGCCCGACCCTGCCGAGACCGTTGAGCGCCTTGCCTAACACCCACAGCGCCTGCGCCTCGCCGTACGGGTGGCTGATCTCCCGGCTCACGGTGAGCGCCTGTTCCGCGTGACGGGCCGCGTCCGTGAAACGTCCCGCGTTGATGAACGTCTCGGCCAGCCGGGAGCAGACCCGCTGCTCCCAGACCCGCTGCCTGCTCGCCCTGAAGAAGGCGAGGCACTCGGCGTGGTGGTGGACCGCCTCGTTCAGCCGGCCGACCCGCGACAGGATCATCCCCAGGTGGTAGCGGGCCCTGGCGGTGCCCGCGCTGGAGCCCATCTCGATGAACAGGGCCAGCCCCTGCTCGGCGGCGGCGATCGCCTCCTTCGGCTGCTCCAGGAACAGGTGGTCGCGGGCGGAGTAGCTGAGCGTCAGGGCCTCCCCGCCCCGCGCCCCGACCTCCCTGAACGCCTCGCGCGCCGAGCCGAACCAGGCCAGGGCCTCCTCGTGGCGGCGGCGCCGCCCGGCCACGACGGCCAGCGCGTTGAGCACCTCGCCGGTGACGATGCGGTCGCCTCCGGCCGACAGCTCCAGCGACGTACGGAACTCTTCCTCCGCCTCGGCCAGCCGGTTGGCGCCGAACAGCACCCGCCCGAGCACGTAGCGGCAGCGCAGCTCGCTGGAGACGGCGCCGATCCGCCGCGCGACGGCCAGCATCTCCCGCGTCCGGCTCTCGAACTCGCGGACGTGGCTCCCCGACTCCAGCAGCGGCTCCATGGCGAGCAGCAGGTCGGCTCCCGGCAACAGCTCGTCGGCCTTGTCCGCGCAGGTCACCTGGGCGATCGACGCGAACAGCGACTCCACCTCCACCGAGAGCCAGGCCACCGCCTCGTCGGCGGAGGCGAAGGCGTGACCGGTCCCGGTGACTCCCAGCCGGTCGGCCATCGTGCTGCCCTCGTAGGCGAGGCGGTGCGCCGAGCGCGCGGACGCCAGGTAGAAGTCGAGCAACCGGCGCAGTGCCGCCTCGCCCTCCCCGCCGATGGTCACGCTCACACCGGACCCGCGCCGCTCTCCCCTCTTCGTCTCGCCCGCGGCGCAGCTCTCCTCCGTCGCGTTCTCGGTCCGTTCCGCGACGCGGCGGGCGAAGAGTTTGAGCAGGTCGTGGAAGCGGTAACGGCCGGGAGCGGGGGCTTCGAGCAGGCTGGTGTCCACCAGGGACTCGAGGACGTCCTCGGTGTCCATCGGGTCCAGCGCGAGCAGCGCGGCGGCGGCCCCGATCGAGATGTCCGGACCCCCGGGCAGGGAGAGCAGCCGGAACGCGCGGGCCTGCGCGGGGTTGAGCTGGCCGTACCCGAGGGCGAAGGTCGCCTCCACCGCGAGGTTGCCCACGCGCATCTCGTCCAGGCGGCGGCGCTCGTCGGCCAGCCGGGGCACCAGGGAGGCGACCGTCCAGGCCGGCCTGGCGGCCAGGCGCGCCGCCACGATCCGCACCGCGAGCGGCAGGAAACCGCAGGCGGCGACCACGTCCATGGCGGCGGCGCGCTCGGCCTCCACCCTCTCCACTCCGGCGACGATGCCGAACAGCGCGAGGGCCTCGTCCGGCTCCATGACGTCCAGGTCGATCAGCCTGGCCGAGGCCAGGTCGGCGAGCTTGCCCCGGCTGGTCACGATCGCCGCGCACCCGGCCGAGCCGGGGAGCAGCTGGCTCACCTGGGCGGCGTCGCGGGCGTTGTCCAGCAGCACGAGCATCCGCCGCTCGGCCAGGATCGAGCGGAACAGCGCCGACCGCTCGGCCAGGCCGTCGGGGATGGCGTCGGCGGGCAGGCCGAGCCCGCGCAGGAAGGCCGCCAGCGCCGACTCGGGCGCGGTCGGCTCCTCGCCGTACCCGCGCAGGTCGGCGTAGAGCTGGCCGTCGGGGAACAAGTCGTGCATGGCGTGGGCGACGTGTACGGCCAGGGCCGTCTTGCCCACGCCGCCGATACCGGAGATGGCCGCCACCGGCACGCCCTCGGAGCCGTCCTGGGCCGACAGCAGCGTGCGCAGCCGCGCGATGATCTGGCGGCGGCCGGTGAAGTCGTTCACGGCGGCGGGAAGCTGCGCCGGTCGCGGCAGCTCCGGGCTCGTCGCCGCCGCCTGCGCCTCCGGCGTCCTCGCGGCCTCCGGGTCCGCCTCCGGGGGCGGCTTCGCCTCGGAGCCCTCCCGCGCGGACGCCTCCGCGGCCTCGGCGGCCCTGCCGACCCCGGCGGGCGCGGCGGGCGCGAGCCGCGCCGGCGGGCCGGCCGGGGTCGGCGTGAGGGCCGGGTCGCCGGTGAGGATGCGCTGGTGCATGCTCGTCAGGTCGGAGCCCGGCTCGATGCCCAGCTCCTCGATCAGCGTGGCGCGGGTGTCGGAGAAGGCCGCCAGTGCCTCCGCCCTGCGCCCGCACCGGTAGTAGGCCAGCATCAGCTGGGCCCGGAGCCGCTCGCGCAGCGGGTGGTCGCCGGTCAGCGCGATCAGCTCGGACAGGACGTCGGCGTGCCTGCCCAGCTCCAGGTCCAGATCCATCAGGACCTCGATCACGCTCATCCGGCGCTCGGCGAGCCGCCCGCGCTGGTGTTCGGCGTACGGGCCGACGGCCCCGGCGAGCGGCTCGCCGGTGTGGAGCGCCAGGCTCGCGCGCAGGCTCTCCGCGGCCCGGGCCAGATCGCCCTCGCGGCGCGCGGTCTCCGCCTCCTGAAGGCCGCGCTCGAAGACGAGCAGGTCGAGGGAGCCGCCGTTCAGCCGCAGCGCGTACCCCCTGCCCACGGAGGTGAGCAGCTCAGGACGGGTACGCGGCGACCTGCCGGGCTCCAGCACGGCGCGCAGCCGCGAGACGTAGGTACGCAGGGCGCCGAGCGCGCGGGGCGGGGCGTCCTCCCCCCAGATCGCGTCGATCATCTCGGCCGGCGTGACCGCCCGGCCCTCCCTCAGCAGGAGCATCGCCAGGATGGAACGTTGCAGCGGGGTGCCCAGATCGAGCTCGGAGCCGTCGCGCCATGCCTGGACAGGACCGAGCACCGCGAACCGCAGTCCGTCTTCGCTGCCCTGAACAGCCATTTCTTGAATCTCCGCCCAATGGGAAGTTTTATGGCCAAATGATAGATCCTCCCTTGCTTACCCCGTAGGTAGAGGCTTGCTTGTTCGCCGAGACGTTGATTGCACGTCAATCGGCTGTTGAGCCGTGCCCCTAATGCTGGTGTCGTCGGGCATGGCCCCATACGGGGGCGGCCATGCCCGACATGTCAGTGGATTGCAGGCGTGGATAAAGGCGCGGTAAGTGCGATGCAGGCACCCGGGCCTATCAATGAGCCATGGCTCCTTCGGAAGCCGGGAGCCGTACCCCTCAAGGAGAGAACCACCATGCGCCGCTCGATCACCAAACTTCTCGGTCTCGCCGCCGCCACCGCCGTCATCGCGATCGGTGTCCCCGCCCTCGCCACTCCCGCCTCCGCCGCCACCCTCACCGCCTCGAGCGGGTACGACGAGGAGCCCTGGGGCTACTACTACTCCAAGTACTACGACGACTCCCGCGCCGCCGCCAGGGGCACCGTGTGGGTCGACGACGACGACCGCCTCCACATCCAGGGCAGGCTCTACGACAAGTACTCGCCGGGCCGGCTCTGCGGCTACGTCCAGTTCAAGTTCGAGACCCACGAAGGCGACGAGAACTACACCTGGGCCCGCAAGTGCGGCACCAGCGGCTACCAGCGCTTCCACTACGTCGCGGACGAGATCGACAACCTGCAGGTCAGGGTCTGCTACTGGGACAGGCACCACGCCAAGAAGACGCTGTGCGGTAAGTGGCGCTACATCTACGAGGTCGAGTCCGACGAGGAGTGACCCCGGGGCACGGTGGATCCGGTGGATCCGCCCGGTGGCCGTACCGGTGGTGCCGGCAGACGAGCACCCTCCTCTCACCCGCGATCTCCGTTCGACCCGCTGACCACGCGAGCCGCGATTCGCGTGCGACATCGGACGAACACCGGGCCCGCCCGAAACTTCGGGCGGGCCTTTTGTTCCATTAAGTAATTAGAATACTGTTTTTGACGCTATGTGCTTTCTGTGTAATTTCTAGCTGTTTATCCTTTTGGTCGTTCACCGTTCCTCGTATTACCGCACGCAAGGCGTCCGTCTCACGCGGCCGCGGCCAGGCCCATCCGCGCGTGCATCCGTTCTCGGACGACCGGCCATTCGTCACTCAGGATGGAGTAGTACGCGGTATCTCGGACCGTGTCGTCGGCGCCTCGGCTCTCCGCCCGCCGCACACCGTCGAGGTGCGCGCCGAGGGCTTCGATGGCGGCCCGGGAGCGTACGTTCCGTATATCGGCCTTGAGGGTGATGCGGTGGACCTGCCAGGTCTCGAAGGCGAGGGAGAGCATCAGATACTTGCTCTCGCGGTTGACGCCGGTTCCCTGCGCGGAGGCGGAGAGCCAGGTGTAACCGATGTCCGCCACGGACGGGACATCGCCCACCGCCCCACGGGCGCCCGGCGGCCAGGGCATGGGGCCCTGCCAGTACTCCAGGTTCATGAGACGGGTGGCACCGACCACGCGATCGGTGTGAAGCCACCGGATGGCGAAGGGCATCGTGCGGCCCTCCGCCTGCTCAGCCAGAGCGGCCTCCACGTAGGAGACCATCTCGTCCCGGCCATGGGGGACGCGAGTGAAGGCATAGGTAGAACGGTCTTCACTCGCCGCGGCGACGAGATCGTCGACGACCGCGAGGCTGAGCGGTTCCAGGCGCACGAGGCGCCCGGACAAGGTGACAAAAGCGGGCATGAGCACATAATGAGGGCTCTTTCCCCTGCCTGATACCAAACGACACGAGACATCTTGGTGAGCATCGAGGAACGCACGTGGCCCGCGGGTCTTCGGGGTAAGAGATACCAGGTCAGAGCCGCTGACGCCACCCCGGAGACCTCCGCCGCCCGAGCGGGCCCCGCGGGGCGCGATCACCCCGCCGCGGGGCCCGTGACGAGCGGGACGCGCGCGGGGGGCGTGGGTGCTCCCCGCCCCGCGATCAGGCCGGTCAGCGCCTCGCTCAGATGGTCCAGCGAGGCCGAGATCCAGGGCAGCGCCAGGGGGTCGGGAGCGTCGAGCGCGGCCAGCCGCAGCCGCGTCGTCTCGCCGTACAGGAGGCTGGTCGCCACCCGCACCCGCAGGGCCGCCGGGTCGTCGCCGAAGGCGTGGCCGGGGAGCACCCCGACGCCGTGCCGGTCGAGCAGGCAGGCGGTCAGGTCGGCGGAGGACGCGAAGTCGAGCCCGGTGAAGTCGGGGTAGAGGTAGAAACCACCCCGCGGCGCGTCCACCCGCACGCCCGCGCGGACGAATCGCTCGTACACCGCCCGCGCCACCGCGCCGTGCAGCTCGCGGCTCCGGCTCACCCGCTCGACGAGCTCCGGCGGCTCGGTGTAGGCGTACGCCGCCGCCTGCTGGACCGGCGCGGCGGGGCTGGACCAGATCTCGCTCGCCACCGCCAGGAGCCGGTCGCGCAGGGCCGGCGACGGGAGCCGGGCCACGCCGATCCGCCAGCCGCCCAGGGCGAGGCTCTTGCTGAGCCCGCTGGTGATCACGGTTCGCTCGGGAGCCACGTCGGCGGGACTGAGGAAACCGGTGTCCGGGGAGTGGACCAGGTCGCGGTAGATCTCGTCGGAGATGATCATCAGGTCGAGTTCACGGGCGACCTCGGCGATCCGCCGGATCGTGGACGCCCCGGCCAGCGTGCCGCTGGGGTTGTCGGGAAGCGTGACCAGCAGCGAGCGCACGTCGCGCCCCTGGGCGCGGGCGCGCCTGACCGCCGCCGTCACGCGCTCGGGATCCGGCACCCCACCCTCGCCGGGGGGCGTCGGAACGAGCAGGGAGCGCGCCCCGACCAGCTCGGCCTGGGCGGCGTAGCTGACCCAGCTCGGCATCGGCAGCACGATGTCGCCGCCGATCGCCGGCAGCAGGCCGTACAGCAGGGGCTTGCTCCCGGGGCCGCAGACCACCAGGTCGGGGTCGGTGGGCAGGCCGCGCCGCGACCAGTAGCCGGAGGCCGCCTCGCGCAGCGCGGGCGCGCCGGCGACGGGCCCGTAGCCGTTGAGCCCGGACGCGGCGCCCAGTCGCTCGCTCAGGGCCGGATGCACGGGCAGGCCGGCCTCGCCGAAGGCCAGGTGCAGCACGCGCTCACCGGCGCGCCGTCTTCGCTCGATGTCCTCGTTGGCCGCCAGGGTGGCGGAAAGTGTGACGCTCATCGCGGGATCCCTACCTCGTCGTGGAAAGCGCGGAACGCGCTGCGGGGGAGTGCGGAATGTGTCGTGGAGAAGTGCGGACCGTTCATGGGCAGGACGGACCGCCGCGGAACAGCGCGGGCCGTTGTGGAACGCCTTCCAGCCTGGTGGGATAGGGGCATCAGGACAAGCTTCGGTTGTCGTGGGTGGGCGTAAGGAAAACTGATGCTTGATTTACGGAGACTCGTCCTGATCTGTGAGTTCGCTCGCCGGGGCAGCATCGCGGCCACCGCGACCTCCCTCGGTTACAGCCCCTCGGCGGTCTCGCAGCAGTTGGCCGCGCTGGAGCGCCAGGCGGGTGCCGTGCTGATCGACAGGACCGCCAGGAGCGCGGAGCTGACCGACGCGGGGCGGCGCCTGGTCGAGCACGCCGAGCGCATCCTGGCCATGGTGGAGAGCGCCGAGTCCGACCTGTCGGCCCAGGCCGCGACCCCGTCGGGGCGGGTCACCGTGACCGCCTTCCCGACCGCCGCGGTGGCCTTCGCGCCCGCGCTGGCCAGGACGCTGCGCCGGCACGGTGAGCTCACCCTGCGGATGGGACAGTGCCGCTCGGGGCGCGGGATGCGCGAGGTGCAGTCGGGCGAGGTGGACATCGCCCTGATCGACGACTGGCACGGCCGGATGCGCGAGCCCGACACCGTGCGGGTCTTCCCGCTGCTGCACGATCCGCTGGTGCTCGTGGTGCCGCGCAGGCACCGGCTCGCCTCCCCCGACGTCCCGGTCGACCTGTGGGAGCTGCGCGACGAGCCCTGGATGGCCACCCCGGACGGCGAGCCCTCCCGGCTGGCGGTGGACCGGCTGATGGCCGACGTCGGCGGTCACCGGCCGGTGCCCTGGGAGTTCGAGGGACTGGGCACGATCATCGGCCTGGTCGCCAAGGGCATCGGCATCGCGGCCGTCCCCGCCCTGGCACTGGCCAGCGGGGTCCGCGGCATCGCCGTCCGCCGGTTCCCCGGGCCACCGGTGGGCCGGGTCGTGCACGCCGTCGCCCGATCGTCCAGCGTCCACCGCCCCGCCGTCTCCGTCACGCTCCGGGCCGTCCACGTCGCCGCCCGGCTCCTCGCCGCCGACCTGGAGGGAGTCGAACCGGCCTCCCGGGAACGCCCGGAGGCTCAGCCGGAGTTCGAAGCCCCGGATGAGGTGACGACCGAAGGCCCGTATCGGGATGATGACGACTGACCGGGGTGGTGTTCCATCGGGATGGCGTCCGGAGGCTCGCGGCCCGGTAACGTCGGCACGTGCCTCCCACCTACGCGCTTGAGCGGTTGCTGAACGACGGCGGTTCCAAACTGGTCGCCGGGGTGGACGAGGTCGGGCGCGGAGCCTGGGCCGGTCCGGTGGCGGTCTGCGCCGTGGTCACCGACCTGTCGGAACCGCCCGCCGGGCTCACCGACTCGAAACTGCTCACCCCCGCCCGCCGCGCCGCCATGGTCTCCGAGATCACCGCCTGGGCGGCCGGGATCGGGTACGGCGAGGCGTCCCACGAGGAGATCGACGCGCTCGGGATGACCGAGGCCCTGCGCAGGGCGGCCAGGAGGGCGCTGGCCGGGCTTCCCGTCCGGCCCGACGTGGTCGTCCTGGACGGGAAGCACGACTATCTGGGCGCGCCCTGGCCGGTCAGGTGCGAGGTCAAGGGCGACCTTTCCTGCGTCTCGGTGGCCGCGGCCTCCGTGATCGCCAAGGTTCGGCGGGACACCTACATGGCCTCGCTGGGTTTCGAGGAGTACGGGTTCGCCGACAACGCGGGCTACCCCTCACCGGTCCACCAGGCGGCGCTGGCCGCCCTCGGCCCGACGGAGCATCACCGCCTGTCCTGGTCCTATCTGGACGACCTTCCCCGGTGGCGCCACCTCAAGAGGCATCGCAACCCGCTGGCCGGAGAGGGCCAGCTCGGACTTTTCGGACCGACCGCAATGAGACCGGTCCGGAGACCGGGATGAAACCGGGGAAGGCGGTCCGCCTCGGAACGAGGCCGTCAGCAGTCGACCAGCTCGGGCGTCTGGTTGAGGATCTGTGACCTGGCGGTGACGAACTCCGCGTGGGCGCCGGTGGCGGACGGGTCGAAGACAGCGACCCGGTGGCAGTTCTGGAAGGCCAGCCTCACCCCGAAGTGGCGCTCCAGGGCACCGCGCATGGCGTCGCTGGCGAGAGCGCGCAGGAGTTGGCCACGAGCGGCCTCGTCCGGCGGGGGCACCGTGTTGTCGGCGAACTCGGCACCGGTGTGCTCGCGCTCCTTGACCAGGTCGCTGATGAGCGACCAGGCGTATGGAAGGGAGTCTCTGACACAGGTGACGAATGCCGCGTCTTCCACCTCACCGGCCTTGGCCTGGTCGAGAAGATCGTTCGAAACGGTCAGCGACATGCTGCGTTCTCCTCACAGAAGGGGATTCATCAGACACTAGGTCGGGCCTACGGATTGCTCCATCTAGCGGGAGAGCGACACTCGCGTTGGCCCGAAGACGAAGCCGGGATCGATCTGGGCTGCCAGATCCTCGCCGGTGGCCCTGTTCGCCCAGGCCTCCGCGTTGCGGAGGTGGAACTGCACGGCCTGGCGCCCGAAGCGGAACCAGTCCTTCTCCTGGGCGTCGAGATGGTCGAGAATCATGCCCAGAGCCCGGGAGTTGGCCGGTTCGAGGTCCCGGAGGGTGAAGGGGCGGCCCTGCTCCATCGCGCGGATCGCCGCGGAGTGCTCCAGGCAGACCAGCAGGTCGTCGCCGACCTGGTCGCGCAGGAACGCCACGTCTCCCGGACCGTGGATCTTGTTGCCCACCACCGCGACCGGCACGCCGTAGTCGGCGGCGTAGTCGCGGTACTGCCGGTAGACGCTCACGCCCTGGCGGGTCGGCTCGGCCACCAGGAAGGTCATGTCGAAGCGGGTGAACAACCCCGAGGCGAAGGAGTCGGCCCCGGCCGTCATGTCGACCACGACGTACTCGCCCGCGCCGTCGAGCAGGTGGTTCAGATAGAGCTCCACCGCGCCGACCTTGGAGTGGTAGCACGCCACCCCCAGGTCGTCCTCGCTGAACGGCCCGGTGACCATGAGCCGGGGCCCCTCGGGCGTGGCGGCGGAGAACCGGGTGTGGATCGGGTCGTCCTGCTCGTCGAGGCGGAGCAGCCGCGAGCCGGACCCCGGCGGGGTGGTCTTGACCATCGCGGAAGCCGACGAGATGCGGGGGTTGTCGCCCCGCAGGTATTCCTTGATCTCGGTCAGGTGCGAGCCCATCGGCCTCGGCAGCGCACCCTCGCTCAGCCCCAGCGCCATGCCCAGGTGCTGGTTGATGTCGGCGTCGACGGCCACGACGGGGCCGCCCCGGCTCGCGGTGTATCTCGCGAAGAGCGCCGACAGGGTCGTCTTGCCGCTGCCGCCCTTGCCAACGAACGCCACCCTCATAACGACGATCCAATCTGATTATGAAAATCATTTCAATACTTCTGGGGGCCCATCATGCCACGACGGGTGGGGGCGTGGGGCGCATATCGCGAGGAGAAGGAGAGACGCTCTCGTGTCGCGAATGCGGATAAAAGTGATCTTTCAGAGCAGGCACGGATGAAAGGGGCGAGAGAAAACGCCTGTCATGTCATGACCGGTGACAAAGATCCGCTGTTACCGCTTCGAGGTCTCCTGTGCGGACTCGGCAGCCCTCTTGGCGATCGGCGGGGCGGATGTTTACCACCGGTGCCGGTGAGATCCGGCCGGTCCGGGTATCCCACCCCGAGTCGGTTGATCTTGACCCCCCTGCAAGATCGTGGACAAGGGTCAACAAGGGGCTTTGGTGGTACGTATCGGTACCTGGTCGCGTCGCGTTTCCGCGCGGCGGGTTCCTGAACAGCGGTTTTCCGAGCGAGGGGTCTCCGGACGGCGGTTTCCCGCGCGATGGGTCCCCGATCGGCGGCTTTCCTGGCGGTTGGTCTCCGGACGGCGGGCCGGTGGGTTCGCCGCGTGCGGGGTCGCGCTCGCGGTGCTCGTGACACCGGCGCCCGTTCTCGCCGCATCCGGTACGGGTGGGGCGGAGGCGTCCTCGCCGTCCTCGCCGTTCTCGCCGTCCGTCCGGACGAAGGCCGAAACTCCCTCGACGACGGCAGCGGACGGAAAGTCCCCGTCGGTTCCGGTGGTGAGAGGGAGGTCTTCGCCCGTGGCGGTGGTCAGGGGGAAGCCTTCGCCCGTGGCGGTGGTCAGGGGGAAGCCTTCGGCGGTGACGACGACGGTGACGAAAAAGGGAAGGCCCTCGCCCGCGTCCGTGACGGGAAAGCGGATCGCGCGGGGCGCCACCGACGACGAGAGCCGTGCGACGGCAAGGGCCGGAGAGCCGGCGGGTGGCGAGTCGGTGGGTGGTGAGCCTGGGGTCGAGGAGTCGGCGGGTGGTGAGTCGAAGGTCGAGATCACCAAGACGGCCTCGCCCATCCTCGCCAAGCCCGGCCAGAAGGTCACCTACACCGTCAGACTTCGCAACACCGGTGATACCGGTCGGTCGAACTTCACCTTCACCGACGACCTGTCGGGCCTGCTCGACGACGCGCACTTCGACCACGACCAGTCGGCCACCTCGGGGACGGTCTCCTTCACCGCGCCCGAGGTGACCTGGACCGGTGACGTGGCAGCCGGTCAGACGGTGACGGTCACCTACGGCGTCACGGTGGACGACCCTCCGGCGGGGGACCTGCGCCTCTCCGGCGAGCTGGTCGGTCCCGAGGGGTCCAACTGCGCGGCCGGCTCCGCCGATCCCGCCTGCGGGAACCTCGGCGCGCCCGGCCTGCCGCTGCTGTACGTCCTCATGACCGCCGACAGGGAGACCGCGGCTCCCGGCCAGGTGGTCACCTACACGATCACCGTCGGCAACGTCGGCAACGCCGTCTATCCGGGGGCCACGCTCACCGGAGAACTCTCCCGGGTCCTCGACGACGCGGCCTACAACGGCGACGCGCGGGTCACGAGAGGCACCGTCTCGTACGGCGCGCCGAGGCTGGCCTGGACCGGCGACATCCCGGTGGCCGAGACGGTCACGATCACCTACAGCGTGACCGTCGGCATCCCGGCCACCGGGGACGGGGTGCTGGACAGCGCCGTCCAGGCTCCCGGGGGCGGGACGAACTGCCCGAACCCGGCACCGTGGTCCGCCAGGCTCGCCGCTCCCGTTCCAGGCGCGGGTCTCGGCTGCGCGCAGCGGGTCGCCGTCGAGGGGACGGCGAGCACCGGGGCGCCCGCACCCGAGGCGCCCGAGCCGGGTGACGTCGCGGTGGACGCGAAACCCGGGTCCGGCTGCCCGGCGGGGTCGGCCGGCCCCGGCTGCGAGAGGCGGCCGGTGGAGACCGCCCCCGCCCCGGCGGCCGCCGACGGCTCCGCCCCGGCATCCGAGACCATCCCCGACACCGCATCCGACACCGCATCCGACACCGCATCCGACACCGCATCCGACACAGCACCCGACCCGGGTTCCGCGCCGATTCCCGCTCCCGGCTCGGTACCCGAGCCCGCGCCGGTTCCCGGTCCTGCACAGGCGTCCGCCTCCCCCTCGGGGGGAACGCCTGCTCCCCGCCCGGAGCGGACGCCGGTGCCCGCGCGGGTGCCGGGGCCGCCCTCCGACCCGTCGTGCGTGCCGGGGCGGGGACGGTCCTTCTCGGTCCCCTGCCCCGCCGGCTGGTCTCGCGTGGAGCCGTCCGGTCCCTCGCTGCCGTTCACGGGCCTGCCGTTCTGGCCGGTCCTGGCGGGACTCCTGCTCTTCGGCCTCGGTCTGGCCCCGCGGCTGCGTGCCCGGCGAGGGAGGCCCTAGCCGGGCTCTCGGCGCGCCGGATCAGACCGGCTGGACCCGACGGCGTCGACGGAGCAGGAACGCGCCGGTGACCAGTCCCGCGACGGCTGCGGAGGCCAGCGAGACCGGCAGGACCCAGTCGGCCGGCTTCTCCGGCGCGGCTACGGTGTTGATGTCCGTGGCGCAGACCAGCACGGGTCCGGTAGCGCTCCTGCGGGCGCAGGCCGTCGTCGCCAGGTTCTGCACCGCGGCCCCCGCGACCGCGCCGACCCGGGCGCTCACGTGGACGACGGCGTCCTTCTGGGGCGGGACGTTCACCGTCCACGCCACCTTGCCCTGCTTCACCCGCCCTCCGGCGTCGGCCTTCACGAAGGTCATCGACGGCGGCAGGGACTGCACCAGGAGGACGCGCCTCAGCTGGGCGGTCCCCTGGTTGCTAATGCGGAGTGTGTACGTGTTCTCCGCGCCCGGAGCGGTCTCCCTCGCCCCGTCGTCGAGGGAGATGGAGACCGAGGGGACCGGATCGGCCCAGGCGAGGGGCCATCCAAGGGCGGGTACGGCGATTGCGGCGAGCAGACCCACGCTCGCCAGATGACGTTTCATCCTCGAACCTCCATGATGACACTAAGTAATCACTCCATAACAGCATTCCGACCCTCATGGGTGCTCTCAACGCGCCGGACACGCCGAGGGTGTTGTCCGCCGGTTCACCTGTTCGCCGGTTCGCCGGCCTGTCGGGTCGTCAGCCCGTCAGCCCGTCAGCCCGCCAGGTCGACAGCCCGTCAGCCCACCGGTTCGTCAGCCCACCGGTTCGTCGGCCCGCTGGGTCGTCAGTGGCAGGCGGAGTCGAGGATGACGGCGTTCGTCTCGGCGCGTTCGCCCGCGTTCCTCCGGTTCCCGGCCTGCAGCGCGGGCACGGAACGGGGCGGGGCGGGCGGCGCCGTCAGGGTGGCGATGACCTCGCGCCTGATCAGGTGGTAGTCGGGCGCGCCCGAGTAGATCAGCGGGGGGACGAACTGGAGGCTCCTGATCCTGGAGTCCTTCACCTTCTCCGCCAGCTCGACCAGGTCGGGCAGCAGCTGTCGCGGGATGTCGGTGGAGATCGCGTCGACGGCGGCGGTGGCCAGTTTCTCGAAGCTCTGGAAGACCGCCATCGGATCGGCCTGTTTGGCGACGGCGTTCAGCAGGCACTTCTGGCGGCCCATCCGCACGTAGTCGTCGCTGTCGGTGCGGGACCTGCCGTACCAGAGCGCCTCCTCGCCCGAGAGTTTCCGCCTGCCCGCCTCGATGAGGCCCTCGTTCTGCCTGCCGTACACGATGGGGTCCTTGATGCGGACCCGCACGCCGCCTATCGCGTCGACGATTTCCACGAAACCCCTCATGTCGACCATCGCGTAATAGGGGATGTCGAGCCCGAGGATGCCGCTGATCGTCCTTTTCAGGAGCGTCGGGCCGCGGTGCCGCTTGTTCTGCCGGGGAACCATCTCGGGGTAGTCCTCGGCGTACTGGTAGACCTCGTTGAGCAGGCCCGGCGTGTACGGCGGCTCGCCCTGGAAGCCGTAGGGGAAGCGGTCGCGGGCCGGGCCGGGCGGCATCGGGACGTCCTCCAGGTTCCTGGGCAGGCCGAACAGCACGGTGTCGCCGGTCCGGGTGTCGACGCTGGCCACGGTCATGCTGTCGGTGCGTACGCCGACCCGGTTGGCCGCCGCGTCCGCGCCGACGAGCAGGATGTTGAGCCGGTCCACGCCCTTCCAGGGGTCCACCGGGAGCGGCGTGACACTTTCGGCGAACACCGAGGTCACCACGTTGTGGGAGACGTAGGCCAGCCGGGCCGCGTAGACCATGGGAGAGATCACCAGCACGCACAGCACGCCGATGGCGGCGGCCGAGAGGTACTTGGCCGCGGGGGGCGCCGTCTCCGGCCGTACCAGCAGGTAGGAGCGGATGATCACGGCGACGGCCACCGTGGCGACCAGCATCGCGGTGAGCGCGAAGACCCAGAGCCAGGCCGGTTGCACGGCGAGGGAGAGCAGGGAGGGCCCGGCGGTCAGCACGGCGGTCGCGGCGGCTCCGGCGAGGGTGAGCTCGATGCCCATCAGGAAGGCGCCGGTCAGGCGGCGGCCCACCCAGATATGGGCCAGGCCCCACAGAACGGCCGATCCCAGCGTCAGTGCCAGGCTCGATCCGACGCCTGTTCGCCCCGTATTGCCTGCCATAGCCGTGACATCTCCTGTCCGTCAGCCCAATACGTCGCAGGTTAGTAACGGTTTTCGGTTGAATCGGCTATGTGGTTGTTCGACGCGCTGGGGGTGGTGGGTCAAGGTTTGTAAACCAGATCTCGCCGTCGCGATGACGCTGATCCCCAAGTTCGCGTCAAAAAGAGTCCGTAACCGGTTTTGCCCGGCAAACGCGGGGATTCCCAGGTAAAGCGGTTAGGGGGCCCCGTGCGTAGAGTGATCGGTTCGATTTTGATCGCGCTCGGATGCCTCCTCGCTCCCTTCGCCCTCACCGCCCACTGGGCGGCTAACGAGATCGCGGACCCCAGCCGTTACCTCCGCAACGTGACCCCACTGGCCGCTCACCCGGCCGTCAAGAGCGCCGTCACGAATCGCGTCACCGACGAGATCGTCGTGCGGTTGCGCGGGCTGGGGGTCTCGGTCGGCGGGGAGCTCATCCGCGAGACGGTGAAGGCCGGCGTCAACGACGACTTCGCCGTCGCCTGGGTGGACATCAACAAGCTGACGCACCGCCGGTTCCTCGCGATCCTGGGCCACTCCCCGAACACCGGCGTGCAGGAAGACGTGCAGGAAGACGGTGTCGGCTACGACCTGGCCCCGGTGTACGAGCTGGTCAAGCGGAGGTTGCAGGTCGCCGGCATGGGGGACGCCTCGCGCCTGCCCGAGGCGCACCCCGTCACCCCGCTGCTGCCCACCTCCGCCATGGTCACGATCGACAAGGGCTACGACGAGCTGATCTCGCTGAGATGGGTCCTGCTGGGCCTGTCGCCGGTCCTGATCGTCGCGGGGGTGGCCCTGATCCGCGACCGGTGCACCGCGCTGATCGGCGCCGGGCTCGGCCTGGCCGCGAGCATGCTCGCGCTGGCGATCGCCATGTCCGCGGTTCGCAACGTCTACCTGCCCGGTGCCGTCGCCGGTGGCCTGTCGTACGCCGCCGTGGTCGCGATATTCGACGCGCTGACCGCCTTCCTGAGGAACGGCCTTCGGATGATCTTCACGCTGGGCCTGCTCATGGCGGCGGCGACCTTCTTCGTCAGGGGCAGGCTCATCCGTTCCAGGCTCGCGGCGGCGGCGTTCGAGGCCCGCGCTCACCAGTCCGCGGAACCCTCGAAGGACGTTCCCGAGGGGTGATAGCCGAGCCGGGTGCGCGCGGCGGTGATGTCGAGGGTCCGCTCGACGGCCAGGTGGCCCGCGGCGTAGCGGGTCAGCCGGGGCGGGCGCGGGCGCCGGAGCAGCCGTGACACGGTCTCGGCGACGGCGGCGAGGGGGTCCACCAGCGCGAGCGGCAGGTAGTACGGTTCGGCGTCGATGCCGCGTTCCCCGAGGATCGCGCGCAGGGCGTCGTCGAGCACGACGGGCTCCGCGTCGGTCACGTTGAAGACGCCGTGGTCGACCGGGCCCTCGGCGGCGAGCAGGCAGGCCTGGACCAGGTTGTCCACCGAGGTCAGGCTGACCCGCTGGCGTCCGTCGCCCACCGCGAGCAGCCTGCCGCCCCGGACCGCGCCGAGGACCCGGGGGAGCAGCGTGGTGTCCCCCCTGCCGTAGACCGCGTGCGGCCGCAGGATGACCGCCCGCTCCAGGCACCGCTCCGCGGCGGCCTTCGAGGCGCCGTACGCGTTGGCGTACCGCCCGACCGGGGCGGCGTCCTCGGCGGCCATCACGGTCGGCAGGAACGGGTCGTAGACGCTCGCCGTGCTGACGTGCACGAACCTGGCGCCGGGAAAGGCGGCGGCGGCGTTGCGGGTGCCGTCCACGTTGGCGGCCCAGATGTCACGCGGCGGCCCCCAGTCCGTGACGCTCCCGGCGCAGTGGATCACCACGTCCACCTCCCCCGGGAACGTCACGGGCCGGGGGCCGAGAAGATCCCACGATGTGTACGGAGCACCGCCGACGTGCCCGCCGTCCACCCGGGGCCGCCTGCCGAGGGCCGACACCGTCCAGCCCCGTGCCACGGCCGCGCGGCAGACCGCGCCCCCCACGAATCCGGAGGCGCCCGTCACCGCGATCCTCGGTGGCCGCCCGGTGGGCCCGCCAGGCCCGTGAGGCCCGGCGGCCCGTTCAAGCGCGGCCTGCTCAGGCACGGCCCTCTCCGGCACGGCGGGCTCAGGCACGGCGGGCTCAGGCACGGGCCGCTTATGCACGGCGGGCGACCAGGTCCCGCAGGGCGGCCCGGTCGAGTTTGTCGGCCCTGCCCGAGCGGGGGAAGGCGTCGAGCGGCTCGATCCGGTCGGGCAGGGCCGCGGCGTCCACGATCTCGGGAAGCGCCCTTCGCAGCAGGCCCTCGTCGTAGCCGTCCGCGGGAACGACGGCCAGCACGACCTCCTCGTCCCCGGTCTCGGGGTCGGGGAGCCCGACGATCGCGGCCTCGGCCACCCCGGGCAGCGCCGCGACACCGGACTCGTACAGGCCCGGGTAGATGTTGACCCCGTCGCGGAGGATCATGTCCTTCTTCCGGCCGAGCAGCACCAGCCGGTCTCCTTCGAGCCGGACCAGGTCGCCGGTGGCGATCTCCCGCAGCGGCTCCTCGCCGAGATAGCGCTGGGCGAGGTGGGGGCCGGAGACGAACAGCTCGCCGTCCTCGGCGATCCGGACGCCGACGCCCGGCAGAGGCACCCCGAGCAGATCTCCCCCGTCCTGGGCCAGCTTCTCCCGGGCGGACGCGATCGCGATGGGGAGCGCCTCGGTCATCGCGTAGACCGACAGGACCTCGGGCCCGGCCTCGATCGCCCGGCGGAGCACGCCCGGCGGGGCCGGGGCGGCGCCGAGCAGGAGGTAGCGGAGGGTCGCGGGGAGCCTGGGGGTCTCGCGCAGCAGCCTGTCCAGGTGGACAGGGACGGCGAAGGTGTGGGTGGCCCGTCGCGCGGCCAGTTCCGCGGCGAGGTCACCGCCCCCGGGCAGGGACCAGGTCGCCCCGGCGAGCAGGGCGGGGAGTCCGAGCATCAGCTGGTCGGTGTGCACGACGTCACCGGGACCCAGCGGGAACACGCTCCGGAACATCTCCAGCCCGGCCGCGAGAGATCCCCGGGTGTGCACCACCCCTCGGGGGCGTGCCGTGGTACCCGAAGTGAAGATCACCGCCGCTGGTTGGTCCGGGTCTGTCCCGTACGCCGCCGGACCGGTCGCGGGACCGGCCTCCCGGCCGGCGGCCTCGCCGCCCCGACCGCCCCGACCGCCCCGACCGGCCGGGCCGGTGGGGCCGCCGGACGACCGGAGGATCCGGGAGAGCCGCAGCGCCCCTCGGGGGACTCCCGGCAGCCACGGGCCCGCGTACAGGTGGCGGACGGGATGGCCGGGAAGGGGGTTCGCGAGGTCCGGCAGGAGCAGGCCCCGGCGGCGGGCCAGACTTCTGAGCGGACCGCTCAGGGTGTGGAGCAGGGACTCGCTGACCACCCACGCGGGGCGGGTCGCGGCCATCCGGGCCGCGAGCACGTCGGGCGCCAGGCCGGGGTCCGCGAGGACGAGCGTCCCGCCCGCCGCCACCGCCCCCAGCGCCAGCGTCACCGCGTCGACCCCGGGCCGCACCGCGAACAGCACCCCGTCCCCCGGCCGCATCCCGGATCCCCGCCGCGTCCGGCCCTCCGCTCGCTCCCCGTTCTCCGGACCCGCCCCGGATCCCGGACGTCCTCGGCCCTCCGGCGCCGGCCCGCCCATCGCGTCGCGGACCGCCGACACCCGGCGGGCCAGCTCACCGTAGGCGATCTCGCGGCTCCGGCCGTCGACGATGGCGGTCCGCCCCGGCTCCCGCGCGGCGACCGCCATGATCCCGCTGACGATGTCGTTGATGTCGTTGATGTCGTTCACGCGGCACCGGCCCGGCCGACCCACAGGTGCTCGTAGGTCGGGATGAGGACCCCCCTGGCCGCGCGTCGCCGTACGACGCGAAGCCGGTGGGAGAGCAGGACCGAGGCCACCGCCCGGATCTCCGCCAGGGCCAGCGGGTAGCCGATGCAGAAGTGCGGCCCCGCGCCGAACCAGAGCCTGCGCAGCTCGGGCGGGTGGGCGCGGGAGGGGTCGAACGGGCCGTACGCCCTGGCGCAGTTGTGGGTGACGATCAGCACCCGGTCGCCGGGGCGCACCCGCGTCCCGCCGACGCGCGCCGGAGCGGCCACCGAGCGCAGCATCAGCGGGGTCGGCGTGGTGACCCGCATGGCCTCCTCGATGACCACGTCCAGGTCGCCGACCGGGGTCCGGTGGTCGTGCAGGAGGGCGACGAGCCGGGGGACGAACGTGGCGACGGTCTCGGTACCGGTCAGGAAGAACGCCCCGGCCGCGCCCCTGGCCTCGGCCGCGGACAGCCCCTGCGCCCGCATCCGGCCCATGACCGTGGACTCGTCCCCGGCCTCGTAGGCGGCCTGCGCGATGTCCCCGATCCGGTCGAGCACCCGCCTGGCGACGGCCACCTGCCGGTCCGACAGCCGCCGCGAGCGCAGCGAGACCATCGAGACGACCCGCTCCCCGTCCGCGAACAGCTCCCTGGCCCGCGCCTCGGAGACCTTGCCCAGCCCGATCACCCGGCAGATCACCGCCCCGGCCATCAGCCGCATGGCGTCCACCAGGTCGACCGTCTCGCCCCGCTCCAGGCGCGCGGAGAGATCGTCGAGCGGGTCGCGGAGCACGTCGTCCACCAGCGCGGACACGTACCCGGTGGTGAACAGCGGCATCAGTTTCCTGCGGAGCGCGAGATGGCCGGGTCCCTCCATGTTGAGCAGCACGGAGGGGCCGAGCACGGGTGTCCACAGGTCGCCGGGGGATCCGGGGCCGTCCTTGCGGAACCGCTCGTCCATCAGCACGGCCCGCGCGACGGCGGCGTCGTTGACCACGACTCCCAGCCCGGGGACGCGCACCACGGGCCCGAGCCGGGCCAGCAGCCGCATGAGCGGGTAGGCGAAGGGGTGGGCGGCCAGGTAGAGGCGGGTCTCGTGCCTCACCGGACGTCGATCACTTCGGGCCGGTAGTGGTGGTCGGCGTACCAGGCGAGGGTGCCCGCGAGGCCGTAGGCCCGCAGCCTGCGCACGGAGCCGAAGACCACCACGTCGCGACGCGAGGCGTACGCGGGGGTGAGGGTACGCACCCGGTTGACCAGGGCACGGTCCTCGTGGACCTCCTCGATCGCGGTCCTGGGGAAGCCGCCCGCGCGCTCGTACAGGTCCGCGGTGATGGCCAGGGTGGCGCCGGGCATCATCACGTACGGGCCCCGGTAGCGCGGGTCCCTGTTGCCGGGCCGGAAGCGGCCGAAGGTCGCCGCCACCTCCACCACGAACGGGATGAGGTGGCGCTCCCAGAACTTCAGCCGGAACTCGTCGGTCCGGGGCCGCAACTGCCCGCCGACCATCTCCAGCCCGTCGCCGAAGGCCCGCCGGATGTTGCGCACCCAGTCGGGGCGGGGCAGGCAGTCCGCGTCGGTCCTGGCCAGGTGGGTCGCCCCGTGCGCGATGGCGTGGCGCATGCCGGTGTCGGAGGCGGCGCCCGTGCCCTTCCTCGTCTCGACGACCACCTGGACGCCGTGCCGCCGTACGACCTCGGCGGTGTCGTCGGTGCTCGCGTTGTCCACCACGAGCAGCGTGAAGTCCCGGTCGTCCTGCTCGGCCAGCGCCCGCAGCGTCGCCTCGATGCCGGGGGCCTCGTTGTAGGCGGGGACGATCACCCAGAGGTCCATCACATCTCCGCCAGCATCACACCGGTACTGATGCCGCCGCCCAGCCCGAGCAGCGCCACCCGGTCGCCCGGCCGCCAGCCGCCCAGCGCGAGCTGGAGCGGCAGCGTCGTCGAGGCGCAGTTGCCGTGCTCGGGCAGGCTGACCACGAGCCTGTCCTCGGGGATGTCGAGCACCTGGGCCAGGAAGCGCAGGTAGGGCATCGCCACCTGGTGCACCGCCACGATGGCGAAGTCGTCCCAGGTCAGGCCGGTGCGCTTGAGCGCGTTGAGGAAGATGTCCGGGCCGATCGCCTCGAAGGCCTCCTTCAGCCTGCGCCCGTCGCCGCGGAAGTAGGAGTACTCGGGGTCGCGGGGGTGCGCCGAACCGCCTCCGGGCAGGGTGCCGATCGCCCAGGCCGTGGAGTCGGCCGCGAAGTCGCGGTAGAAAATGCCACGTTCCATGTCGGCGGCGACCGTGACCGCGGCGCCGGTGTCCGACAGCGTGTAGCCCGCGAACGAGTCGACGAACTGCGCGCGGTCCCTGACCCGCCACCGGATCGCCCGCGACGGGATCTCACCCGAACAGACCAGCACCTTGCGGTGCGCGCCGGTGAGGATCAGCGCCTCGGCGATCTGGATCCCGTTGAGCATGCTGTTGCAGGCGTTCTTGACGTCGAACACCGGGCACGAGAGTCCCAGCTTGGCCGCGACGATGTGCGCGGTGGCGGGCTCGACCATGTCCTGGGAGGCCGACGCGAAGATGAGCAGGTCGACGTCGGAGTGGTCGAGCTCGCGGGCCGCCTCCGCGGCGAGGTCCGACGCCTGCTGGTCGTCGCGGGCCACGTGGCGGCGCCGGATTCCCGTCAGCCGCTCGACGACGCCTCCGTGGGGCACGTAGCCCTCGATCCGCCGTTCGACGTCCGCGCTGGACATGGTCCGCTCCGGCAGATACGTCGCGACGCCCGTGATCCGGGCTTTCATTGATCTCCCTGAACAGCGTCAAGTCTCCCCATGCTCGCGCAATGTATCTAAAACACGGTGATTTGTCCTGATCACGGGGAGGTGAAGGGGGCAAACGGGAGGGAGGAGAACAACGAAACGACGGAAATCACTCCGGTATGAGCCGGCCGTGAGGGGGCAGCAGGTGCTGCCATGAGCGACGTTCGGACGGGACCGGTGACCACGAAGGTCCCCGCGCGGTTGGACCGGTTGCCATGGTCACGATGGCACTGGATGGTCATCATCGGACTCGGCACCGTCTGGATCCTCGACGGTCTCGAAGTGACGATCGTCGGAAACCTCTCCGCCCGGCTGGCCAAGGAGGGCAGCGGCCTGGCGATCACCCAGGCCCAGGTCGCGGGTACCGCCGCCGCCCTCTACGTGGCCGGAGCGTGCCTGGGGGCGCTGTTCTTCGGCTGGCTCACCGACAGGTTCGGCCGCAAGAAGATGTTCATCATCACGATGGTCGTCTACCTGGTCGCCACCGCCGCGACGGCGTTCTCGTTCTCCGCCTGGTGGTTCTTCCTGTTCCGGTTCCTGACCGGGTTCGGCATCGGCGGCGAGTACGCCGCCATCAACTCGGCCATCGACGAGCTCATCCCGAGCCGGCACCGGGGCAGGATCGACATCATCATCAACGGCAGCTACTGGCTCGGCGCCGCGGGCGGCGCGCTGCTGACGGTGCCGCTGCTCAACAACCTGCCGCTGAACATCGGCTGGCGCGTCGCGTTCGGCATGGGCGTGGTGCTCGGCCTGGCCATCCTGCTGGTGCGCAGGCACGTGCCGGAAAGTCCACGCTGGCTGTTCATCCACGGCCGTGACGAGGAGGCCGAGGGGCTGGTCGACGGGGTGGAGAAGCAGGTCGAGCGCGAGAAGGGCGTCAAGCTCGACGAGCCCTCGCAGTCGATGACCATCCACCAGCGCAAGTCCATCGGGTTCGGCCGGATCGCGCACACCATGGTCGCCCGCTACCCCAAGCGCACCGTCCTCGGCCTGTCGCTCTTCATCGGCCAGGCGTTCCTCTACAACGCCATCACCTTCGGGTACGCGCAGATCCTGTCGACCTTCTTCGGCATCGAGACCGAGACCGGCTACTACTTCGCCGTCATCGCGGTCGGCAACTTCCTCGGCCCGCTCCTGCTCGGGCGGTTCTTCGACACGATCGGCCGCATCCCGATGATCTCCGGCACCTACATCCTGTCCGGGGTGCTCCTTTTCGGCACGGCCTGGCTGTTCAACCAGGAGGTGCTGACCGCGACCACGCTCACCGCCTGCTGGTGCGTCGTGCTCTTCTTCGCCTCGGCCGGGGCGAGCTCGGCCTACCTGACCGTCAGCGAGATCTTCCCGATGGAGACCCGGGCCATGGCCATCGCGTTCTTCTACGCGATCGGCACCTTCGTCGGCGGCGTGTCCGGGCCGCTGATCTTCGCCGGCCTCGTCGAGAGCGGCAGGCCCGGTGACACCGCGCTGGCCTTCTGCATCGGCGCGACTCTCATGGTCGCCGCCGGGCTGGTGGAGCTCTTCCTCGGGGTCAAGGCAGAGGGCAAGGGCCTGGAGGACATCGCCGAGCCACTGAGCGCCGTCTCCGACTGAAGCGCCGTCGCGGTCTGGGGACGCGGCTCCGTCGGGAGTTTGACGGTCCTCTGTCGCGGCAGAGGACCACATAAGATCATTTTTCGTGATCGACCGGATCGACCGGATCGACCAGATTGACCGTGATCGACCCCGCTGGGCTGAACACCGTCACCCGCACCGTGATTCTGCTGGAGGTATGCATGCGTGGTACCGCTCGTGCGTTCGCCATGACCACCGCGGCCCTCGCCCTCGGGCTGACCGCCTGCAGCGCGGGCGGGCCGGTCGACGGCCGGCCGGTCGCGCAGTCCGTCCCCAAGGCCGGTGAGGAGACCAAGAAGCCAGGGAAGCCGGCCGGACCCGTCACCCTGAAGTACTGGACCTTCGCCCCGCCCGCGGCCGCGCTGAAGAAGGCGGTCACCGCGTTCGAGCAGGCGAACCCCAGCATCGAGGTCGAGCTGCGCACCTTCGACGAGGCCGACTACCGCAAGCGGCTGCCCAAGGCGCTCGACGGTGACGAGGCACTCGACGTCGTCGGCATCCAGGTCCCGACGATGACCCGCGCGGTCGTCGACCGGCTTCGCCCGGTCGACGACTGGAAGGACAAGGTCTCCGGCGGCTGGGTCGAAGAGCTCGACAAGAGCGCGGTGAAGCAGACGAGAAAGGCCGCCAAGAACGGCGAGCTCTACTCCGTCCCGATGGGGTCCAGCGGCGGCGCGGTCATGTACTACAACGCCAATCTCCTGTCCGAGCTCGGGGAGTCCTTCCCCGAGACGGCCGCCGATCTGGAGTCCATCGTCATGCGGGTCAAGAAGGAGATCCCCGGCCTCCGGCCGGTCGTCTTCTCCGGGGAGCCTCGCCGGCAGGAGGAACTGCTGTTCACCATCGCGGGCCAGACCCAGCCGACCCTCTCCGACGACCTGCTGGCCGGTGACAAGCCGTGGAACGGCCCCGAGACGGTCTCGGCCCTGACGGCCTACGGGTCGTTGTTCGACCGGGGCGTGCTGGCGAGGTCGGGGCTGACCCTCGAGGGCGACCGCCCGGCCGAGCTCTTCCGCGCCGGCAAGGCCCTGTTCCTGGTGGACGGCTCGGACCGGAGCCCCATGCTGTCCGCGTCCTACCGCGAGACCACGAAGGCCTCCGTCAAGAAGGTCGGCGCGGGTCCCTTCCCGACCATCCTGCCGGGTGCCGAGCCCGCCGTCCGCAGCACGGTCGAAGTGGGCCTGGCCATCCCCAGAAGTTCCAAGCACGTGGCCGAGGCGGCCACGCTGATCGAGTTCCTGACCGCGGGTGAGGGCGTCTCCGGCTGGGCCGGAGACCTGACGATGGTCCCCTCTCGCGAGGACTTCCGGATGGACTCGTCCGTCTTCGCCACCCCGGAGGGTAAGAACGGCTACGCCGCGATCCAGGAACTCATCAGGGACGGCGGTTCCCTGAACGTCCCCGACGAGGTCTTCCTGGAGCGCGCCGAGGGTGACGCCATCCTCGACGTCGCCCATGGCCGGACCACCGCGAAGAAGGCGGCCGACCGCCTGCAGAAGGAGTGGGCCCGCGGCCAGTGACGGTTTCCCGGCACGGCCGGTGACGGCCTCTCTTCCGTGGCGGCTCTCCTGCGGTGGCCGGATCAGGCGTCCACGAGCCGGAAGGTGCGGCGGTAGGCCATCGGTGAGACACCGATGGCCACCTGCAGGTGCTGGCGGAGCGAGGCGGCGGTGCCGAACCCCGAGCGCAGGGCGACGCCGTCCACCGGCAGGTCGCTGGTCTCCAGGAGCCGCCGGGCCAGCTCGATCCGCTGCAGGATGAGCCACTGCCCCGGGCTGAGGCCCATCTCGTCGCGGAAGCGCCGGGTGAAGGTACGGCGGCTCATCCGGGCGTGGGCGGCGAGCTCGCTGAGGGGGAGCGGCTCGTGCAGCCGCTCCAGCGCCCAGGCCCTGGTCGCCGCGGTCGTCGCGGCGGTCGGGGCGGGAAGCGGGTGCTCGATGAACTGGGCCTGGCCGCCGTCGCGCCACGGAGGGACGACGCATCGCCTGGCCACGCGGTTGGCCACCTCGGTGCCGTGGTCGCGCCGGACGATGTGCAGGCAGAGATCGATCCCCGCGGCCACCCCGGCCGAGGTGAGCACGTCCCCGTCGTCCACGAACAGCACGCTCGGGTTCACCTTGACCTTGGGGAACAGCTTCTGGAAGTGGTCGGCGCTGCTCCAGTGGGTGGTCGCGGGACGACCGTCGAGCAGTCCGGCCGCCGCGAGCACGTAGGCGGCGGTGCAGATCGAGACCAGGCGGGTGCCCGGCCGGATACGCGCGATCGCGGCGGCCAGGGGCTCGGGGAGCCTGCCCTCGCTGGAGGTCGTGCTGAGGACGTGGGTGGCCGGGATCACCACGGTGTCCGCGCCCTCCAGGGCCTCTGCCCCGTGCTCCACCGTGATCGAGAAGTCGGCGTCGGTGCGTACGGGGGCGCCGTCGACGGTGCAGGTGAGCACCTCGTAGAGCCGTCTGCCGTCCGGGCCCTTGGCGCCGCCGAAGATGCGCGGCGGGATGCCCAGCTCGAAGGGGATCACACCGTCCAGGGCGAGCGTGACGATCCTGTGCATGACCCGATTCTTACACATGAAAGATATCGGCCATCTTTGTCGGACCGCTTTCCGCGGTTCGTCGCGGTGCGTCCGTCTCTGCCGTGTGGCGAGCTCAGGAGCGGAACGCGCTCAACAGCGGCAGGCGGAGGACGAGCCGGGCGCCGCGGCCGGTAGTGCTGTCGGCGGCGTAGAGCCGGCCGTAGTGCGCCACGGCGATGTCCCTGGCGATGGGCAGGCCCAGGCCGGTTCCCCCGGCGTCGCGGCTGCGCGCCGAGTCCAGGCGGGTGAACCGCTGGAAGACCCGCTCCCGCTCTTCCGCAGGGATGCCGAGCCCGTCGTCGGTGACCTCCAGAACGGCCTCGCCCCGCTCGCTCCGGACCCGGACCCGCACCTCGCTCACCGCGTGCCGGTCGGCGTTGGCCAGCAGGTTGGTCAGCAGCCGGCCCAGCTGGAGCCTGCTGCCTCGCACCACGACGCCGGGGGCGCGCTCCAGCAGCAGCTCGTGCCGGGACGAATGGCGCTTCGCCTCGTAGGTGACCAGCTCGGCGAGGTCGACCGGCTCCGGCGGGCCTGCTACGCCGGCGTTGAGGCGGGCGAGCAGCAGCAGGTCCTCGACGATGGCCTGGAGCCGTTCCACGTCCCTCAGCGCGGAGCACATCGTGCTCAGCGGGCTCTCCGCCTCCGGATCGGAGATCGCCAGTTCGAGTTTGGTGCGCAGCCCGGTCAGGGGGGTGCGAAGTTCGTGGGAGGCGTCGGAGGCGAATCGGCGCTGGTTCTCCACGGCCCGCTCCAGCCTTTCGAGGGTCGCGTTGATGGTCTCGGTGAGATGCGCCATCTCGTCCCCGGACTCGGGAACGGGCATCCGGCGGCTGAGGTCGGAGGCGGTGATTTCGGCCATCTCGGTACGGATCCGTCCCACTGGCGCGAGCGTACGACCGGCGAGATGCCAGGTGCCCCAGCCGAGCAGCGCGAGAAGCCCCAGGGAGAAGAGCGCCAGCGCGACCTCGAGGGAGTTGGTGCGGAGGACCGGGGGCTCCGGTGCCGCCGCGTAGACCATGACGTCGCCGTAGACGGTGTGGGCCATCCGGAGGCCCACGGTGATGTAGCACTCCCGTTTCACCGCCGAGGAGCCCACGCACGACGTCCCGTCCACGCGGATGTCACCGCCGACCGGGCGCATCCGGCTGATCGGGGGCGAGCCGAGCATGGCGGGGCTGGCGGCGACCACCCGGCCGTCGTTCGCGACGACCTGGATGCGGTCGATGCGGTTGACCGGGGGGACGACGGGGTTCGGGCGGCCCTTCTGGATGTCCAGGCCCGTCTTCCTGGCTGCCACGGCCGTCGCGCCGACGAGGTCGGCCACCAGCCTGTTCTGTGCGATCTGCCACGTCGCGAACGCGCCCGTCCCCAGGGCCAGGGCGAACACGACGATCGCTATGAGGGTCACCCGACCCCGGATCGAACGCGGACGTCGCAATACGTATACCCCCCGAAAAGCGGCTTTCCTTCCCTAAAGACGCTTTTAACCATTTATAGGGGACGGGTATTAATCCCCAGGCAAAGCGTGGCCAAGTTCTCAGCGCGTTCGGCGGCGAGGGCCATGGTTTCCACGAGCCCGGGCCGCGGAGGGTGGTCGCGGTCTCCGGCCCCTCCGCGGCAGGTCGCTCGTTCCCCTGCGGATCGCCGCGAAGTCTTCCCGGCAGGACGATCAGGCGCCGGCGCACGAGTCGTGGGTCGCGTCGAATCCCTTCAGGCTCTCGTTGTCGCCGCGGGGGAGCGGCTTCAGGCCTTTCCAGTCGTCGCCGATCGTCAGGACGAGCCTGCCCGTGGTCGCCCGGCGGACGGGCAGCGGCCTGGCGGCGAGCAGGTCTCGGCTGAGGGTGGGCGCCTTGGCGGCGCCGTTCGGTGAGTAGGCGATCGTGGTCGTCGGGTACGGCTTGCGCGACGCGTCGCCGACCCTGGCGACGTGGTAGCCGCGCTCCTCCAGCTGGACGGCGACCAGGGTGGCCAAACCGGACCGCATGGTCCCGTTGCGCACCTCGACCTGGATCTTCGACCGGGGCACCCTGCTCTGGCCGCCCTTGACCCCGGAGCCGCTGATCGCCCGGTCCGTCGCGACGATCTTGAACAGCCTGCCGCTCTGCGGCTGGACCCACTCCACCCGGCCGGGGTGGACCAGCGAGTAGCGCCACGG
This sequence comes from Streptosporangium sp. H16, assembly GCF_051918855.1. NCBI lineage: Bacteria > Bacillati > Actinomycetota > Actinomycetes > Streptosporangiales > Streptosporangiaceae > Streptosporangium > Streptosporangium sp. H16. The sequence continues at coordinate 275,513 of NZ_JBPXMD010000011.1, forward strand.
GGTGGTGATGAAGTGGATCTGCCCCGCGGCGAGTCCCTGCGCGCTGGTCGCCAGGTCCCGCATGACGCCCGGGGTGAGGCCGGGGTCGGTGGTGACCGACTTCGTCGCCGCGTCGAGGAAGCCGAAGAGCCGGGTGGGGTCGGTGAGCGTCTCGCCGCTCATGACCTTCTTGACCATGGAGGCGATGAACATCTGCTGGCGCTGGATGCGCCCGATGTCCGATCCGTCGCCCAGGCTGTAGCGGGCCCGGACGTAGCCCAGGGCCTGCTCACCCCCGAGGTTCTGGCGCCCGGCCGTCAGGTGGAGCAGGGCCTTCTTGTCGTTGATCGCCTCGGGTACGCAGACCTCCACGCCGCCGACCGCGTCGACCATGCCCTTGAAGCCGGTGAAGTCGACCTTCACGAAGTGGTCGATGTGGATGCCGGTGAGCGACTCGACGGTCTTCCAGGTGCAGGTGATGCCGCCGGAGTTGAACGACTCGTTGATCATGCCCACGTGCGGTCGCTGCCCGGGCAGTCCCTGCCTGGCCCGGCAGGCGGGAAGCTGGACCATCGAGTCGCGCGGGAAGCTGACGACCATCGCGTTGTCCCGTTTCGGCGAGATGTGCGCGAGCATGATCGTGTCGGTCCGCTCGCCCGCCACCCGGCCGTACCGCGCGTTCTTGCCGCCCCGCTGGTCCGAGCCGACGACCAGGACGTTCATCGCCTTGCCCGCGGCCTTGACCGGGCGCCGCCCGAGGTCCTCCGCCGAGACCTCGACGTGCTTGACGTTGCCGCTCAGCTTGACGTACGCGCCGGCCACCGTCCCCGCGGCCACGAGCACCACGGCGGTGACGGCGGCCACCAGCCACCACAACCACCTGCGGCGCGGCCGCCACGAGCGCCGGGCGGGCGGCGCCGGCGGCTCGGGGGGCGGTTCGGGGAATGCGTCGATCAACCCGCTGCTCACGTGACTCCCGGGGGAAGGCGGCCACGGCGTGCGCCCGTGACCGAGGAGCCGTATTCCGGCCGTCGCAGAGTTTACTAACCTCCCGGTACGGCTGGTCCGGGGCGGGTCTGCCCTGCGTGAGGGTACATACACCTGTCCTGTGCAGGGGTGCGGCTCCCTGTTACGATCCGCCGGTGATTATCCGTCACGGGTATCTCGGCGACGTACCGGCCGTCCTGGCGATGTTCGACGGCGCGGTGGCGTGGCTGTCCTCCCTGGGCCGCACCGGCCAGTGGGGCAGCGAGCCGTTCTCCCTCAACGCGGCCCGTGTCGAGAACATCACCTCGTGGGCGATGTCCGGCGGGATGCGCATCGCCGAACTCGACGGCCGGCCCGCGGGCTGCCTGGTGGTGGGGACCGCGATGCCCTACGTCCCGCCCGCCTCCGAGCCGGAGCTGTACGTCCAGGGGCTGGTCGTCGACCGGAGACACCACGGCAGGGGGGTCGGGGCCGTCCTGCTGGAGCGCGCCCGCGCGGAGGCCGCCTCGCTGGGGGTCGCGCTGCTGCGGGTCGACTGCTACGCCGGCGACGACGGCCGGCTGGTGGCGTACTACGAGAGCCGGGGCTTCACCAGGACCGAGAGCTTCAAGGTCGGAGACTGGCCGGGCCAGATCCTGGAGGCGAGGCTTCCCGCCGCCACGGGCTGAACGGTCCGTGCCGAGCGGCCGGTGTCGAGCGGCCCGTGCCGCGCATGCCGTGCCGCGCATGCCGTGCCGAGCGGTGTGTGCCGTGTACGCCGTGCCGAACGATCCGCGCCACGTGGCCCGTGTCGAGCGGGGTCGGACCGGGAGCGGTCACGCGGCGGGACGTCACGTGACGATTCACCGGGGCGTGTCACGCGCGCGAAATCTTGGTACGAGAGTATTGCCGGAGATTTGCCACTATTTGGGGGATTTGTGGTTGGCGCTCTCGATCACCGCTATCGCGGTGAGCACCCGATCCGCACGCTCTCCTACCTTTTCCGGGAGGACCGTCTCAGGCTGTTCGCGGGGGTGCTCGCCTTCCTGGTCAAGCACAGCCCGACCTGGTTGTTGCCGCTGATCACCGCCAACGTCGTCGACATCGTGGTCGCCCGCGCCCCGATCGCCCACCTGTGGGTCAACGCGAGTGTGCTGCTCGCCCTACTGCTCCTCAACTATCCCCTCCACCTGCTCTACGTCCGCTGCACGCACGGCGCCATCCGCCGGATGGGGACGAATCTGCGTTCCGCGCTCTGCCGCCGCATGCAGCAGCTCTCCATCGGCTACCACGCGCGGGTCAGCGCCGCCGTACTCCAGACCAAGGTCATCCGGGACGTCGAGAGCGTGGAGCAGACCAGCCAGCAGGCGGCCGACATGGGACTGTCCGCGCTCACCATGCTCGCCGGAGGCCTGGTGGTGATCGCCGTGCAGGTGCCCGCCGCGATCCCCGTCTTCCTGGTGGTCGTACCCGCCGCGGCCCTGCTCGTGATGCACATGCGCACCCGGCTGCGCGACGACAACGAGAGCTTCCGCCGCGAGGTCGAGCAGCTGTCCAGCCGGGTCAGCGAGATGACCACGCTCATCCCGATCACCCGCGCGCACGGCCTGGAGCAGGACGCCCTGCACCGCGTCGACGGCACGCTGACCAAGGTGCTGCGCAAGGGCCTCCGGCTCGACCTGCTCAACGGCAGCTTCGGCTCACTGGCCTGGATCCTGCTCAACGCGCTCGGCGTCGCCTTCCTCACCGGTTCCGCGCTCGTCGCCTACTACCAGGTCATCCCCATCACCGCGGGCGACGTGGTCATGCTCACGAGTTTCTTCGCCACCCTCACCGCCGCCGTCACCTCCCTGCTCACCCTCACTCCGATGATCAGCAAGGGGCTGGCGTCCGTACGGTCCATCGGCGAGGTCCTCCAGGCGCCCGACCTGGAGCACAACGCGGGCAAGGAGGAGGTCGCCTCCGTCCTCGGCGAGATCGAGTTCCGTGACGTCGGGTTCTCCTACGGAGAGGAGGCCGCGATCACCGGGTTCGACCTCACGGTGACCCCCGGCGAGACGGTCGCGCTGGTCGGCCCCTCGGGAGCCGGTAAGTCGACCGTGCTCAACCTCGTCATCGGCTTCCTCCGGCCCACCTCCGGCCGGATCCTGCTGGACGGGCGCGACATGGAGACGCTGGACCTGCGGACCTACCGCAGGTTCCTGTCCGTCGTGCCGCAGGAGTCGATCCTGTTCGAGGGCGGCATCAGGGAGAACGTCACCTACGGCATGGCCGACGTCTCCGAGGAGCGGGTACGGCGGGCGCTCAGGGACGCCAACGCGCTGGAGTTCATCGACCGGCTCCCCGACGGCCTCGACACGGTCGTCGGGGAGCGGGGCGCCCGGCTGTCGGGCGGGCAGCGCCAGCGCCTGGCCATCGCCCGCGCCCTGATCCGCGACCCGCGCGTGCTGATCCTGGACGAGGCCACCTCCGCCCTGGACACCCGCTCCGAGGCGCTCATCCAGGAGGCGCTGACCCGCCTGGTCGCCGGGCGTACGGTCCTCGTCGTCGCCCACAGGCTGTCGACCATCCGAGGCGCCGACCGCATCGTGGTCATGCGCGACGGCGGGATCGAGGAGGTGGGCACCCACGAGGAGCTGATGCGGCTGCGTGGCGCCTACGCCGGACTGCAGGGCGCCCAGCTCGCCTGAAGAGGTTCCCGGGCTGAGTTCTCGGACCGGGGGGAGTCTCGGAAGCCGGAGACGCCGGAGACGCGAGGAGGGTGCGGGACCCGTTCCCACGGATCCCGCACCCTCCTGTCCTGCCGGGTGGACTCAGCCCGCGGTGCCCGTCGAGGCCGGGTAGATGCGGAGCCAGTCGACCTCCATCCACGCCTCTCCCGAGCTGCCCTGGCCGGGGAACCAGTCCAGCTGCAGGCAGACCGACATCGAGCTGCGGGTGGCGTTGCCGGAGCGGAACCACTCCTGCCCGTCGATGTAGCCGACGACGCTGTCGGGGGTGACCTCCACGGCGTAGGTGTGCCAGGTGGTCATGTCGATGTTGGCGTGGGCCTGCTCCTGACCCTGAGGGGTGTGCAGGAAGAAGTTCGGCCGCTGCCTCTGCGGATCGTCGATGACCTCGAGGAAGTCGATCTCCTCCCCGGTGGAGCTCCGCACGTTGCCGCCGCCCTCCTTCGGCCACAGCAGGGCGACGGGGTGGTACGACCCGGCGCCCGGGTACAGGCGGATACGGGTCTCCCAGCGCCCGTAGGCCTGGTCGTGACGGGCGGCCAGGCCGGCCGTGGTCCCGTCCTCGCGGCCGTACAGGTAGAGCGCCCCGTTGCCGAGGTAGAGCTGCTGCGGGGAGCGGCGGCCGTTGCCGGCGTGCCCGGCCGAGTCGTAGAACACCCAGTCGGACTCGTCGAGGTAGTCGTCGAACTCCGCGCACCAGGACGGTGCGCCCCAGTTGAGGGCTTGCGCGGCGCTGGCCTCGCCGGTGGCGGCGGGGGTGCAGGGTGCCGCCGAGACCACCTCTCCCTGGGCCGCGCTGAGGGTGCTCACCGTCAGCGCGGCCACCATGCTGAGTACGGCCACCCGCACGTGGGATCTGGTGATCATGATTACTCCTCCCAGGATCTGGCGCAGAGTGTGGAGGGGCTGAAGCTCCAGCAGCCGGTGCTCGTCGGGCTGGGGATCGACGACGCGGTCGGGCTCGGCAGCGGCTGGGCGGGTGAGGCCGGCGGCCCGAACACCCAGCGCGGTGCGCCCGCCGGCTCCTGGTTCGCGATCAGCAGGACGGGGGATTCCGAGGTACGGCCCCGCCAGGGCGCGAGGCTCCAGCACGAGGCGATGTCCTCCGGCTTACAGAAGTCGGAGGTGGAGCGCTTGAGCGGGGGCAGGGGCAGGACGGTGGGGATCGAGGGCGCCGGGGACGGGGCGGCCATCGGGGAGCGGGTGCTCTGGACCGGTTCGGTCAGGAGGGAGGGCTCGTAGGCGCCGGTCCGCGTGGGCGCGGGCCGTGGCGCGTTGGTCGCCCAGCTCGGCGGACCGGTGCGCGGCGGGGCGGTGCGCGGCGGGGCGGTGAGAGTGGAGGTCGGGCTCGCCGAGGGCTTCGGCGTCCCCTTCTGCGGGGTGGTGGGCCGCTGGGACGTCGACCGGGTGGGCTTGGGCGCGGCGGTGGCGGTCGGCGCCGGCTTGGTCGCCGTCGCTGTCGCCGTCGCGCTGGGGGCCGGGGGCTTGGGGCCCGGGTGCGTGGGCGACGGGTCCGGCGCGGGCTTGGTGGCCTTGTCGGAGGGTTCGGGGCCGGGGGGTTCGGGCGTCGCCTTCGGCGGTTGCGGCTTCCCGGTCGCCGTGGCGCTCGACGTGGGTGAGGAGGTGGCGCCGGCCGACGACGCCGGGGGGTTCGGGGCGGAGGTCGCCGACGGCTTCGTGTTACCGGGCGGTGCCGGGGCGGGCGCCGTGTTCTTGGGCGGTGCCTGGGTGGCCTTCCTGGTCTCCGGGGGCGCGTTCGTGGGCGCCGTGTTCTTCCGGGGCGCCTCGGTGGCACTCCTGGTCTCCGGAGACGCTTGAGTGGTGGGCCTGGTGTTCCTCGGAGCCGCCGGTGGAGCCTCGGTGGGCCTGGTGTTCACGGGCGGTTCCTCGGTGGGGCGTGCCCTCCTCGACGGCGGGTTCGTCGGTACCGCGTTCCTGGTCCGCACGTTCTCCCGCGAAGGCGCGGAGAACTGCTCGGCGGGAACGTCCTCCTCCGTGCGGGGGGCGGTGTTCCGCTGGCCGGGACGGCTACGGGACGTGGGAGGGGAACTGCGGGCCTCGGGAGGTGACGCGTTCTCCGTGGGTGGGTTCCGGTCGGGGCGGGAGGGTGAGCCGCCCTCCGCGGGCGGGTTCCCGTCCGGCGTCGAGCCGGAGTCGCGGTTCGAGGGAGGCCTCTCGTCCGGCCCGGAGGTGTTGCCGGTCTCGGGGACGGTGGTCTCCGGAGGGGACTCCTCTCGTGCGGGGGGCGGGGCGGCGGGGGGAGCGGGAGGGACGGCGAACTCCTGCGACGGTGAGCCCGAACTCACGCCGGGATCCGCCAGGGCGGCCCACGGCTGGGCGATGACCGCGCTTGTCGTCGCGGATACCGCGGCCAGCAGAAGGCCGGAGAGTAAGGTGACACGCCGGGACGAGCTGCGTGGGGGCATTGATCGCTCTTCCTGGATCTATGGGGTGGGCTCTGGGCCGGAGATGGGTTTCCAGCCCGCGGCGGTGAATTCCGGGGTGCCCGGGAGGGCGACCTGCGGCACGGAGGTGGCGAGGGGGTCGGGGACGTTGACCCAGTCCCCCTGGTTCGCACCGCGCATGCCGGGCTGCCAGACCATGAGCAGGCTCATGGCGTACGGGCTCGCATAGGTGGGATCGGTGTCGCCGACGCCCTTGGTCGCGGTCACCTGGACCAGGACCGAGACCAGCACCTGATCCTGGGCGCGGGCTCGCCACTGGACGCCGATCGTCCGCGTCCGCATGGCGGCGCCGTCGGGCAGTGCCCCGTCCTTGGGAAGGCCGAGGATCTCCCGCCATCCTGCGACGGCCTCGCGGGCGCCGGCCCGTGCCGCGTCGTGCTGCTCGGGACGCGCGTACAGCACCGCGGCCTGCTCGGCCTGCTCGGCGTCCAGGGTCCACGCCGCCTCCAGCGCCGCGGCGGCGGCCGAGGCCGCGCCCAGCTCGGTGCGGGGGAACCCGACGGGGTAACCGGCCGCGCCCTCGTAGCCGGAGGGCGGGGCGAGGAGAACGGTGTCCCCGACGGCCTTCGGCGCGGAGGCGTTCACGGGGGTGGAGTCGGTTCGAAGGAGCTGCCATGCCCCGGCCGCCAGCAGGATCGTCCCCACGATCGAGACGACCACGATGAGCATCCGCCGCCGGGCGCTCGGCGGCGGGCCCAGATCCCAGTTCAGCGTGGGATCGTCGGCGACCGGCCGCACTAGTGGCTCCGGTCGGGGCGCTGCCCGAAGGTCTGCCCGGCCGCCGCGGCCAGGCGGAGGTACGCGCCCCGCGTCGTGGGCCGCAGGCGGACCAGGTCCACCTCGGCGCCCTCCTTGAGGTGCGGGTCGTAGGGGATGCGGATCACCGCGCGGCAGCGGGAGGTGAAGTGGCGCTCCAGCAGGTCCAGGTCCACGTCGGACTTGGGTTCCACGGCGTTCAGCACGACGATGGCGTTCTTGACGAGATCGGCGTGGCCGTGGGCGGTCAGCCAGTCCAGCGTCGCGGCGGCCGAACTCGCCCCGTCCACCGCGACCAGGCTGACCAGCACGATCTGGTCGGCCAGTTCGAGCGTCGCGCCCATGGCCCCGTGGAGCAGGCCGGTCCCGCAGTCGGTGATGCAGATGGAGTAGTAGCGCTCGATGAGCCCGGCGACCGTGCGGTAGTCCTCGGCGTTGAACGCCTCGCTCACGGCCGGGTCGGTGTCGGAGGCGAGGACCTCCAGCCGGGCCGGCGACTGGGAGGTGAAGGCGCGGGCGTCGGCGTAGCGCAGGATGTGGGGGGCCTCGGCCAGCATGGTGCGGATGGTCGCGGCCGTCTCGGACTTCACCTTGATGCCGAGGGTCCCGCGGTCGGGGTTGGCGTCGATCGCGATCACCCGGTCGCCGCGCAGGGAGGCGAGCGTGTTGCCGAGGGCGACGGTCGTCGTGGTCTTGCCGACCCCGCCCTTGAGGCTCATGACCGCGATCCGGTGGTGCCCGCTCGCGACGGGGGTCTGGGCCTGCGCCATCAGCGTGCGCCGTTCCAGTTCCGCCGCCGACTCCGCGGGGATGATGCGCTTGCCGGAGAGCTGCCAGACCAGACGGCGCCATCCTCCGGCGGGCTCGGGGCGGCGGTTGGTGAGCAGGTGTTCCGCGGTGAGCGGGATCGTTTCGTGGAACTGCTCGGGCGGGGTGGGCGGCGATGTCTGGATGTGGGGAGAGGTATCCGTCATTGCCCTGGTCCTTTCTCGAAAAGCGATCTTGGGGGGATGGAAGGTCAGCAGGTCCGCCAGCGCACCGTCGTGCTGACCGAGTCGTCGAGGCCGTGAACGGTCATCGGGGCGGTGACCGAGGCGGGGGCGCCGCACCAGTTGCGGACCCGGTGGGCGCGCAGGTTGATCACCTGCGTGACCCCTTCCCGCAGCGTGCCGCTGGAAGGGGTCACCGCCAGGCCGGGAGCCGATATCCGCCATTTCAGCGGCTCTCCCGAGATGGTGAGGACCATGCTTCCCAGGCCGAACTCGTCCAGCGTCACCACGGGCGGGACCCGCAGGCGCGAGGCGAGCCCGTCCTGCCGCGCCGGCGCACCGGCCGTGGGAGGCGGAGACCGGGTGGCCTGGCTGGTGGACGCCTGCAGCGAGCTCGCGGGCTCTCCGGACTCGATCGCGGGGCCGAGCAGGTTCATCCCGGTCAGGGTGCCCGCCGCGCCCGCCACGACGATGATGACGAGTTTGATCGTGGTGTTCCTGATCCGGGCGCCCGCCCAGCTGAGCGCCTCCAGCACGCGGATCCCCATCTCGATCCGCTCCTCGTCGGGGCGGTCGTCGGGTTCGGTGTGGAAGCGCAGCGCGGGAACCTGGGCGTCGTCGCGCAGCCCGGTCTCGCGGTTGCGCACCCCGATCTCGCGTGTCGCGGCGTCGCGTACGCCGGTCTCGCGTTTTGCGGTCTCGCGGGTCGCGGTGTCGCGCATCTCGACGGAGGCCTGCCCGGCGATGACGACGGGTTCGGGCTTGACGACGGGTTCGGGGGCGGGCGGCGCCTGCCTGGGGATGGTGCCGGTGAGCTCCTCGCTCTGGGCGAGGACCTCGCGCGCCCACGCCTGGGTGAGCAGGGCGTCGTAGAGCGGGGTGTCGTGCCCGGGTACGGGTGGCGCGGACGGCGGGCGGGCCGGCCGGGTCCTGCGAGGCGGCAGGGCGGGCAGCGGGGGCAGTCCCGAAGGGTTGGCGGGATCGGAGGAGCCCGTCGCGGGCCTGTCTCCCGGTGCCGTGCCCGGTGCCGTGCTCGACGGCGTCGCGGCCGGTGGCTTCGTGGAAGGCTTCGAGGCCACCGGCGGGTAGGGAGGCATGCGGACCCTGGGCGTGGGCGTGGGTGGCGACGCCGCGGCCGACGGTGCCGGGGTGGCCGGGACGGCAGGGACGGCAGGGACGCCGCCCCCGGCCGGGGAGGCGGGCGAGGCGGGAGACCGGTGCCCGGATGGGGCGATGGACCGGTGCCCGGGCGGGGCGGGGGTCCGGCCCCCCGGAGGGGGCGCGGGAAGGACCGGGGACCGCCCCCCGCCCGGAGGAGCGGACAGGAGAGGAGACCCGCCCCGGGCCGGCCGCGCGGGCGGGATCACCTCGGGAGCCGCCTCCGCGGACGCCTCGGCGGAGACCTCGGGAGGCAGCGCGTCCGTGAGCCGCTGCCGCTCCTCCGCGGAGAGCGGCGCGACCGGGGGATGGGAGATCATCTGCGGCACCGTGTAGCGGATGTTGATCGGCCGCGTGCACACGGAACACCTGATCATGTGGGAGAGCAGGCGCGCCTGGGCGCCCTCCGGGTCGGCGGGAGGGGACGCCGCCCGCCCGCCCGCCGGGCCCTCGGGGAGACCGGCGGGGAAGACGCCGGGAAAGACGGTCTCCACCAGCGGGGCGAGTTCCGGGCAGGTACGCCGCCCGTGGGCGAGCGCGTCCAGCCCGCTCACCAGGGTCTCGATCAGGTCCTGGGTGCGGGTGGCGAGCCTGCCGACCTCGTCGACGGGCATCGCCAGCACATGGGAGAGATCCTCCATGCCGAGCGCGTGGCGGTACGTCAGCCTGAGCGTCTCCGTGCCCAGGGGGTCGACGATCGTCCACACCCGCTCGATCAGCGAGGCGTCGGGCATGCCGGGCCCCGAACCCGGCACGTACCGCTCCCGGTACCCCGGAGAGGTGCGGCAGTCACGTCGCAGTGCGGCCAGCAGCCGCCCCCGGGCCGTGACGTCCCCGGGAGCGGCCTCGACCCGGCCGGCCGCCAGCGCGGCGACGACCGCCGCGCGCGCCCGGCCGGACTCGAGGTGGGAGGCGGCGTAGTCCATCAGGTGCGCGCCGTGCTCGCGCACCCAGGCCGCCCCCTGGCCGGGGCCGGGCGTGAGACGCCCGGTTCCGGTGGGTGTGCTCATCGGCCGTCGTACTCGACCGGGTCCGGCTCGACCCGGCCTTGGTCGGACCGGCCCTGGTCGGACCGGAAGGGAGCGGTGTTCTCGCCCGGCCATTGCTCGGGGACGTCGTCTCCGCCGTCTCCGGGGTCCCTGGGGGCCACGGCGTCCTCGGGTCCCGGCTGGGCGGGGTCCAGCCCGCCCGTGTCCGGCTGCCAGGGCTCCTCCTCGCCGGGGACGCCCTGCTGCCGCTGGTCGGGCTGTCCCTGGTCAGGCTGCGGGACGACGCTCTCGCTGGGGATCGGGCTGGGAAGCGGGACGGGAGGGGGATCGGTCACCACGAGCTCCAGGTTCCGCTGGGGCAGCCCGGTGAACTTGGTCCAGTTGCTGATCTGACCGGGCGCGGGCTCCGCGTAGAGCCAGCGGATGAAGGCGGGCCACAGGCACGAGTCGCGGGGGATCATCGCCTGGGCGCCCGAGGACGGGCTCGGGCCCTGGGACGCGCTGAGCGCCTGGATCTCCTCGGTGGTGTAGTTGCGGCACGGCGGGGTGCCCGGCGGGGCGATGTTGAGGTCCCACACGCCGTTCTCGTCCGTGTAGCGCATGCCCCTGTCCAGCCCGAGGGCCTCGTAGGCGCGCCGCAGGAGCTCGGGGTTCTCGAAGACCGGCAGCGAGACGCCGCCGTCGGGCCCGCCGCCGGGAAGCCGCGGGTCGGCCGGCATGAGCACGGTCCCGTCGGGACCCTGCGACGCGTTCTCACCGGGGCCGACGGACGGCTGCGGCTGCGCGGGCCGGGAAGGTCCGGCCGGGGGAGGCGTCCGCGAGGGGTTGGGCGCCTGCGAGCGCCTCTGGCCACCGGGCGGCTGGACCGGAGCCTGGCTGCCGCCGCGCGCGGTCGGTGCCACCGAGGTCGGCGGCGTCGAGGGCGCGTCGCCGGTCGGCCTGGTCTCGGGAGGCGCCGTGGGGAGGGTGACCTCGCCCGAGGGCACGAGCGGCCGGCCGGGGCCCGACCGGATCGCCGGCCTCAGGGTGCCCGTCGGCCGGGGGTTCCTGGCGTTGTCCCCGGGCTGCGGGGGCCTGACGTCACCGGTGGGCTGGGGCTGCTGCCTGTTCCCGCCGGTGGGCTGGGGCTGCGTGGGCTTGAGACCGCCGGTGGGCCGGGGCTGCTGCCTGTCACCGTTGGTGGCTGGAGGCTGCTGCTGCCTGTCGCCGTTGGTGGCTGGAGGCTGCTGCTGCCTGTCGCCGTTGGTGGCCGGGGGCTGCGACCGCCCGTTTCCCCCGTTGGACTGCGACGGCCGCGACGGGCCAGAGGACCTCGTCCCGCCGGACTCGGGAGCCGGCTTGGGCGGCGTGACAAGCTCGACCTTCTTCTCCACGGGGCGCTGGATGACGCTGCCGCTCTCGTTCTCGCTCTCCGAGATGTTGCCGCTGATCTTCTTCGTCGGGGTCGGAGGCGGTGGAGGGGGAGGCTGGACGGGCTGGTTGTTCGCCGGCGGGGGCTGAGCGGGAGGTTGCACCGGCCCGGGGTTGGGAGCGGGCTGCACCGGTGCCGGGTCGGGCTTGGGCGGCGGGTCGGCCTTCTTGGGCGTCGCGGGTTTCGTCGGCGCGGTCGTCTTGGGGGCCGAAGGCGGGGTCGGCGTGCTCTTGGGGTTTCCCGGCCGCTGGAGGGGCGCCGCCGCGGCGGCTGCCACGCCCAGGACGGGGAGGGCGACACAGCCCTCGGCGGAGCCCCCGAGCGCGTGCCCGTCGGTGGTGGCGGTGAGGCAGACCCGCTGGTCCCCGGCGGCGGCGGCCCGCCTGGCGCCGTCCGCGATCGTGCTGCCCGCGTCGGCGCCGGAGAGCGGGAGCGGCTGGTCGCCGCCGGGTGCCGCGCTCGACGTCCAGGCTCCCGCCTGGTCGTCGAGGAGGTACGTGCCCGCGGCCAGCCGCATCACCTGCCCTTCGCCGGGATCGGGGCGCATGGCGATGACGGTTCCCAGCCCGGCGCCGGCGCCGAAGACACCGATCGCGACACTCGCAGTGATCACCGTCGCGCGCGATGGCTTACGTGAGGGTGTCATTAGAATGTTCCTTTTCTTCCGGTGAAAACGTCAGTCGCCGTGGCTCTCCAGGACGTCGCTCCACTCGCCCAGCACGCGAGCGGGCTCGTTCGAGCCGGCGGGGGGGACATGTGTCACATACATGCGGCCGTATGTGGCGCTCACCGAGTGGGCGAAGGCCTTGTTGCGGGTGCGGACGGCGGCCGAGCCCTTCAGCTTGACCTTCGCCCCTTCCCGCACCGCCTCGCGGAGCTCGGTGGATCGGGCTCCGTACCAGACCAGAGCGCCCCCGTCACTGGTCCTGAGCGCGCGTACCGGTCCCTCAAGCCGGTACGACAGCGTGATCTTCCAGTCGGCCTGCTCCAGCCGGACGCGTTCCCGCTGCCAGAACAGCGCGGTCTCGCTGGTCCACGGCCCCTCGTCGAACCGCGGGTCGACCTCGGCGTTCTCCAGGCTCGCCAGATGCGCGCGGGCGATCTGGCGAGGGGTCGAGCTCAGCCCGGTGGCGTTCTCCGGGAGGCTCGTCGCGTACCCCTCGCCGTCGGTCGCTATCTTGGGGAACCGCGCCGGGGTGGCGCGCGTGTCGGCGGCCGAGGCGACGAGCCGCCAGCCGCCGGGGGCCGAGCTCATCACGTCGACGATCCGCGCGACGCCGGGCTCGTACGAGACCGCCACGAACCAGTCGGCGGCGCCCTCCACGTGACGCGGGATCCACACCTGGGGGTTGGGCCATATCCCCGTCGCGAGTGAGGTTCCCTGCATCTCGGCGGTCTTGAAACCCGCCCTCGTCATCTCCAGCGCGAGCCCGTGCTCCAGCTTCGCCATGGCCGCCTGGTCCTTCCTGGCCTGGGCCACCGACAACCCCCGCTGGTAGCGGCCGTGGATGCCGTACGCCTCCTTGGCGGTGAGCTGGGGCGAGCGGGATCCGGCCGGCGGGTCGGCGGGCGGCGGGGTGGTTCTGGTCTCGGTCCGTGGCCGCTTCGTGGGGGTAGCCTCGGGACGGGGGGACTTGGCCGTGCCGCTTCCGGCGGGTTTCGGGGTCGATTTGGGAGTGGAGCGGGCGGGGGTAGGCGTCGGTGAAGGCGAGGAAGGAGCCTTCTCCCAGCCGGTGTCCGAAGGGTCGGGGGTGGGGTTCGCCGCCAGGGACGAACCGGAGGGCGCTCTGGTCGCGAGCCAGAACACCGCCACGGCGATGATCGCTAACACGGCCGTGAACAGAATAACCTTCCGCCAATCGAATGACAGGAGGCGTTCGGGATGCCAGTCGGATGCGTGTTCGGAATCGTGCCTAGAGGAACCACTGCCACGGCCAGAGGACCCAGCCTGTCCATCTGGGAAATCTGATGCACGCCATGACATAGGTCCAAATATTAGACTGACCGTGATCTATTTGGAAGGTAAAGGGCTCAGTAATTGCCACTTATGGTTATTGGATTATAAATAACACCTAAGTGGATATATGGCCCGTCCGAAACCGGCAATGCCCCCACCTGCTGCCATCCTTCGGGTGGACCGTGCCACCGGCTCTCTAGAGAAGTGCGGCCTTACCGGGGTTTCGGATGATCCTTCACGTTTCTTGTTGAGCTGCCATTTCCCTGACGCGGGCCGGGCGTTCGCCTCCTGTTCGGTTTTCCGGCGCCCGTCCGCGCTCTCGTCGCGCACGGGAAGATCGCGGTACCGTTTCCCACTTCTGATTGGTGCAAGCCGTCATAGCAACTTGATATGTATGCGTTTCCTCTGTTTGGTGGTTCGGCTCCCGGCCCGCGTTCGGGTAATTGGAACCCCCGCTTTTCCAGGGGTGCGCGGGCGGCGGCCTTCCGCCCTCGGGGGCCGCCCGGCGGGACGCGCGGGCACGCGATCGCCCGGGACGAGGAAGAACGGGTACGTCGCCGTCCAGGGGCCGCGGGGCGTCCGGGGCGATCCCCGCCCGGCCTCGCCCGGCCTCGTCCGGTCGGCGCCTTCGGCGGGTCGACGGGGTGACCTCTCGCCCGCTCGGCGCTTTCTGCGGGGCGTGGCCTGCCGTCCGCTCGGCGCCTTCGGTGGGCCGGCGCCTTCGGGAAGTCAGCGGGGCGTGGCTCCGCCGCCCGCGCCGAAACCCGTCTCGTGGTTCCACAGGTGGGCGCACCCCGGGCACTGCAGGTGCAGCAGGCTCCCGGTGTTGGCCAGGAGATAGCGCCAGTGCTCCCCGCAGTTGCGCCCGCCGAGGCAGTCGTCGCAGTCGCGGTGGTCCCGGCAGGCGGGACAGGGCACCCATGCCCTGCGCCCGAGGTCGGCGTGTGGATCAAGTGGCAGCACGGCCGGGCCTCCTCCGGGGGAGCACGCCGGCGGCCACGAGCATGTCGTAGGTCTCCTGCTGCCGCTCGTCGAGACCGGAGTAGAGGAGGTCGTACGCCTCCTCCTCGCTCCGCATCACCGCCACCGGGTCCCAGCCCGGCTCCAGCGCCGCGATGACCGCGGCGCGGCGGCGAGTCTCCTCAAGGGTGAGGTCGATCTCGAAGTCGGTGTGGGGGCTGGTGCCGTCCTGGTTCACCGCATGACCTTCCGGTCGGCCGGCGGGCGCGCCGGAGAGGGGGCCCGGAGAGAAGGCGGGGCCTCCGGGCGACATCGGGGAGGGACTCGCCTCCGCCGGGGACGAGCCGCTCTTCGCGACCGGCCGTTACGCGCCCCGGGAGGAAGCCCTTCACGAGGGAGATTTGTCCGCTACATACCTTATGTGGCTTTTGTTGTATTTTCGTGTGATGTGCGTTACAGGCAGCCGCCGGCCGGTACGGCCGCGCCTTCCCCGCATCGCCGTCATTGCGGAGGCCGGGTCGGGCAAGGGCGTGCGCCTGCGGGTATCACCAGGTCAGGGGAGTGCGGTCGTCCCCGGGGGTATGGACCTCTCCGAGGAAGACCACGGCCCGGAGGCTGCCATGACCGCGTACACCCTGTCGATCGTCGAAGGCGACACCGATGACGTCTCGTCCGGCGACGACATCTTCTCGCCCGCCTCCCCGGTCGACTTCAGCTGGCTCGACCCGTACACCCTGCTGTGGCTGACCGAGCACGGCTACGAGGACGAGGGAAGGCGGGTCGTGGTCACCCCGGCGGGTCACGAACCCGAGGGGGTCCGCGTGGTCGCCTCCCGCGACGTGGATCTCTGATCCCCGAGGACGGTCACACGGGAGCGATGCGGCGTGGTATCCGCGGTGAGGACGATTTCCACCTGACAATCTAGGCGTGAACCGACATTCCCGGAGATCGTTTCTTCAGCTCGGCGGTGTCGCCGCGACGGGGGCGCTGATCCCGGCGCAGGTCGCGTATACGGAGACCGCGCATGTGGAGGCGCGCATCGGAACCACGCACCCGGAAACCACGCCGCGCGCGCCGGCCGACCCCCTCGCCCCGCTGCGCCACCGGTGGCGGGACGTGACGGCGGGGTCGGGGTTCGACGCGACGGCCGAGCCGTACCGGACCCGGCTGGCGATGCTGGGGAGGAGGGCGGCTGGGTACCGGGACGCCATGGCGCCGGCCGGCGCGTCGCTCTGGCCCGACCTGGCGTTCCCCTCGCTCGGCGCCACCCCGGCCCGGCTGCGGACCATGGCCCGCGCGTACGCCCTGCCGGGGACCGGCCTGACCGGCGACGCGAGCCTGGCCGCGGCCGTCGCGGGTGGCGTCGACCACTATCGGCGGCGGGTGTACGCCGCGGGCGCCGACCAGGTCGGCAACTGGTGGTACTGGCAGATCGGCACCCCCAGGAACCTCCTCGACGCGGCCCTGCTGATCGGCCCGCACCTGACGGAGCGGCAGAGCGGGGCGCTGCGGGAGGCGGTGGACCACTTCCTGCCCGAGTGCCGCCTGGACGACTACAGCGGGACCAGCACCGGGGCCAACCGGGTGGACCTGTGCGTGGTGACACTGCTGCGGGCCATCCTCGGCTCCGACCCGGCGAAGGCCGCGCTGGCCGTCTCCGCGCTCTCCCCGGTCTTCCCCTACGTCTCCGAGGGCGACGGGTTCTACCGGGACGGCTCCTTCGTCCAGCACACGACCATCCCCTACCAGGGCACGTACGGAGCGACGCTGCTGTCCGGTCTCGCGACGCTGTTCGCGGTGTTGCGCGGCTCGCCGTGGGAGGTCACCGACCCGAACAGGCAGGTTGTTCTCGACAGCGTCGAGAGGACGTTCGCGCCGGTCGTCCACGACGGCTTCTGCATGGACCTGGTCAGTGGCCGGGCGATCGGCAGGCAGCCGTACGGCGACCACCGGAGGGGGCGCGCGATCGCCTCCGCGATCCTGCTGCTGGGGGAGACGGCCTCCGCCGCCGAGCGGTCCCGCTGGCAGGGCATGGTCAAGGGGTGGGCGCTGCGGGACACCCACCGGCCCATGCTCGACGCGGCCGAGGACGACGACCTGGGATTCCACGCCCGCCTCGCCGCGATCCTGGACGACGACGCCGTCCCCGCGGCCGAGGAACCCATCGGGCACCGGCTGCTGGCGATGAGCGCCCGCGCCGTGCACCGCGGGCCGGGCTGGTGCGCGGGCCTCAGCATGGCCTCCCACCGCGTCGGCCACTACGAGCACGGCAACGGCGAGAACCTCCGCGGCTGGCACACCGGCTCGGGGATGCTCTACTGGTGGGCCGGCGGCCACGGCGACCAGTACTCCGACTCCTTCTGGACCACCGTCGACCCCTACCGCCTGCCGGGCACGACCGTCTCCACCCGGCGGCTGGCCGACGGCGCCGGTGAGGCGTGGGGCGACACCTGTCCGCCGGGCCGCTGGGTGGGTGGCGCCACCGACGGCGTGTACGCGACGGTCGGCCAGCACCTGAACGGCATCGACAGCACCCTGGACGCCTTCAAGTCGTGGTTCTTCCTCGACGACGCGGTGGTCTGCCTCGGTGCCGGGATCACCGCCGAGGACGGCGTACCCGTCGAGACCATCGTGGACAACCGCAGGACCGACGCGGTTCTCACCGTGGACGACGGGAAGGGCTGGGCGCACCTGGAGGGACACGGCGGCTACGTCCTGCCCTGCGGCACCCGCCTGCGCACGCTGCGCGAGGAACGCGCCGGCGGACGGGACCCGGTGACCCGGAGCTACGTGACCCTCTGGCTCGACCACGGTGTCGATCCCGTCTCGGCGGGCTACGTCTACCTGCTGCTGCCGGGCGCGAGCCTCGCGGAGACCCGGGCCCGCGCCGCCGACCCAGGCTGGGCGCGCGTGCTCGCCAACACCACCCGGCAGCAGGGCGTCCGGGTACCGTCACTCGGGATCACCGCCGTCAACTTCTGGAACGACGGAGCCGCCGGGGACCTCGCCGCCTCCGCCCCGTGCGCGGTCCTCGTCAGGGAGGGCGGCGACGGTACGGCCACGCTGACCGTGTCGGATCCCCGGCGCGACCTGGACGAGCTGACCGTCACCTGGAACCGGCCGGTGACCGAGGTGCTCCGCGGGCATCCCCTCCTGGCGAGCGCCACGACCGGTGCGGGCCTCACGCTCACCTTCGGACGTCTGGCGGGCCGGGGCGGCGGCTCGAACACGGTCACCGTACGCCTCGATTAGTGGGAGACCCCAGGTGTTGGCTCTCAGGCGTGCCGATCCTCAGGCGTGGAGAGCGGAAGGCGCCGCGGGTCCCGGCGGGCGCTCGGGCGAGCCGCCCGCCGGGACCCGGTCCGAAGGACTTCACGGGATCCCGGGACATCCCCGGGGAATCAGCCGCCGATCTTGCCGACCCCGGCCCCCGCGCTGACGATCGCCTTCACGGAGTTCGGGTCGTCCAGGGTGTAGCCGTAGTACGAGCTCGCCTCCTGCACGCTGCCGCTGCACTCGGGCGGATCTGAGGCGTCGAGCACGTTGTTCCGCGCGACGCACCTGCCGGCGGTACCGGAGTAGGTGTTCGTCACCGGGACCTCGACCCTCTCGAAGTAGTTGCCCTCGACCAGGCAACCGGCGTTCAGCTGGCAGACCACCCCGGCGTCGGTGTTGTAGACGTAGTAGTTGTTGAACACGTGCACCGGCTCACCGAACCGCACCCGCGGGTTGCGCTGCGGGGTCCGGTCGAACCAGTTGTGGTGGTAGGTGACCTTCAGCCGGCCGACGTCCTGCGCGCTGTTGCCGTCGTCGTGGCCGAGCAGCATGTTCTTGGTGTGGTCGTGCGTGTGGTTCCACGACACGGTGACGTACGACGAGCCGCGCTTGATGTCGATGAGCCCGTCGTACCCGTCGGCCAGGTCGTTGTGGTCGATCCAGACATGGTGGGAGAACATCTGCACGTTGATCGAGTCGTCGCTGGCGTTCCGGAACGTCAGGTTGCGGATGATGATGTTGTTCACGGCGTTCGCGGGCGGCGAGGTGATCGCGTTGTCCGCGGGGAGGCCGATGTTGAGCCCGCCGCCGCTGATGCCGCCACCGGAGCCGATGCCCACGATCGTCTTGTTCGAGGTCACGTTGTGCATCCCGGCCGGAACCGTGATCATCCCGCGTACGCAGATGTTCAGCGGCCCGCTCTGTCCGATCGCGGAGATCAGCTCGCTCGCGGTGTCGACCTCGACGGTCGGTCCGCCCGCCCCGCCCGTGGTCCCGTTCCGGCCCCAGGCGTTCACCGAGGCGAACCCGACGGGCGTTCCGGAGGTGGGGCAGGTGCCCGGGGGCGGTGACACGGTGGGTGTGACCGTGGGCGTGACCGGCGGCTCGCTCGGCCCGCCGGTGTCGGTCACCAGCACGTCGTCGAACGAGGCGCTCGCGTAGTAACCGGCGAGGCCCACCTTGCCGGAGGAGAAGGTGGAGTCGGCCGCCGAGACGACCTCCACGTTGTTCACGAAGCCGCGCAGCGTCGTGCCGAACGCCTCGAGCCTGAGGGTGTACCAGGTGCCCGGGGTCACCGTCGCCGCGGCCGAGCCGAGGGTCGTGGGGGCGCCGCCGGTCCGCTTGCCCAGGACGACCGAGCCCGAGTTGCTCAACCCGAGGAAGTAGTAGTTGCCGGTGCTCTGCGCCCTGGCCAGCACCGCGACGTAGCGCCCGCCGCCGTTGAACGCGATCGGCTTCACCCGCGCCTGCACCGCCTGGTCCGACCAGCCGGTGCCGGCCACCGTCCTGGCGTCCGCGCCGGTCCCGGACTGCCGGTACGCCCGGGAGCCGTCGGCCACCACCGACCAGCTTCCCCCGGACTTCGACCAGCCGTTGGAGTTGCCGTCCTCGAAGTCGTCGCCGAACAACGACGCGGCGAGCGCGCTGGGCATCGCCACGAGCACCAGCGCCCCGATCACCGCGAGAGCGAGACTCGTCGCGAGCGCGGTGAACGGCGAGCCGCCGAGCCCTTTCCTTCTTCGCACCGTGGAACCTCCAAGTTCCGTCAGTACCGACCGGCCGTGCTCCCGGCCCGGTCGGCCATGGCCTCGCGCCGGGACCGAACCGGCGACGCGAGCGTGCCGCGTTCCGCGGTCACGCGCCGGCGTCGCCGGGGCACCGGCGAGCGATGTCCGTCGGGCGGCGTGCGAGCCCGCCCAAAACTCCCTGGCTGGGGGCCTTGGGCATGGCTGACCTGCGGCGGAGTACGCCGAGCAGACCCGTCACGTCGCTCGTGGACGAAGGGTGGGAAAGCGCTATCCAACTCTTTTCGCACTTTTACGCCCGGAGAAAGGTGCAGTCAAGCGCCCAGTTCGTTCGGAGGCCAGGAGGCCCCGGTCCTTCGCCCGGCCGGAACGCCGTTCTCCCAGCTGGGAACCCGTCGAGGCCGGTCCGGAGGCGACGCGAAAGTCCTCCCGCGAACGCGCGAGGATTTTCCCGAGGTCGCGCCGGGTGGAGGTCACCCCGCGCGTCCGTGCCGGGTGACGACCACCCCCGTGCGTCCGTGCCGGGTTGGGCGTGCGGGCCGCCCGCAGGGCACCGCCGGCCCGCGCGTACCATTCAGCGGTGGAGGTTCTGGAACCGGAGGAGTGGCGGGCGCGGGCGGAGGCCCACCGGCGCCGGGTCGAGGTGTGGGCGGAGCCGCACCTGGCGCGCAGGGCGCGGGGCGAGGCCCATCCCATCGAGGACTTCCTGTTCACCTACTACGGGCACCGGCCGGCGCGGCTGCGGAAGTGGCATCCGGGAGCCGGGGTGATCTTGAGGGGGGCGCGCGACTTCGGCCGCGACTACCTCGACACTCCGGAGGGGGCCACGCTCGACACCGCGGCGCTGATGGACAGGCGCGGGTCCTCCATCGAGTGGATCATGCGGCTGCTGGCCGCCACCGCGGCACGGCCGGGATATTTCGGCTGCTTCGGCCTGCATGAGTGGGCGATGGTCTACAAGGCCGAGGAGGTGCGGCATGAGGCCTGGCCGCTGCGGCTCAGCGGGGAGGAGATCGCGGAGGTGGTGGAGCAGCGGGGGGTGCGGTGCGGCCATTTCGACGCGTTCCGCTTCTTCACCCCCGAGGCGCGCCCGCTCAACGTGCTGCAGCCGACGCGCGAGCGGCAGCCGGAGCTGGAGCAGCCGGGTTGCCTACACGCCAATATGGACCTGTACAAGTGGGCGTACAAGTTGTCGCCGCTGGTGAGCGGTGAGCTGGTCGCCGACTGTTTCACGCTGGCCCGCGACATCCGCGCCGTGGACATGCGAGCCAGCCCGTACGACCTGAGCTCGCTCGGTCAACGGGCGATCCGGATCGAGACGCCCGAGGGACGGGCCGAGTACGCCGCCGAGCAGCGGGGGTTCGCCGAGCGGGCGAGGCCGCTGCGGCAGCGCCTGCTCGACTCCTGCGAACGGCTGCTCGCCGGCACCCGCCGCTCCTGACCCGCCGCCTGTCCAGGCCCGCCTCTCCCGACCCGCTGTGAGGCCGCGGGTGCCGTCAGGGCTCCGGCGCCCGGGACGCCGAGGGTGCGTGCGGCCGAGCACGGCCCATCCGGTGCCGTCGGGGATTCCCACCCTCTGATCGGTGCGTGCACGGTGCTGAAACTTACATCGGCCATGACTCTCCCCGGCGCGATGATCCCGCAAGGTTTCAGGAGGCAGGGACAAAGGTTGGAACATATACCGAGTCCGCATGCCTCATTAGGAAATCCGAAAGTTTCTGGGCCGCCTTGACGTATTTCGGGGAGGTTTCCACACTGAGTCCCCAAGGCGTCCTCCTACGGCCGGGCCGGTGGTACGCAGCAGGGCCGTCGTCTGCGACGCCCCGCGTGGTGTGCCTCCCCGGCAATGGGCGCGGCGTCGAGTTCGCGGGGCCGTCCCCCGCGTTTCCGCTTTCCCGTGACGCAGTTATGGAGGCTCAGGCATGGGCACAAACGCCATACCCCCGCCCGGCACCCGACGACCCCTCGGGGGTCTTCGCCGGGCACTGGTCGCCGGCGCACTCGGCACCCTCGTGCTCGGCACGCTCACGGCGGTGACCGGCCAGGTCTCCGCCGGTGCCGCTTCCGCCGGTGCCGCCGCGTCCACGCTCGGCGCGGCGGCCCAGCAGAGCGGGCGATACTTCGGTGCCGCGATC